>NZ_WWIQ01000021.1:1017-148201 GCF_009862985.1 Streptomyces sp. SID5464 | reverse complement strand
TCCGCGCCTACCTCGGCTTCATGTGGAGCCACCCGGGCAAGCAGCTGCTGTTCATGGGGCAGGAGTTCGCGCAGGGCGCCGAGTGGTCGGTGGAGCAGGGGCCGGAGTGGTGGCTGCTCGACGACGGCTACCACTCGGCGGGCGACCACCGGGGCGTGCGGGATCTGGTCCGTGACCTGAACACGGCGTACCGGGCGACGCCGGCGCTGTGGCAGTGCGACACCCGTCCGGAGGGCTTCCGGTGGGTGGCGGTGGACTCGGCAGACGACAACGTCTTCGCGTTCCTGCGGTACGACGCCGAGGGCGGGGCGCTGCTGGCGGTGTCGAACTTCTCCCCGGTCGTCCGGCACGACTACGGCCTCTGGGTCCCGGGCGACGCCGTCGCCTGGCAGGAGATCCTGAACACCGACGACCCGCGTTACGGCGGCAGCGGCGTCACCAACCCGGATCCGGTCAAACCGGAGGACGGCTGTGTCCGGATCACGCTGCCGCCGCTGGCCACCGTGTGGCTGACGCCGTTCGCTCCGTGAAGTCCGGCCGCCGCACCAGGTGTCCGAACCGCATCTGAGGGGCACTGGGTGTCGTACCACCGGGAGAACGCCCGGTGGTCGACGCTGCAGGGTCACGGAAGGGCGGGCAACAGGGTGCGCACCGTCGGAGTGGAGGAGGAGCTCCTCCTGGTCGACCCGGAGACCGGGGAACCGCGGGCGATGTCCGCGGCGGTGCTCGCCCGGGCCGCGCAGGACGACGCGGATCAGGACGTCTTCGAGAAGGAACTCCACGAGCAGATGCTGGAGTTCGCCACCCATCCGCAGTCGTCCATGGAGAGCCTGCGCGCGGAGATCGTCCGCTGCCGCAAGGAGGCGGCCCGGCACGCCGGGGAGATCGGCTGCACGGTCGCGGCGCTCGCCACCTCTCCGCTGCCGGTCAGTCCCGCGATCGGCGTCAACCGCCGGTATCAGTGGATGGCCGATCAGTACGGCATCGCCACCCGGGAGCAGCTCGTCCTGGGCTGCCATGTGCACGTGTCCGTCGAGTCCGACGAGGAGGGCGTCGCGGTCATCGACCGGGTGCGGCCCTGGCTCCAGGTCCTGACGGCGCTCAGTGCGAACTCGCCGTTCTGGCAGGGCAAGGACACGGGGTACAGCAGCTACCGCAGCCGGGTGTGGCTGCGCTGGCCGTCGGCCGGCCCTACCGAGATCTTCGGCTCGGCCGAGCGGTACCACCGTCTCATCGCGGACATGGTGGCCACGGGCGCCCTCCTCGACGACGGGATGATCTACTTCGACGCGCGGCTGTCCCAGCGGTATCCGACGGTGGAGATCCGGGTGTCGGACGTCTGTCTGCACTCCGGCACGGCAGCGCTGGTCGCCACGCTCGTGCGCGGGCTGGTCGAGACCGCCGCGCGCGAGTGGCGGGCCGGCCGGGAACCGCTCGGCCACAGTGTCAGCCTGCTGCGGCTGGCCGACTGGCTGGCCGCCCGGTCCGGTCTTTCGGGCGAGCTGCTGAACCCCGCGACCATGCGGCGCCTGCCCGCCGAGGCGGTCGTGCGTGCCCTGCTGGACCATGTCGAGGAGGCCCTCGCGGACACCGGTGACCTGGAGCGGGCCCGGGCCGCCTGCGAGGAGCTGCTGCGGGACGGCAACGGCGCACAGGTGCAGCGCGCGGTGATGGAGCGCACGGGGAACCTGCGGGACGTCGTCACCGAGTGCGTCCGGCACACACAGGCGTGAGGCGTCCCGCCTTTCGGGAGACGGGCCCGGAGGACTTCTTCCGGAGGCGGGCTCAGAGGATCAGAGCGAGGGCGTAGGCCAGGAAGAACGCCGCGATCAGCACCACGAGGATCAGGATCACGGCCATCGGTGCCTTGGACCAGCCCTTGGGCGGGTTGTGCGTCTCCCGGGGCCCCGCCTCGGGCAGGCTGCTCTCCGCGGGCGGGGTCTCCCCGGGCGGTACGCCGCCGCCCGGTTCCAGGCCGGAGCTGCGTTCGGGTTCGGGATCGGGACTGATGTGACTCATGCCGTCCGGGTCCCCCGATCACGCCGAGATCATCAGCGGGACGACTTCCGTATTTCACGACCCCCGAGGGCCCCGGCTCGACTACATTCGAGCCCCGCCGATGACGCTACCCGTCGGCAATGTCACGCCCCGTACCCGTCAGGAGCAGTGCATGCGCGACCTCGCCCTCGCTCCACCGGCCGTCTCGCCGCTGACCGGCGGGCTCGCCGACAGCGTCTTCGAGACGGCGGACCGCGAACCCACCCGGCCGATGCTCGCCCGCCGCGCCGACCCGGCCGCCGCCTCCTGGGAGGAGGTGTCGGCGATCGAGCTGCGCGACCAGATGGTGGACGTCGCCAAGGGACTGATCGCCTCCGGGATCGCGCCGGGACACCGCGTGGCGATCATGGCGCGCACCCGGTACGAGTGGACGGTCCTGTGCTACGCGCTGTGGGCCGTCGGTGCCGAGGTCGTCCCGGTCTACCCGACGTCGTCGCGCGACCAGGTGGAGTGGATCCTGCGGGACGCCCGGTGTGTGGCCGTGGTCGTGGAGGACGAGCAGGGCGTCATGACCGTCGGCTCGGTGTGCGCGTCGTTGCCGCTGCTGCGCCACGTCTGGCAGCTGGACGCGGGCGCGCTGGAGGATCTGGCGGCGCGCGGGGAGTTCGTCCCGCTCGCCACGGTCGACTCGATGCGCCGCATCGTGCTGCCGGACTCCACGGCGGTCATCGCCTACACCTCGGGCACCTCCGGCCACGCCATGGGCTGCGCCCTCAGCCATCGCAACCTGGCCGCCCCCTGCGACACGCTGCTGACGGGCTGGGGGCACACGGCGGCACCCCCCGGGGAGCAGGGCTCCGTCCTGGCGTTCCTGCCCTTCTCCCATGTGTACGGGCTGATGATCCAGGGCCTGTGCGTGCGCGGCGGCCTGCTCATGGGTCACCAGGCCGACCTGGGCGGGGAGGCGCTGTCGTCGGCGCTGCGCTCCTTCCGGCCCACGTACTTCTACGCGGTCCCGTCGGTCTTCGAGAAGATCTACAAGAACTTCCTGCGCACGGCCCAGCAGGGCGGCCACGGCGGTCTCTTCGAGCGGGCCGCCGAGACGGCGCGGGACTTCGCCGCGGCCCTGGAACGCCAGCGGCTGGGCCGGGGGCGCGGGCCCGGCTTCGATCTGCGGCTCCAGCACGCCCTGTACGAGCGCACGGTGTACCGCAGGCTGCGGGCCGCGCTGGGCGGCCGGGTGCGGCGGGCGACGTCCGGCGGCTCTCCCCTCAGCCGCGATCTGTCGCTCTTCTACGAGGGCATCGGTGTCTACGTGCACGACGGGTACGGCCTGACGGAGACCGGCGGCGGGGTGACGATGCAGCCGCTGGGCCGGGAGAAGTCCGGGACCGTCGGGCAGGCCCTGCCGGGCACGGAGATCCGGGTGGCCGAGGACGGGGAGATCCTGGTGCGCGGCCCGTCGGTGTTCCAGGGGTACGTGGGTGACGAGGCCGCCACCCGGGCCGCGCTGCGCGGCGGCTGGCTGGCCACCGGGGATCTCGGTCACCTGGACTCGGAGGGCTATCTGACGATCACCGGCCGCAAGAAGGACATCATCATCACCAGCAGCGGCAAGAGCGTCGCCCCGGCGGCCCTGGAGCAGCGGCTGCGGATGCACCCGCTCATTCACCAGGCGGTGGTCGTGGGCGACAACCAGCCCTGTGTCGGCGCCCTGATCACGCTGGACCCGGAGTTCCTGGCGCACTGGCGGGCGGCGCTGGCGCTTCAGGGCGAGATGCGCGAGGCACGGGAGGAGAACGCGCTGCGGGAGGAGGTGGCGCGTGCCGTGGCCGCGGCCAACAGCTCCGTGTCGCGGTCGGAGTCGATCCGGGTGTTCCGGGTCCTGCCCGAGCCGTTCGACGTGTCCAACGGGCTGCTGACGCCCTCGATGAAGCTGTGCCGGGACGAGATCGTGCGGCACTACGCGTCCGAGATCGACGCGATGTACCAGTCGCGCAGGCGTCCCGGGCGGCCGAGCACCCAGGACGAACCGTCGAACTGGGACGACTCGGACAACGTGTTCCGTTGAGCGGGAGCCGGACGCGTAGGCCTCGCCCCCTCGGGAACACGCAACAGTGGCGACGCAAGAGAAAGGACGACAGCCCTGACGACAGCCCTTGCTGACGCCGGGCCGGAAAGGCGATATGTCAACCGAGCCGCGTGGGGATGACGCACTGACCTCCGAGGAGATTCCGAGCCGCACGAACAGCTTCGTGGGCGAGCCGCACGACGTGACAGGAGCGCGGCTGGCCGCGGAGGAGTTCCTGCGTGATCTGTCACGCTCCTCGCCGCCCTCTGCCCCCGAGTACTGGGACGACATCCTGTTGGTGGTGACGGAACTGGCCGCCAACGCGGTGCAGTACGCCCCGGGTCCGTTCGCGCTGCGGATGCGCCGGACCTTCGACGGGGTGCACGTGGTCCTGCACGACACCAGCTCGACGGAGCCGGCGCCGCGACCGTTCGATCCGCGCAGCGGGGGCGGCGGCATCGGCTGGCATCTGATCCACACGCTGTGCGACCAGGTCAGCGTGGTGAGCGACGAGCGCGGCAAGGACGTGCACGTCTTCCTGCCCTGGTGAGCCCGGATCCGGGCCCGGGCGCGGCGCGCCCGTGACCGGGTCCGAGGCTCAGGTCTCAGGCCGAGGCCGTCGTACGCGGTGGCAGCCGGTCGTAGTAGTCGCCCACGGCCGTGAGGTACTCCCGGTCCCGGGTCTCGCTGTCGGTCTGGAAGCGGGGCGCCGCCTTGGCGTCTCCCCTGGTGCAGGCGAGTGTGATCCTCCGGCCCTGCGTGTCGATGGCGGTGACGACTCCGGCCGGCACCAGGACGCTGCGGCCGAACACCCAGACGCCGGTGTCGACGACCAGGTGCCGCATGCCGTGCGGGGCGGCCTCACGGTCCACGTGCCCGATCGTGCCGTCGGTCGCGGCGACGGTGAACCCGCTCAGGTCCTGCCCCTCGGCGTGACCGCTGTCCGGCGCGTACGACCAGATTCTGTCGATGGTCACGCTGCTCCATCCTCCCTGACGGTGTGCGGATCGCGGAGCCCGGCGGAGGTTTCCGCCCACCCCGCTCCACAGCAGCAATTACCCTCCTGCCGCAAGCGCATTCGGGTGCACACACCTGCCACCGTACGTCGCCGGCGGCGGACTTCGGCAAGGTTCGTCCCCCGGGGGCATGGGGTGCGGTTTCCGGGGTAATCGCGGGGGCGCGGTGGAAAAGGGAGCCCGGTGGCGAAGGGAGGCACATGAAAAACGGCAGCAGAGCCCGCACCACGACCGACATCGCCCCGCACCGCGGTCATCCGCAGAGGTGACCTGCCCAGGCCGTAGCACTTGTTGGAGGTACCCGTGCCCCTCGCCCAGAACCCGCTGTCCGTGGAGGTCGAACTGCCCCGGGAGGACGTGGCCCTGATCACGGTCGACGGCTATCTGGACGTCGACACCGCGACCGAGTTCCAGGCCCATCTGGCCAACCAACTCCACCACGGCCGACGGCACTTCCTGCTCGACCTCTCGTCGGTCCCCTTCATGGACTCGTCCGGGATGAACATCATCCTGCGGGTGTACCAGGAGACCCGCAAGACCGCCGGCAGCGTGCACGTCATCAGCCCGACACCGGCCGTGCGGCGGGTGCTCGACCTGACGGGCGTCAGCATCACGGTGCCGATATCGGAGAGCGTCGAGGAGGCTCTGGCCCGCGCCGACGAGGTGCCGGAGACCCCCGAGGAGCCGGGGGCACAGAGCGCCTGACGGGCCGGGTGCCCCTCGGGCACCCCGTGGGCGGGCCCGGTGCCCTCGCTCCGCTCTGCCCGGACGGCGGTTCGTCCTCCGCGCGCCGGTGGGGCATGGCCAATTGCCGTTCCCCACAACCGGACGGGTTGCGCCGGATCCGGTGTCGTACGAGGTCGGCGCATGGTTAGAGTTGTCGCCCGGCAAGTGTCACAGCACCGTCCCGTTGCCTTGAGGCGGGCTCGGTCGACGCAACGCGGATGAGGAGAGAACCAGGTGCCGGAGCACGAAGCGGACGGACAGCTCGCCACGCCGACGCACGAGGTCAGGGACTTCCTGCACCGCAGGCGTGAGCAGATCGCCCAGCGGTGGGCGGACGAGCCCCTGTTCCGCACCGTGTTCACCGTCTCGCGCGACGAGGCGGTGGAGGCGGGAAAGGTCGTCGTGGACGCGCTGGCCCAGGTGGCCGACTCGGACCAGGTGGAGGACCCGGACGCGGCGGGATTCAGCGGGGTGCGTGAGCAGCTGGCCCGGATGGGCGCGGCCCGCTCGCGTGCCGGCCTGTCGAACACCCAGGTCTCCAGCGAGCTGGCCGCCCTGCGGCCGCCCGTGGAGAACCTGCTGGCCGCCGATCTGGAGCAGGCACCGCCCGAGCACCTGCGGGCGTGTTCGACGGCGCTGACGGTGCTGATGGGCACCCTGCGGCTGGTCGCCATGCAGACGGCGCTGAGTGAGTGGCAGGCGCTCAGCGACCGGCAGCGGCTCCAGCTGATGGAGGTGGCGACGCCCGTCATCCGGCTGTGGGACGGCGTCGTGGCCGTGCCGCTGATCGGGACGCTGGACAGTGCCCGCAGCCAGGTGGTGATGGAGACGCTGCTGAACGCCGTCGTGGACCAGCACGCCCGGTTCGCGATCCTCGACATCACCGGTGTGCCGACGGTGGACTCGCTGGTGGCGCAGCACCTGATGAAGACGGTCGCCGCGGCGCGGCTGATGGGCGCCCAGTGCATCGTCTCGGGCATCCGCCCCGCGATCGCGCAGACCATCGTCCATCTCGGCCTGGACCTGGACGTGATCACTCGCGCCAGCCTCTCCGACGCGCTGAGGTACGCGCTGCACGAGCTCGGCGCGGACATCGTGAACCCGGGTGCGGGTCAGCGGTGAGCGACGCGTACTCCCGTCCCGTCACGGGCCACGTGCCGGTCCTCCGGCTCGGCGACGTCCTGCTGGTGACGCTCCAGGGGGACCTGCACGACAGCACGGCGCAGCAGCTCCAGCAGGATCTCGCGGAGACCATCTCCCGTACCGGGGTGCGCGGTGTCCTCATCGACATCTCCGGTGTGGAGATCGTCGACTCCTTCCTCGGGCGGGTGCTGGCCGAGATCGCGGCGCAGGCCAAGCTGCTGGCCGCGCGGACCGTGGTGGCCGGCATGCGCCCGGCGGTCGCCATCACCCTGGCGGAACTGGGCCTGACCCTGCCCGGGCTGAGGACGGCGCTCAGCACCGAGGCGGGCATGGAACTCCTCTCGCAGCAGACCCCGGCGTATCGTCCGGGCGGCCCGCGTCAGGAGAGTCCGTGATGCACACTGCCGCGGGCGTGGAGGCCTGCTTGCCCATCCGGTCCGACATGGACCTGGTGTGGGTGCGACAGCACGTGCGGCAGGCCGCGGCCCGGCTCGGCTTCGGCCTGGTGGAGCAGACCAAGCTGGTCACGGCGGCCAGCGAGCTGGCCCGCAACACCCTCGTGCACGGCGGTGGCGGACAGATGGAGGCGACGCACATCAGCAGCGGCGGTGTGCAGGGGCTCCGGCTGGCCTTCACGGACGAGGGGCCGGGCATCGCCGACCTGGACCAGGCGCTCAGCGACGGCTACACCTCCGGCGATGGACTGGGCATGGGACTGAGCGGCGCGCGGCGCCTGGTGCACGATTTCGAGATCGACAGCACGCCGGGCGACGGCACCACCGTGCGGGTGACGTGCTGGGCGGCCCAGCCGCCGCGTCCGCGCGAGGAGGTCTGATGCCGCGCGTGTGGGACGTCCCGGTGCGCGACTCGACGCGGGTGCGCGACGCGCGGGTAGCCGCGGAGAGCGCGGCCGCGCTGGCCGGTCTCGACGAGCGGCGCACCGCGGCCGCCGCGCTGGTCGCGACCGAGCTCGCCACGAATCTGCTCAAGCACGCCGGGGTCGGTCAGGTGCTCATCGACGTCGTGGCACCGCCCGCGCCACGGGAGGGCGGTACTCGGTCCCGGGTCGTGCAGATCGCCACGATCGACCACGGCCCGGGCATCGCGGACCTGCCCGCGGCCCTGCGCGACGGTTTCTCCACGACCGGCTCGCTCGGCGCGGGCCTCGGTACCTGTCAGCGGCTCGCCGACGACTTCGCCCTGCACAGCACGCCCGGCCGCGGCACGGTCGCGGTGGCCCGCTTGGGCACCACACCCCGCGGTGGCGGCGGTCCGGCCGGGCAGGTGGGGGCCGACTCGGTGTCGGGCGGCCGGGGTCCGGCGGAGGGCGCGGCGGTTCCCGGCGCCCCGGCGTGGTCCGAGGGCGGGTCCCGTGCCGGCGACTGGTGGCCGGGCGGTGCCTCACCGGTCGGCCACGCGCCGGTGGGAGCCGTGGCGTGCGGCGCCCTGACGGGGCACGGGGCGGTGCCCGGCGGTGCGCCGGGCTTTCCGGTACAGGCCGGCGGCGTGCCCGGGGAGAGTGGTGTCCTCGGGAAAGAACCGGGCCCCCAGCCGGTCTCCGCCGTTCGGAACGGCGAGATGCCGGGCCCGGGCGCACCGGATCCTGAAGGGCGCCCCGGCCCGTCGGGCGAGCGGTCCGCGCCGGTCGCCGGCGTGCGCGCCGGGGGCGTGAACATCCCCTACGGCGGAGCCGAGTACTCGGGTGACGCCTGGGCGTGGGTGCGTTCCGGGGACCGGCTGACGCTGATGCTGGCGGACGGCCTGGGGCACGGCCCGGAGGCGGCCCGGGCCTCGTCCGCCGCGGTCACGGCGCTGCACCGCTGGGCTCATCTCACGCCCGCCGAGTCGCTGCGGCGGCTCCACGACGCGCTGAAGGGCACCCGGGGCGCGGCCGTCGCCCTGGCCCAGCTCGACGTGCGGGCCGGGCGGCTGCGGTTCGCCGGCATCGGGAACGTGGGGGCGCGGCTGCGCGCGGACGGCACCTGGCGTCCGCTGCTGTCGCGGCCCGGAATCGTCGGCGTGCACCGGCCCGCCACCCTCCGCGAGGAGGAGGCCGAGTGGGCGGCCGACCGGCTGCTGGTCCTGCACACCGACGGCCTGCCCAGCCGCTGGACGCCGCCGTCCGACGCCGGTCTGCCCGCGGCCGACCCGGCCGTGACGGCCGCCGTGGCGATACGTGACGCGAGCAGTCCCGCCCGTCCGGTGCGGGACGACACCGCCGTGGCCGTGCTGACTCCGACCCCGCCGGAACGCCCATGATGCGCACTTGGCAGATCACCACCGTCACCGATGCGGCACGCGCCCGCATCGCCCTCGCGCGCCTGGCCGCGGCATACGGTGTGCCCACCGTCGAACGGACCAGGCTGGCCGCCGCCCTCAGCGCCCATCTTCGGCAGTGCCTCACCAAGGGCGGCACCTGGCTGCTCACCCTGGACATGGCCGGGTCCCCCGCCGAGGAGGGGCTGCTGCACGCCGTGGTGACGCCGTCGCCGGACGCGTCGGCCGCCGCCGGGGAGCCGCCGTGGGAGGTCACGGTCCCCTGCCCCGAGGCGGCCCGCACCACGGAGAGCGGCGCCGTCGAGGACGATGCCGCGGCCCTCGCGGAGGCGCTGCTCGGCGCCGACGAGGACACGGCCGTGGTGTTGGACAAGCTCAGCGAGCAGGAGGATCTGGTCGCCTTCCACCGCGAGGAGCTGCACCAGACGAACCAGGGCGTCCTGGCGCTGCACGCCGAGCTGGACGCGGCCAGCCGGGCCCAGCGCGAGGCCTTCGCCGCCGAGCGCAGCGCACGCAACGAGGCGGAGAGCGCCCGCCGCAGACTGACCTTCCTCGCGGACGCCAGCGCCGTGCTGACGGCCTCGCTGAACCACGAGGAGATCGTGCGCCGGCTGCCGGACCTGCTGGTGCCGGAGTACGCCCGCAGCGTCGACGTCTGGCTGTTCGACCACGAGGACGACGAGCACCGGTCGGCGCCGCATCCGGCCGCCGCCGTGGTCGCGGCCCGGACCGGTCGGCCGCAGTACGCCGCGGACCATCCCGGCGGCCTGCCCGGCGTCGACGACCAGCCGCCGTCCGCGCTGGATCCCACACGGCCGCTGCTGTGCGTTCCGCTGCCGACGCGCCGGGCCCCGCTGGGGGTGCTGACCCTGTCGCCGCCCGGTGCGCGCTGGGACCCGGACGACGCGGTGATGCTGATCGAGCTCACCCGGCGGGCCAGCATCGCGATCGACAACGCCCGGCGCTTCGAGCACAACCGCGACATCGCCGAGACGCTGCAACGCGCCCTGCTCACGGACCTGCCGGCCACGCCGGGCCTCAGCCTGGCCGCGCGCTATCTGCCCGCCACCCACGGGCTGAACATCGGCGGTGACTGGTACGACGCGTTCCCGCAGCGGGACGGCGGTCTCATCACCGTCGTCGGCGACGTGACCGGGCACGGTCTGCACGCGGCCGTCATGATGAGCCAGCTGCGCACCGCCCTGCGGGCGTACGCCGTCGACGGCGACAGCCCGGGCCGGCTGCTGACCCGGCTGCACCGGTTCCTGCACCATCTCCAGCCGGACCTGTACGCCACCGCCGTCATCGCCCGGTTGCACCCGGACGAGCCCACGCTGACCTGGGCCGCCGCGGGCCATCCGCCGCCGGTGCTGCGGCTGCCCGACGGAACCGTGCGCACGCTCGACGCCAAACCCGGCGCCATGCTGGGCATCCCCCTCACCCAGGAGATCGGCGACCACACGGTGCGTCTTTCGCCCGGGTCGACGCTCGCGCTGTACACGGACGGGCTGGTCGAACGGCGCGCGCAGGGCATAGACCCGGGCATCGAGCGGCTGGCCTCGGCGCTCGGCGGGTTCCGTTCGGCGGAGCTGGACGCGGATCTGGAGGGCTCGGCGGACCGGATCCTGCATCCGCTGCTGAGCGATTCCGAGCGCGACGACGACGTGTGTCTGCTGCTGTGCCACCTCCAGGGAGACGCCGCGCCCTGACGTCGGGCCCGGCCGGTCGGGTGTGCACGTGTTCTTCACGCCGGCCTGGTGCTTTTCGGCCACGGGGCGGGCATGGTGGTGATCGACGCGTTCGTCTGCCTGCCGCGTCCGACTGGCGTGCCGGTCGGACACGCGGTGGGATCAATGGGGTGCGAACCAGCGATCCAGGGGCAGTCGATAGGCGTTCGAGGCAGACCGCCTGGAGCCGCAGAAAGGGATGAACACCGTGACACGACCCAGGATCCTGGTGGTTGGCGCAGGCTTCGCCGGCGTGGAGTGCGTCCGCCGCCTGGAACGGAAACTCTCCCCGGACGAGGCCGACGTCACGCTGGTGACGCCGTTCGCCTACCAGCTCTACCTGCCGCTGCTCCCCCAGGTCGCCTCCGGCGTGCTGACGCCGCAGTCGATCGCCGTCTCGTTGCGCCGCAGCAAGAAGTACCGCACGCGGATCATTCCGGGCGGAGCCATCGGCGTCGATCTGAAGTCCAAGGTCTGCGTCATCCGCACGATCACCGACCAGATCGTCAACGAGCCTTACGACTACATCGTGCTGGCCCCCGGCAGCATCACCCGCACCTTCGACATCCCGGGGCTGACGGACCACGCGTTCGGGATGAAGACGCTCGCCGAGGCCGCGTACATCCGTGACCACGTCATCTCCCAGCTGGATCTGGCCGACGCGAGCCAGGACCCGGTGGAGCGGGCCTCACGGCTGCAGTTCGTGGTGGTCGGCGGCGGCTACGCGGGCACCGAGACCGCGGCGTGCCTGCAGCGGCTGACGCACGCCGCCGTGAAGCGCTATCCGCGGCTGGACCCGGGCCTGATCAAGTGGCATCTGATCGACATCGCGCCGAAGCTGATGCCGGAGCTCGGCGACAAGCTCGGCAGCAGCGCGCAGGAGATCCTGCGCCGGCGGGGCATCGAGATCTCCCTGGGCACCTCCATCGCGAAGGCCGGCCCGGAGGAGGTCACCTTCACCGACGGGCGGGTGATCCCGACCCGCACGCTCATCTGGACGGCCGGGGTCGTCGCCAGTCCCCTCATCGCGACGCTGGGCGCGGAGACCGTCAAGGGGCGGCTCGCGGTCGCCCCCGAGATGAACCTGCCGGGCAACGACGGGGTGTTCGCGCTCGGCGACTCGGCCGCCGTGCCCGACCTGGCCAAGGGGGACGGGGCGATGTGCCCGCCCACGGCGCAGCACGCCCTGCGGCAGGGCCGGCACGTCGCCGACAACGTCATCGCGTCGCTGCGGGGCGGGCCGATGCGGCCGTACGTCCACAAGGACCTGGGGCTCGTCGTCGACCTCGGCGGCACCGACGCGGTCTCCAAGCCGCTGGGCATCGAGCTGCGCGGCCTGCCCGCCCAGGCCGTGGCACGCGGCTACCACTGGTCGGCGCTGCGCACCAACGTCGCCAAGACCCGGGTGATGACGAACTGGCTCCTCAACGCGGTCGCCGGCGACGACTTCGTCCGGACCGGGTTCCAGGCCCGCAAGGCCGCGAGGCTGAAGGACTTCGAGTACACCGACGCCTATCTGACGCCGGAACAGGTGCGGGCCCACGTCGAGGGAACCAGTCGGCAGGAGTAGGACGGGGCTGGAGGGGACCGTCCGCTCGTGGCATGTCATGCTGAGGTGCGGATCTTGGTGTGGTGAGTCGGGAGAGAGTGCGGCGGCGTGAGGGCAGCGGGACGCTCGGTGCGGGCACGACTGCGGGACCGGATCGCCGCGTCCGACCCGGGGCTGCTGCGCCTGACGGCCGGGCTGCGGACGGTCGGCGCCATCGCCCTCACCCTGGCCGTGCTCGCCCTGCTGCGGGCCGATGTGCATCTCCTGGTGGCGGGGGCCATGGCGGCGATGGTCGCCACCTTCGCCATCCGGGAGAAGCAGCCCGGCGCGCAGGCCGTGACGCTGGCGCTGGGCCTTCCGGTGGCGCTGGCGTCCGTCTCGCTGGGCGCGGTGCTCAACGCGCGCCTCTACGCCGGTGACGTCTTCTTCGTCGTCCTGATCTTCTGCGCGGTCTACGGCCGCCGGTTCGGCGACCGGGGCACCGCGCTCGGCCTGATCGGCTTCCAGGTCTACTTCCTGTCCCTGTTCGTCGGCGCCGAGGTGTCCTCGCTGCCCACGCTGTGCGGTGCCATCGCCCTGGCGTTCTGCTCCAGTGCCCTGCTGCGCTTCGCGGTCGTACCCGCGACCCCCGCGGGCGTGCTGCTGCGGCTGCGGCTGGCCTTCCGTGCCCGGCTGGCCCAGCTGGTGTCCGCGCAGCTCGACCTTCTCGACGCCGGCGCGGACGAGATGGACAAGGCCCTGGACGCGGTGCGCGAGGGCACCGCGGCGCTGCACGAAACGGCGATGATGATCCAGGCGCGGCTGGAGGAAGGCACGCCCGACGAGTCGGCGGCGCGGCTCGTGCAGCGCCGGATCGCGGACGCCGAGATCGCCGCCGAGCGGCTCGGCCTGCTGCTGCTGACCGCCCGCAGCGCCGAACGGGCCGACACGCTCACGCTGCACCTGCCGGGCGCGCCCGCGCCGTCGGTGGGGCAGCTGGCCGTGCCGGACGAGGCCACCGCCACGCTCCGCCGCGACCTCCAGGCGCTGCGCACCCTCGTGCTGCGCGCCGGAAGCGGCGATACGGGGACCGCCCTGGCCCATGTGCGCAACCGGCTCCTCGGCTACCGGGACGAGGAGAACCTGCCGTCCGCCCCCGCCGCCGTCCAGGACGTGTTCCGGGGCATCGGTGAGGCCGCGCGCTCGGTGCTGGGGCTGCGGATCGCGCTGGACGGCCCGCAGGACGAGTCCGACGACACGCCCGCGACGGCCCGCTCCCGCGAGGAGCTGGACGCGGAGGACGCCGCGATCGACAGCGTCGAGGAACCGTCGGAGGAGGAAGAGACGGGACTGCGGCGGCCCACCACCCGCGCGGCCGTGCAGGTGGCCGTCGGGTCGGCGCTGGCCATCGTGGGCGGCGAGCTGCTGTCCACGCAGCGCTGGTACTGGGCGGTGCTGACGTGCTGGATCGTCTTCCTGAACACCGCCTCGACGGGCGAGATCCTGGTCAAGGGCTACCGCCGGCTGCTGGGCACGGTGTTCGGCGTGGTGGCGGGCATCGTCCTGGCGGGGTTGGTCGGGCAGCACACCGTGACGGCGTTCGCGCTGGTCCTGGTGCTGATCTTCGCGATGTTCTACGTGGCGCCGCTGTCGTACACGCTGATGTCGTTCTTCGTGACCGCGATGCTGGGGCTGCTGTACACGCTGCTGCACACCTACAGCCTCGACGTGCTCCTGCTGCGGGTGGAGGAGACAGCGCTGGGTGCGGCCTGCGGAGTGGTCGCGGCGGCGCTGGTGCTGCCGGTGCGGACCGACCGCCGGACGAACGAACTGCTCGGCACGGTTCTGGAGCGGCTGGCCGACGTCACCGAGGCCGCGGTCGGCCAGCTGAGCGGCGGGCCGGCGGACGAGCTGCTGGACAAGGCGCGCGATCTGGACCAGGCGCTGGCCGACCTGCGGGCCGCCACGCAGCCGCTGACCCATCCGGTCACCCCGCTGCGGGCCCGGCGCCATACCGCCCGGTACGTGGTGGCGCTGCTGGAGACATGCGCGTACCACGCGCGGACGCTGGCGGCCACCGCCGAACTGCTGCCCACGCATCCGTCGATCGCGGCGGACCCCCGGCTGCGCGGGGCCGCGGGGCGCACCGTGCGCAACATCGAGACCATCGCGGCCCGGGTCGCGGACGAGCACGCCGCCGCGCGGGTCGAGACGGGGCCGAGCATCGCCTCGCTGCTGGGGTCCGACGCCGGCACACCGCGCTACGGCCGCATCACCGACCGCGTGCTGCGGCATCTGGAGCGGCTGGACGAGGCGGTGGTGGGTCTCGCCCGCCCGCTGGGCGTGCCCGTGGCCGAACCGCGGGCCTGAGGCCCGGCGTCGCTCAGAAGTCGGTGGGCAGTCCGCTGACCTCGGCGATGCCCCGCAGCTCCTCCGTCTGCCGGTGCCGTTCCTTGATGTAGTCGGCGATCTCGCCGAGGCGGACCGGGTCGGACGCGGTGGACGCGTCCGTGACGATCCTGACCGGGCCGGTCTCGTCCACGTCGAGTTCGATCACTTCGTTGTCCAGGCGGCCGGTGACGGCGGTGGCGATGACGAGGGCCACCTCGTCACGGACCTCCTGGGGCAGTTCGTCGTCGGCCCCTGAGTCGAGTGCGAAGTCGAGGCTGGACAGGCGCTCCTCGTCGATCGCCTCGAGGACCGGTTCCACCACGCGCATCAGGAGGCGGTAGTCCTCCGTGTCCATCCGGATGCGCAGGAGGTCCAGGTACACGTCCACGGGCCGGCCGTCGCCATGCGGAATCTCGGAATCGCTCATTCGCTTCGTGTTCCCCACATGACGCGGATCAGACGCGCGCTTCGTGTTCCCCACATGACGCGGATCAGACGCGCGCTTCGTGTTCCCCACATGACGCGGATCAGACGCGCGCTTCGTGTTCCCCACATGACGCGGATCAGACGCGGCGCCAGCGGGCCATGGCGAAGGAGAACACCCCGAACAGCACCAGCCCGGCGGCGACGCAGACCAGCAGCCAGGGACCGAGCGGGGTGTCCGCGAAGCTGCGCAGGGTGTCGTCCAGTCCCTTGGCCCGGTCCGGTTCGTAGTCGATCGCCGCGCGGACGGCGAAGAGGCCGGCCACGGCGAACACCAGCCCGCGGGCGGCGCCGCCGGCCACGCCGGTGACGTCCACCAGCCGCCGTGTCCGGGGGCTCATCTGGCCGAGCCGGAGCTTGTCGTGGTACTTGCGGAGCACCGCCCGTACGCCGATCCACCCGCCGGCCACGACGATCGCGATGCCGGCCGCGCCGACCAGCCACTGGCCGGCGGGTATCTCCAGGGCCCTGGCGGTGGCGTCCTGGGACTGCCGGTCGCTGGATCCGCCGCCGCTTCGGCCGCGGTCCGCCGCGAACGACAGCACGGAGTAGGCGACGAAGACGTAGAACACGAAGCGGGCCGCCGCCAGCAGCCGCTTGCGTGCGCTGCGGCCGTCCGGTCCGACGGAGCCGAACAGGACCTCGGACAGCCGCCACAGGGCCATGCCGGCGAGACCGATGCCCAGCGCCCAGAGCAGCACCGCGCCGAACGGCTTCTGTGACAGTTCGGCCAGGGCTCCCCCGCGGTCGGCCTGCTCACCCGTGTCGCCGAAGGCGATCTGCAGCGCCAGGGCCCCGACGAGCAGATAGATCACACCCCGGGCGGCCAGGCCCGCCCGTGCCGCCCCCTCGGTCACCGAACCCCGCGCCACTCGCCGGGCCCGGATCCGACCGCCTTGTGCCATCGCACTCGTGTTCATGTGGACCTCCCGGCACTCCGGATGCCCCGGCTCGGCCGCCACACACCCGGCCCGGCCGCCGGACCAGGGGATTCCGGTCACCCGTGGCGTGACATGAGAGGGCCCGGCCGACGGCTGCCGCCGTCGGCCGGGCCCCTTGGGTGCCGCGCCCCGTCATGTCACGCGCACACCCGGATCAGGCGGGCTCCGGGGTCGGCACGTGCTGCCCGGTGACGGTCTGTTGGATGGTCTCGCGGGCCGGTGCGGGTGCGGTCGCGAGCCACTGGTGAGCGACCTCCAGGGCACGCTCGACGTCCCGGGTGCCGGTGGACACGCACAACGTGTACGCAAGGTCGCGTGCCCGCGCGCTCACGGCGGCCGGGTCGCTCGCCGGCACGGCAGCCGCCAGTGCCTCGTACTCGTCGACGAGACGGCGCAGCACGGCGGGATGGGGCCTCAGCATGGTTCGTCGCTCCTCGGGGGTCGGATGGTCAGGCCGTCGTGGAGGTGCCGCCGGTGCCGCGGGTGCCCGTCCGCTGCCCCAGGACCTCGTCGCGCACGCGGGCGCAGCTGCGGCTGATGAGGCGGGAGACGTGCATCTGGGAGATGCCCAGGTGGTCGGCGATGCGGCTCTGTGTCATGTCCTCGAAGAACCGCATGTACAGAATGGCCCGCTCGCGTTCCGGCAGGCGGCGCAGGCCTTCCTTGGCGGACTCGCGGTCGACCACGACGTCGTAGGACGAGTCGGCCGCGCCGAGGGTGTCCGCGAGGCTGTAGCCGTCGTCGTCGGCCGAGAGTTCGGCGTCCAGCGACAGCGTGCTGAAGCTCTCCAGGGCCTCGAGCCCGGCATTGACCTCTTCCTCGGTCAGGCCGGTGTGGGCGGCGATGTCCGCCACGGAGGGCTCGGGGCTGCCCGGGTTCTGGGTGAGTTCACGGCGTGCCACCCGCACCTTGTTGCGCAGTTCCTGCACGCGGCGGGGCACCCGGAGGGCCCACATGCGGTCCCGGAAGTGCCGCTTGACCTCACCGGTGATGGTGGGGACGGCGTAGCTCTCGAAGGCTCCCCGGCTCGGGTCGAACCGGTCGATGGCCTTGACCAGCCCCAGGGCTGCCACCTGCCGGAGGTCCTCGATGGACTCTCCGCGGTCGCGGAAGCGGCCGGCGATGCGGTGGGCCATGGGCAGCCACAGCGTGACGAGTTCGTCGCGGACGGCTTCCCGCTCGGGCCCCTCCTCCAGCTCGGCCAGCCGGGCGAAGAGCTCCGCGGTGTCCGGGGCGTCGTCGTGCCGCCGCCGGGAGGCGGTGGTGGTCGTTTCGGGCGTGCCGGGACGGTTGGTGGGCGTATCGATGAGCATGCGGATTCGCTCCTGAACAACGATGGTTTCAGGGACTTGCCGCGGGACGGTCGCTGCCCGGATCGCCTGGAGGGCCTCCGGGGCAGTCATACATACCGCTCCCGCTGGCGCGCCTCCGGTCCGAAGCACGAAACTGCGACTGCCCTGCCACCGGTGGAACAAACTCCACTTTGCCGTGCAATCTGGCGGGAACCAGCAAACGGCCGTTCAGGAGAGGGGCACGACGGCGGTGATGCACTTGCCGCCGGAGGGCAGGTCGGACACGCGGACGTCGCGGGAGAGCCGGCAGACGATGGGCCAGCCGTGGCCGCCGTGCCGCAGCCGACCGTGCGGATCGGTGGGCGGCGCGGTCACCGGCAGTTCGTCGCTGCGGTCGCTCACGGAGACCCGTACGCCGGGGCCGTCGACATCGACCCGGAAGTCGGTGACTCCGCCGCCGTGCAGGATCGCGTTGGTCGTCAGCTCCGAGGCGACGAGCAGCGCGTCGGACAGGGCGTCCACGTCACACGCGGTGTGGGTGGTGCGGCAGCGCTCGGCGACAGCGCGCTCCACGGCCCGGCGTGCCTCGGCGGGTTTGCACGGCCGGGCCCGGCGCGCACCGGGCGGCCCGCCTACCGATTCGATCATGTGCTCCTCGCACATCCTTCAGCTCCCTGCTCGGTCAGGACATGAGCCGGGTCCGGACCGCGCACCGTGGCCGCCCGCCCGGGCACGCCTCGGGCTCACGGACCCGCTGTCGGTGTTTCCTTCCACCACCCGCGGCTTGCGGGCGCATCGCGCGCGCCGCGGGTCTCTCATTCGGCTGACCTCTCCCCGCACCTGCAAACCTCGGTCCGCACCGATGCCGGAAAAAGAGCCCGAAAAGACCCCTGGGAGGCCCGGGACGGCTGTGAATCGATGCCATCGCCACGCGTCGCCGGGGTACGCGGGGTGCATGACCGATGTGGTGGATTCCGATGAACTGCTGCGGCGCATCCAGCGCGCGAGGGCCTGCGCGGTGCGCGAGGAGCGGACGTGGCGGACCAGGAGCGAGGAACTGGGCGCCTCCGACCCGAAGGGGGCCAGGGACGCGACCGTGCGGCAGATGTCCTACGAGGCGGTGCTCAGGGTGCTGGACGAGATCCTGACTCCGGGCAAACACGCCGCGGGAGGCTGACCAGGACGGCCGGTGCCCGGTGCCGGGCACGGGCGGATTGCGCGAGCACCTGCCGGGAACCCGGTGCGCATGACAGTCGACCACACCCGAGCACCGGTCCTGGAAGCCCTGGACGAGTACCGCCGCAAGGGGCACCTGTCGTTCACGCCGCCCGGGCACAAGCAGGCCCGCGGCGCCGACCCGGCGGTCCGGGAGGTTCTCGGCGACGCGGTCTTCCACGGCGATGTGCTCGCCTCGGGCGGTCTGGACGACCGGCTCACCCGGGGGCGGGTACTGCAGCGCTCCCAGGAGCTGATGGCCGACGCGGTGCACGCCGAGCACACGTTCTTCAGCACGTGCGGCAGTTCCCTGTCGGTGAAGGCCGCGATGCTGTCGGTCGCCGGGCCGCACGAGAAGCTGCTGATCGGGCGTGACGCCCACAAGTCGGTGGTGGCGGGGCTGATCATCTCCGGTATCGAGCCCGTCTGGGTGGAGCCGCGGTGGGACGCCGAGCGGCACCTGGCCCATCCCCCGTCCGCCGAGGACTTCGACCGGGCCTTCGAGGCCCACCCGGACGCGCGGGGTGCGCTCGTCACGAGCCCCACGCCATACGGCGGCTGCGCGGATCTGCGAGCGGTCGCCGAGGTGTGCCACCGGCGCTCGCGGCCGCTGATCGTGGACGAGGCCTGGGGCGCGCATCTGCCGTTCCACCCCGACCTGCCGTCCTGGGCGATGGACGCGGGCGCGGACATCTGCGTGACCAGCATCCACAAGATGGGCAGCGGCCTGGAGCAGGGCTCGGTCTTCCATCTCCAGGGCGATCTGGTCCCGCCGGCGCTGCTGGGGATGCGCGCGGACCTGCTGGGCACCACCAGCCCCTCGGTGCTGATCTTCGCGGGTCTGGACGGCTGGCGCCGGCAGATGGCGCTGCACGGCGAGGAGCTGATGGGCGGCGCGCTGGATCTCGCGGGCGAGGTCCGCTCCGCCATCGAGGAGATCGACGGGCTGCACGTCAACGACCGCGACGACTTCTGCGGCCCGGGCCTGTCCGACGACCTCGACCCGCTGCCCGGCGTCGTCGACCTCGCCGGGCTGGGGATCACGGGCTTCCAGGCGGCGGACTGGCTGCGCGAGCACCGGCACATCGACGCGCATCTGGTGGACCACCGCCGCATCGGCGCTCAGATCACCCACGGCGACGACCGGGAGACGACCGGGCAGTTGCTGGAGGCGCTGCGGGACCTCGCGCGGGCCGCGCGGGATCTGCCCCGGGCGCCGCGGGTGGAGGTGCCGTCGCCGGCGGAGCTGCGGATGGAACAGGCGGTACTGCCCCGGGACGCGTTCTTCGGTCCGGCCGAGGACGTGCCGGTGGCGCGGGCGGCCGGACGGGTCGCGGCGGAGATGATCACGCCGTATCCCCCCGGCATCCCGGCCGTCCTGCCCGGCGAGCGCCTCACCGAGCCGGTCCTGGCGTACCTGCGGACCGGACTGGCCGCGGGGATGCACCTGCCCGACCCCACGGACCCGGAGCTGGAGACGGTCCGGGTCCTGGCCGGGGACGCGGAGTGACGTGAAACGGGTCACGCGACCCGGTCCCGGGTGCCCGCACGCACCTTGCATGGTTTACGGTTCATTCATACGTGGTGACGGAGTCGACCCACCGTCCTCCGCACCACTGCTTACGGCCCTGGCTGGTTTCCCCCGTCCAGCCAGGGCTTCTTCATGCCCCGGAAAAGTTGTGCACGCCGAGGTGCCCGGGGCCCCGCCAGCGGCTGAAATGGGCGTAGGGAAAGCACCGGATGTCGACCGCCCGGCGAGGAGCCCCGCGTCATGACCAAAGCGATCAAACTCCTGACCGCCCTGCCTCCGCCCCAGCGGCAGCGCCTGATGACCCTCGCCAGGGAGGTGTCCTTCCCCGAGGACGCCCGGATCTTCGAGGCGGGCGGCACGGCCGACCGCTTCTGGGTCATCCGCTCCGGCGCGGTCTCCCTGGACCAGCAGGTGAACTCCCTCCAGCGGGCGACCGTGGCCAGCCTCGGCGCGGGCGACCTGCTCGGCTGGTCGTGGCTCTTCCCGCCGTACACCTGGGACTTCGGCGCGCAGGCGTTCAGTCCCGTACGGGCCTACGAGTTCGACGCGGCGGCCGTGCTGCGGCTGTGCGAGGAGGATCCGCAGCTCGGGCTGGTGCTGGTGCGCAACGTCGCCGAGGTGCTCGCGCACCGCCTGGAGATGACCCGGGGCAAGCTGATGGAGCAGTACACCCTGCACAGGCGAGGCGCCCTGTGAGGCGTCAGACGCGGTAGCGCCGCAGCGCCGGCACCGCCGCGGCCAGCGCCAGCATCACGGCGACGACCAGCAGCCCGCCGCCCGCGACCGCGGCCTTGGGGCCGAAGGCGGAGCCCGCGGTGCCGTGCAGCACGTCGGCGAGGCGCGGGCCGCCCGCCACGACGACGGTGAAGACGCCCTGCATGCGCCCGCGCATCTCGTCGGTCGCGGCGGACAGCAGGATCGCCCCGCGGAAGACCATCGACACCATGTCGGCCACCCCGGCCACCGCCAGGAACGCCACGCCCACCCACAGACTGCTGCTCAGTCCGAAGCCCGTGATGGCCACGCCCCAGGCGACGACCGCCCCGATGACCATCCAGCCGTGCCGGCGGGCCCGGGAGAAGGTGCCGGAGAACAGTCCGCCGAGCACGGCACCGATGGGGATCGCCGCGAACAGCAGACCCAGCGCGAGCCCCTCGCCGTACGGCGCGTAGGTCTGGGCGGCGAGCTGCGGGAACAGGGCCCGGGGCATGCCGAGGACCATGGCGATGATGTCGGCGAGGAAGGACAGCAGCAGCACGGTGTGCCCGGAGATGTAGCGGAAGCCGGCGGCGATCTCCTTCACGCCCGCGCGGCGGACGGCGGTGCCGGCCAGGGGCGGCAAGGACGGCAGCCGGTACACCGCCCACACCGTCACGCACAGGGCCAGCGCGTCGATGAGGTACAGCTCGGGCAGGCCGACGACGGGGATGAGGGCGCCAGCGAGCAGCGGCCCGGCCACCTGCCCGGTCTGCATCACGGTCGAGCCGAGGGCGTTGGCCGCGGGCAGTTCGTCCTCGGGGACCAGCCGGGCGATGGAGGCGTTGCGGGCCGGTGCGTTCAGGCCCCAGAAGGCCTGCTGCACCGCGAGCAGCACCATGAGCGCGGCCACCGACTCCAGGCCGGTGAAGGCCTGGAGCCAGAACAGCAGCGAAGTCACGGCGATGCCGCTGTTGGTGACCAGCAGCAGCTTGCGCCGGTCCATGCTGTCGGCGATCGCCCCGCCCCACAGCGCGAACACGATCAGCGGCACCAGGCCGGCCAGGCTCGCGGCGCCGACCCACGCCGAGGAGCCGGTGATGTCGTAGATCTGCTTGGGCACGGCGACGGCGGTGAGCTGGCTGCCGACGGCCGTGACGATGGTCGAGCTCCACAGCCGCCGGTAGGCGGGGCGGCGCAGCGGGCGGGTGTCCATGGCCCAGCGCCGCCAGCCGCGCCGCCGGTGGTCCTCCGGCGCCGGATCCCGCTCTTCCGCCGTGCTCTCGCTCGTGTCCACGCGCCGCTTCCTGGATGCTCGCTACATCTACCGGGTCGGCGATCACTATCGCACCACCCGCCGGGCGCCGGAGAGCCGAGGTCTCAGCTTCCGGTGATGAGCACGGCACCGAGCACGATCATGGTGGCGGCGACCAGGCCGTCCAGGACCCGCCAGGCGGCGGGCTTGGCGAGGAAGCGGCCGAGCATCCGCGCGCCGAACCCGAGGGCGGCGAACCAGCACAGGCTGGCCAGCACGGCGCCGAGGCCGAACGTCCAGCGCAGCGGGCCGTGGTCGGCGGCGACGGAGCCGAGCAGGAACACGGTGTCGAGGTAGACGTGCGGGTTGAGCCAGGTCATCGCCAGGCAGGTGAGCACGGCCCGGCGGCGCGATCCGGCCGCCTCCCCGTCGGTCCGCAGCCCGCCACCGTCCGGCCGGAACACCCGCCGGGCGGCCAGGGCGCCGTAGCACAGCAGGAACGCGCCGCCGATCCAGCCGATCGCCGTCAGGGCGCCCGGCCAGGCCACCACCACCGCGCCGACCCCACCGACCCCGAGCGTGATGAGGGCGGCGTCGGACAGGGCGCAGATGCCGACGACGGCGAGGACGGCGTCGCGCCGGATCCCCTGGCGCAGGACGAAGGCGTTCTGGGCGCCGATGGCGACGATGAGGGACAGGCCGGTGCCGAACCCCGCGGCTGCGGCGGTGAAGGTGCTGGTCATGGCCGTGACGCTACGGACGGATCCGTCCCGGGTACAGCTAAAGATTCTTACGTATCATTAGCGTCCGTGATGGCTGACCTTCCACTGGACCAGGTGCGCACCCTGCTCGCGGTCGTGGACGAGGGGACCTTCGACGCGGCGGCGGCCGCGCTGCACGTGACGCCGTCGGCGATCAGTCAGCGTGTGAAGGCGCTGGAGCAGCGCACGGGGCGGGTGCTGCTGCTGCGGACCAAGCCGGTGCGGCCGACCGAGTCGGGCGAGGTGCTGGTGCGGCTGGCCCGGCAGGTGGCGCGGCTGGAGCGCGACGCGTACGCGGAGCTCGGGCTGAGCGGGACCGGGGAGCCGACCCGGGTGTCGGTGGCGGTGAACGCGGACTCGCTGGCCACCTGGTTCCTGCGGGTGCTCACGCGTGTGCCGGAGGAGCTGCGGCTCTGCTTCGAACTGCGCCGCGAGGACGAGGACCACACGGCGGCGCTGCTGCGGGAGGGGGTGGTGATGGCCGCGGTGACCTCGTCGCCGGATCCCGTGCCGGGCTGTTCCGTCCGGTCGCTGGGGCGGATGCGCTACCTGCCCGTGGCCGCGCCGAACTTCGCCGCGCGTCACCTCGGCGGCGGGCCGCTGGAACAGGTGCTCCTCGACCTGCCCGTCGTGGCCTTCGACCGGCGGGACGACTTCCAGGACGGTTTCGTGCGCCGGCTCACCCGGGGGCGGAGCGGCGCGAGCGCGCTGCGCCACTACGTGCCGACCTCGGAGGGTTTCGCCGAGGCCGTGGCGGCCGGACTGGGGTGGGGCCTGGTGCCCGAGGCCCAGGCGGATCCGCTGCTGCGCACCGGGCGGCTGGTCGGGATCGCCCCGGGCCGGACGGTGGACGTGCCGCTGTACTGGCAGCAGTGGAAGCTCGACTCGCCCGCGCTGGCACAGGTGGCGGAGACGGTGACGGCGACCGCCGGGGAGGCACTGCGGGCGTGACGCGAGGCGCTGCGGGCGCGACGCCCTACCCCCGGATCCCCTCCAGCTGAGCCGCCGCGCTGTCCAGCAGCATGTCCAGGGCCGTCGGATAGGCGCTGGTGAGCATGCGGGTGGCGAGCAGGGGTGCCGCCTCCGCGATACGGGGGTGGGTGGCGGCGGGCAGGCGGGCGTACGTCGAGCGCCACATCTCCTCGTCGGCCCGCAGCGAGGCGCTGGGCAGGGCCAGCGAGGCCGCGTCGAGCGCGGCGAAGGCCAGTGTCGTGTCGACGAAGGCGTGGTAGACGCGCACCGCGTCCGGCACCGGGAAGCCCGCCGTGCGCAGGATGTCCAGGACGGCCTCGTCGGCCGCGAGTTCATGGGCGCGGCCCGAGACGCGGCTCGCCGTGAGCACCGCGGCCTGCGGATGCTCCACGTACGCGGCGTGGATGCGCAGCCCGACGGCCCGCAGGTCCGCCCGCCACTCCCCCGTCGGCGCCCAGCCGCCGAGCGCCTGCCCGATCAGCGCGTCGCCGATGGCGAGCGTCAGATCGTCCATGCCCCGGAAGTACCGGTAGAGCGTGCTCGGGTCGGCGTCCAGGGCCAGGCCGAGCCTGCGGGCGGTCAGCCCCGCGCTGCCGTGTTCGCGCAGCATCCGCAGCGCCGTCTCGACGATCAGCCGTTCGGACAGCACGGTGCCGCTCTTGGTGGGCCTGCGCCGGCGGCGTTTCTCCTCGGGCACCACGGGCTTGGGCACGACGGGCTCCCTCCACTGGCTCCTTATGCCAACGACATTGACCTTAAGACGCGCGGCGGCGTTGTATCTCCCCCGAGGGCGCGCCAGGTTCTTCGCGAAAAGGGAGTTTCTGTCATGCGTGTACTGCTCGTGGGTGCCGGAGGCGTGGGCGGCGCGATCACCAAGATCGCTGCCCGGCGGCCCCTCTTCGAGGCGATGGTGGTGGCCGACCACGACCCCGGCCGGTCCGAGGCGGCGGTCGCGGCGCTCGGCGGTGACCCACGGTTCACCGCCGAGCAGGTGGACGCGGGCGACGAACCGGCGGTGGCCCGCCTGCTGGCACGGCATCGCTGCGACGTCCTCCTCAACGCCACCGACCCCCGCTTCGTGATGCCGCTGTTCCGCGCGGCCCGCGCCGCGGGCGCCACGTATGTCGACATGGCGATGTCCCTGTCCCGTCCGCACGCCGAGCGGCCGTACGAGGAGTGCGGGGTGAAGCTGGGCGACGAGCAGTTCGCGCAGGCGGCCGACTGGGAGAAGGAGGGCGTGCTGGCCCTCGTCGGCATGGGCGTGGAGCCGGGCCTGTCGGACGTCTTCGCGCGGTACGCCGCCGACGAACTCTTCGACGAGATCGAGGAGATCGGCATCCGCGACGGCGCGAACCTGACCGTCGACGGCTACGGCTTCGCGCCCTCGTTCAGCATCTGGACCACCATCGAGGAGTGCCTCAACCCGCCGGTCGTCTACGAGGCCGGCCGGGGCTGGTTCACCACCGAACCCTTCAGCGAGTCCGAGGTCTTCGACTTCCCCGAGGGCATCGGACCGGTCGAGTGCGTGAACGTGGAGCACGAGGAGGTGCTGCTCGTCCCGCGCTGGGTCGACACGCGCCGCGTCACCTTCAAGTACGGCCTGGGCCGCGAGTTCGTCGAGACGCTGAAGACGCTGCACCTGCTGGGCCTGGACCGCACCGACCCGGTGACGGTGCCGGGGACGGACGGACCGGTGGCCGTCTCGCCGCGGGACGTGGTCGCCGCGTGCCTGCCCGACCCGGCGACACTCGGCGAGCGGATGCGCGGAAAGACGTGTGCGGGCACGTGGGTGCGGGGCGTGCGGGACGGGAGGCCGCGCGACGTATACCTGTACCACGTGGTCGACAACCAGTGGTCCATGGCGGAGTACGGCTCCCAGGCCGTGGTGTGGCAGACCGCCGTCAATCCCGTCGTCGCGCTCGAACTCCTCGCCTCGGGCGCCTGGTCCGGCGCGGGCGTGCTCGGCCCCGAGGCCTTCCCGGCCCGCCCGTTCCTGGACCTGCTGACGGCCTACGGCTCGCCCTGGGGCCTGCGCGAGCAGTGAGCGGTGTCCGGGCGGCGCTGTTTCACCACGCCTCGACAGGTGACCCGAAAAGGAGCAATCATCCGAACGGGCACGTTTCTACTGCGATCGCAGGTGACTTCGATGGACAACTGGCGAGACCACGCTGCCTGCCGGCACGAGGACCCCGAGCTCTTCTTCCCGATCGGCACCTCCGGCCCGGCCCTCCTCCAGACGGAGCAGGCCAAGGCGGTGTGCCGGCGCTGCCCCGTCCAGGAGCAGTGCTTGCAGTGGGCGCTGGACACGGGGCAGTCCATCGGTGTGTGGGGCGGGACCAGCGAGACGGAACGGCGTGCGCTGAAGCGGCGCGCGGCGGCCCGCCGCCGCTCGGGCTGACGCCCTGCCCACCTCCCCTGGGGGATTCAGCTGCGGCGCAGCGGCCCCCAGGGGTTCTCCTGCCGGGACACCTCCGCCTTCGCCTCGTCGATCACCTGCTGGTCGATCCAGCTCATCGGCCGGGCGTCGGTGACCAGCGGTTCGTTGTCGGGTCCGCGGGCGGTCTCCTTGCCCGCGAGCACCCAGGGCCGTACGCCGGGCCCCTTCTCGTGCGGCAGATGGGCGTAGTCGTGCAGGCGACGCGCCACCCACACCCGGACGGGCCGGTCCTCCCACCAGTCCTCGACGTCGAGCGGGTTGGCGGACAGGCCCGGCATGGACACGCCCGTGAGATCGTCGGTGCTGGACACGTCGCGGAGATCGGTCGCGGGGCCGCGCGACCAGCGGACGTACAGGCCCTGGTGCCGTTCGACCAGCTCGGTGAGCTCGGCGAGTGTGCGCACGACCGGCAGGTCGTCCGATCCACTCATGTCGTGACCTCCTCCCTCGACGCCGTCAGGCGGACGGAGTACCCGCTCGGCGCGAGCGGAATCGGCCCTTCGGCGCGGCGGGTGCCGGCGCCCGGTCGGGGTTACGCTCGCGGCACACCCGTCCGTCGCAGAAGCAGAAGGGGACGAGCATGAGCGTCCGCGTACGCCGCGTCTACGATCCGCCCGAGCCGGAGGACGGGGTGCGTGTCCTGGTCGACCGGCTGTGGCCGCGGGGCCTGGCGAAGGACGCGGCCCGGGTGGACGAGTGGCCCAAGGCGATCACCCCGTCGACGGAACTGCGCCGCTGGTACCACGCGGGCGAGGGCTCGTACGAGGAGTTCGCCGGCCGGTACGAGGCGGAGCTCGCCGCCGACGAGGCGGCCGAGGTCCTCGACCACGTCCGTGACCTGGTCCGCAAGGGTGATGTGACGCTGCTGACCGCGTCGAAGACGCCGGAAGAGAGCCACGCCACGGTGCTGGCCCGCCTCGTGCGGAGCTGAGGAGGCGGGCCGTCCCGGCACGGTCAGGCGGTCTGTTTCGCCGCCGCCCGGCCCGCCGCGCGGCCCGAGAAGAGGCAGCCGCCGAGGAAGGTGCCCTCCAGCGCGTTGTAGCCGTGGACACCGCCGCCGCCGAATCCGGCGACCTCGCCGGCCGCGTACAGCCCCTCCACCGGCTTGCCGTCGGTGCCGAGGGCGCGCGAGTCGAGGTCGGTCTGGATGCCGCCGAGCGTCTTGCGGGTGAGGATGTGCAGCTTGACGCCGATCAGCGGGCCGGCGTCCGGGTCCAGGATGCGGTGCGGCGTGGCGACCCGGCCGAGACGGTCGCCGATGTAGCGGCGGGCGTTGCGGATGCCCTGCACCTGGGCGTCCTTGGCGTAGGGGTTGGCGATCTGCAGGTCGCGGGCCTCGATCTGGCGGCGGATCCCGGCCGCGTCGAGCAGTGGCCTGTCGGTCAGCTGGTTCATCTTCTCGACGAGCTGCTCGACACTGGGGGCTGTCACGAAGTCGGCGCCCTTGCGCAGGAACGCGTCGACCGGTCCGGGCGCGCCCTTGCCGAGGATGCGTTCCTTCAGGAACCCGGCGCGGTCCTTGGCGGTGATGTCGGGGTTCTGCTCGGAGCCCGACAGGGCGAACTCCTTCTCGATGATCTTCTGCGTGAGGATGAACCAGGAGTGGTCGTACCCGGCGATGTCCTCGGTGGTGCGCAGGTGCTTCAGGGTGCCGAGGGTGTCGTAGCCGGGCAGGTACGGCCCGGGCAGGCGGCGGCCGAGGGCGTCGAACCACATCGAGGACGGTCCGGGCAGGATGCGGATGCCGTGGCCGGGCCAGATCGGGTCCCAGTTCTGCAGGCCCTCGGTGTAGTGCCACATGCGGTCCCGGTTGACCAGGCGTACGCCCGCCTCGGCGCTGATGTCGAGCATCCGGCCGTCGACGTAGGCCGGGACGCCGGTGACCATCTCCCGCGGCGGGGTGCCGAGGCGCTCGGGCCAGTAGCGGCGGACGATGTCGTGGTTGGCGCCGATGCCGCCGCTGGTGACGACGACGGCCTGGGCGGTGAGTGCGAACTCGCCGACGGCGTCGCGGTTGGAGGCGACGCCACGCGGTGAGGTGTCCTCGGCCAGGACCGTGCCGCGCACGCCGCGGGCGCTGCCGTCCTCGACGACCAGTTCGTCGACGCGGTGACGGTGGTGGAAGGTGAGCAGTCCGTCGCGCGCGGCCTGCTCGGCGTAGCGGACGAAGGGTTCCACCACACCGGTGCCGGTGCCCCAGGCGATGTGGAAGCGGGGCACGGTGTTGCCGTGCCCGTGGGCGGTGAGGTCGCCGCGCTCGGCCCAGCCGACGGTGGGCAGGAACGTGATGCCGTGCCCGTTCAGCCAGGACCGCTTCTCCCCCGCGGCGAATTCGACGTAGGCGCGCGCCCAGCGCACCGCCCAGGAGTCCTCGTCCTCCAGCCGGTCGAAGCCCGCGCTGCCCCGCCAGTCGCTCCAGGCCAGGTCGAAGGAGTCCTTGATGCCCAGGCGCCGCTGCTCCGGCGAGTCGACGAGGAACAGCCCGCCGAAGGACCAGAAGGCCTGTCCGCCGAGGTTGGCGGCGTTCTCCTGGTCGACGAGGGCGACCCTCCTGCCCCTGCTGGTCAGTTCGTGTGCCGCGACCAGGCCGGCGAGGCCCGCTCCGACGACGATGACGTCGGCATCCATGGCGACCGTTCCCTTCTTCAGTTCCGCGTGCGGTCGGGGGTGCCGCTGCCGTCGGTCAGCAGGGCCGTGAGCAGTTGTTTCAGCCAGGCGCGGGCGTGCTCGACGTCCCGGTCCAGCAGCAGTTGCGTGGTGACGCCGTCGTAGGCCGCGACCACGGCGTGGGCGGCGCCGTCCGTGTCGCCCAGGACGGCGGGCAGTGCGGTGTGCCCGCGGGCGCGGGCGAGCCGGTCGGCGATCGCCCGCCGCAGCCGCGCGCGGTGCTCCAGCAGGCTCCGGGCGACGTCCGGGTCGCGGGCCGCGTGCACCAGGAAGTCCGTCTTCACGAGGAGCCAGTCCCGGTCGAGGAGCAGCACGTCGGTGACGCGGTCCACGGCGGCCGGCACGTCGAGGCCGGGCCCGTCGAGGGCGAGAGCACCGGCCACCTGCTCCGCGATGAGGTCGGCCCGCTCGCGGTAGAGGGCGAAGAACAGCTCGTCGAGGCTGGAGAAGTTGGAGTAGAAGGCGCCCCTGCTGTAGCCGGCGGCCTCGCAGACCTCCTCGATCGAGACGTGCCCGAAGCCCTTGGCCGCGAACACGGAGAACGCCGCGTCCAGGAGATTGGCGCGGGTGCGGACACGGCGCCTGGTCACCCGACCGGTCGTTCCCTCCACGGTGTCCGGCCCCCTTTCGATACGGAACTGTATTCGATACACCGATGTATCGAAACCCCGGAATCTTGATGGAACACATATTCGATTACGAGGTACCCTGGGGCCATGCACCTCCAGGGCTCCCTTTTCGACCAGGCCGACGAGCTGCGGCTCGGGCCGCTCGACGGGATCAGCCGTACCCACCTCGGTTTCGGCGCCTGGCTCGACGTCCTGCCCGGGTGGCTCAGCGGTTCCGACACACTGTTCGAACACCTGGCCGCCGAGGTGCCGTGGCGGGCGGAGCGGCGCACGATGTACGACCACGTCGTCGACGTGCCTAGGTTGCTCGCTTTCTACGGCGCCGACGACCCGCTGCCGCACCCGGTCCTGACCGAGGCGCGCGACGCGCTGAGCGCCCACTACGGCGAGGAACTGGGCGAGCCGTTCACCACGGCCGGACTGTGCTACTACCGCGACGGCCGGGACAGCGTGGCCTGGCACGGCGACCGGATCGGCCGCGGGGCGCGTGAGGACACGATGGTCGCGATCCTGTCGGTGGGAGCGCCCCGGGACCTGCTGCTGCGTCCGATGCGGGGCGGCCGCGACACCGTGCGCCGGCCACTGGGGCACGGCGACCTCATCGTGATGGGCGGCTCCTGCCAGCGCACCTGGGAGCACTCCGTGCCCAAGAGCACGCGCGCGACGGAGCCGCGCATCAGCATCCAGTTCCGCCCGCACGGCGTGCACTGAGCCCGTCCGAACGACCGGGGCACGCGGGCCCGTTGGGACGGACCCGGCGACTCCGCCTGCCCTGGGGTCTGCTTTCCTTCTCTCGTCGGGCTGGTACCACACAACGCGGGGCGATCATGCGGGCAGACGTACACCAAGTCGCCGACGGCACCTACCTGGTGCACGGCTCCAACACCAACTGGGTGATCCTTGCGGAGGGGGACGCCGTCACGCTGGTCGACACCGGCTACCCCGGCGACCGGGAGCAGCTCCTCACCTCGCTCGCGGAGGTGGGCAGCTCCCCGGAGGCGGTCGCGGCCGTGCTCATCACGCACGCGCACAACGACCACCTGGGCTCCGCCGAGTACCTGCGCGCCACGTACGGCACGCCCGTGTACCTCCACGAGGCCGAAGTGCCGCACGCACGCCGGGAGTTCCTGCACCAGGTGTCCCTCGGGACGGTGCTGAGGAACGGCTGGCGCCCCGGGGTGCTGCCGTGGGCCGTGCACGCGCTGCGCTCAGGCGGCACGATGCACAACCCCGTCACGGCCCCCGAGCCGTTCCCGGCGGCGGGCGCCCTGGACCTGCCCGGGCGGCCCGTGCCGGTGCACACGCCGGGCCACACCGGCGGGCACTGCGCCTACCACGTGCCCGGCACCGGGGTGCTGATCTCCGGCGACGCCCTGGTCAGCGGGCACGCCACCTCGCGGGTCGAGGGACCGCAGCTGCTGCCGGACATGTTCCACCACGAGCGCCCGCGTGCCGTGGCCTCCCTGGACGTCCTCGCGGAGCTGGAGGGCGAGCTGCTGCTGCCCGGGCACGGTCCGGTCCACCGCGGTCCGTTGCGGGACGCCGCCCACCGGGCCCGGGAGCGCGCCCTCTAATCTGGGGTGACGATCAGCGGCGAGACAAGGACACCCGGCGCATGGCACTTCAGATCAGCGCGACCAACCCGGAGCATCCCGCGCTTCTGCTGGAACTGCCGTGGGACCTGCCCCTGGAGGAGTGGCCGGAGGAGTACCTCGTACCACTGCCGCGCGGCATCTCCCGGCACGTGGTGCGCTACTCCCGGGCCGGCGACGAGGTGATCGCCGTCAAGGAGCTGGCCGAGCGGCCCGCGCAGCGCGAGTACGAGCTGCTGCGCGACCTGGACCGGATCGGCATCCCGGCGGTGGACCCGCTGGCCGTGGTCACCGGCCGCACCGACGCGGACGGCGCACCGCTGGAGAGCGTGCTGATCACCCGGCACCTGGGCGGTTCGATGCCGTACCGCTCGATGTTCGAGACGACCATGCGCCCGGCCACCATGCACCGGCTGATGGACGCGCTCGCCGTGCTCCTGGTACGCCTGCACCTGGCCGGGTTCGCCTGGGGCGACTGCTCGCTGTCCAACACCCTCTTCCGGCGCGACGCGGGCGCCTACGCCGCGTATCTGGTGGACGCCGAGACCGGTGACCTGCATCCGCAGCTCAGCTCCGGGCAGCGCGAGTACGACCTGGACCTCGCCCGCGTGAACATCAGCGGGGAGTTGCTGGACCTGGAGGCGTCCGGGGCACTGCACCCGTCGGTGGACCCGGTCGAGTTCGGCATGGAGATCTGCGCCCGCTACGGCGGCCTCTGGGACGAACTGACCCGCACCTCCGTCTATCCGGCGGGCAAGTACCACTACATAGAACGCCGGATCCGCCGCCTGAACGACCTCGGCTTCGACGTCGCCGAGATGCAGATCGAGCACGCCTCGAACGGCGACACGGTCACCTTCGTGCCCAAGGTCGTCGACGCGGGACACCACCAGCGCCAGCTGCTGCGCCTGACCGGGCTGGACACGGAGGAGAACCAGGCCCGGCGGCTGCTGAACGACCTGGAGAGCTGGATGGCGACCCAGGACGACTACGCCCCGGGCGATCCCCTGGGCGCCCGCCCCGAGGTGCTGGCCCACCGCTGGGTGCGGGAGGTGTTCCGGCCGACCGTGCGGGCGGTGCCGCCCGAACTGCGCGGTTCCATGGACCCGGCGGAGATCTACCACCAGCTCCTCGAGCACCGCTGGTACCTGTCCGAGCGGGCCCAGCACGACATCGGCATCGACACGGCCGTCGAGGACTACATCGAGAACATCCTCCCCAAGGCCCGCAAGACCCTTCAGCCGACGGCGGACTGAGACACAGGCCTCCTCACGTGTGCGGGACCACGGCGACCGGGCAGTCCGCGTGGTGCAGCACCCCGTGCGCCACCGAGCCGATGCGAGCGCCGACGGCCGTACGGTGGGCCCGCCGCCCGACCACCATCAGCTGGGCCGTCCCGGCCACCGACAGCAGCACCTGGCCGGCGCTGCCCATCTCCACGTGCTCCTCCACCGGCACGTCGGGGAAACGCTCCCGCCACGGCCGGACCGCGGCGGCCAGGGCCCTCTTCTCGTACGGCTCCAGTCCCCCGGCCTCGTCGAGGAGCTTCAGCGAGCCGGGGCTGTAGGCGAACACGGGCGGCAGTGTCCAGGCCCGTACGACCCGGACGGTCGCCCCGCGCACGGCCGCGGTCTCGAACGCGAACCGCAGCGCGTCGGCGCTGTCCCCCTCGTCGCCCTGCTGGCCCACGACGATCTCCCGCCCGGCGGCCTCGGCCGAGGGCTGGTCACCGGCCCGGACGAGCACGACGGGCCGGGTGGCCTCGGCGATGACCTGCTGGCCGACCGAGCCGAGCAGGAAGCCGACGATCGGCCCGTGCCCGCGCGAGCCGAGCACCAGCAGCTCGGCGCCGGCAGCGGCGGCGACCAGGGTGTCGACGACCGGGCCCTCCACGACGTCGGTGGTCACCTCCAGGTCCGGGTGCCGTTCGGTGACGGTCCCGACGGCCTCGGTCACCGCGCTGTGCACCCACTGCTCCTGGCTGTCCGCGTCCCCGGTGATCCCCGCTTCGAGCGCCTCGTGCGGCTGGAACCGCCAGGCGTGCACCACTCGCAGCGCCAGCCCGCGCCGCACCGCCTCCCGGGCCGCCCAGGCCAGCGCGGCCAGGCTCTCCTGCGATCCGTCGACCCCGGCGGTGATCGGACGTGTCATGCAGCTGCCTCCTTGTTCCAAGGTCACTGACGTGCTGCTCAGTCTTCACTACCCGGTCCGTACGGCTGATCTCCGGATCGGAGCGCGCCGCGGCGATCGAACATACGATGGGCGGAGGTCGGCGCGATGCCCCGGGGCACCGTGCCGTGAGTCGACCGCCCGGTGTGGGGGACGTATGGCACAGGCCGCCGATGCGGCGCGGACCGTCATCATGACCGTGGACGACGACCCGGGGGTCTCCAGGGCCGTGGCCCGGGACCTGAGGCGGCGGTACGGCGCGTCGTACCGGATCGTGCGCGCGGAGTCCGGCGAGTCCGCGCTCGACGCGCTGCGGGAGCTGAAGCTGCGCGGCGATCTCGTGGCCGTGATCCTGGCCGACTACCGGATGCCCCAGATGAACGGCATCGAGTTCCTCGAACAGGCCCTGGACGTCTACCCGGGTGCGCGGCGGGTGCTGCTGACGGCGTACGCGGACACGAACGCGGCGATCGACGCGATCAACGTCGTCGACCTCGACCACTACCTGCTCAAGCCGTGGGACCCGCCAGAGGAGAAGCTCTACCCGGTCCTCGACGATCTGCTCCAGGCGTGGCGCTCCAGCGACTACCGGCCCGTGCCGAGTACCAAGGTCGTCGGGCACCGCTGGTCGGCACGCTCCTCGGACGTGCGGGAGTTCCTGGCCCGCAACCAGGTGCCGTACCGCTGGTACTCCTCCGACGAGCCGGAGGGCCGCCGACTGCTGGCCGCGGCCGGCGAGGACGGCATGCGGCTGCCCGTGGTGGTCACGCCGGACGGGACGCCGCTGGTCGAGCCGGAGGCCGTCGACCTCGCCGCCCGGGTCGGGCTGGCGACGACCCCGACGGCCGACTTCTACGACCTGGTCGTGATCGGCGGCGGTCCGGCCGGGCTCGGCGCGGCGGTCTACGGCGCTTCCGAAGGGCTGCGGACCGTGCTGGTGGAGCGGTCGGCGACCGGCGGACAGGCGGGCCAGAGCTCCCGGATCGAGAACTACCTCGGCTTCCCCGACGGCGTGTCGGGGGCCCAGCTCACCGACCGGGCCCGGCGGCAGGCGGCGAAGTTCGGCGCCGAGATCCTCACCGCGCGCGAGGTGACGGCGCTGGAGGTCAACGGCGCCGCCCGGATCGTACGGTTCTCGGACGGCTCGGCGGTCGCCGCGCACAGCGTGATCCTGGCGACCGGCGTCTCCTACCGGCAGCTGTCGGCGCCCGGCTGCGAGGACCTGACCGGGTGCGGGGTGTTCTACGGGTCGGCCCTGACGGAGGCACCCTCCTGCCAGGGGCAGGACGTGTACATCGTCGGCGGCGCCAACTCCGCCGGACAGGCTGCGATGTATCTGTCGCGGGGCGCCAAGTCGGTGACCCTGCTGGTGCGCGGCCCGTCGCTGTCGGCGTCGATGTCGCACTACCTCATCCAGCAGATCGAGGAGTCCCCCAACATCCGGGTGCGCGCCCGCACGGTCGTCGAGGAGGCGCACGGTGACGGCCACCTGGAGCGGCTGACCCTGCGGGAGGTGGACACCGGCGAGACCGAAGAGGTCGACGCGCAGTGGGTGTTCGTGTTCATCGGCGCGGCCCCGCTGACCGACTGGCTGGACGGCACGGTGCTGCGGGACGAGCGCGGGTTCATCCTCGCCGGTCCCGACCTGACGGCCGACGGCCGGCCGCCGGAGGGCTGGGAGCTGGACCGGCCGCCGTACCACCTGGAGACCAATGTGCCCGGGGTGTTCGTGGCGGGCGACGCCCGCTCCGAGTCCGCCAAGCGGGTCGCGTCCGCCGTCGGAGAGGGAGCCATGGCCGTGATGCTCGTCCACCGGTATCTGGAGCAGTCATGAGCGGCCGGCCCATGCCGTGCGCCCCGCAGGAGATCGGTTCCCTGTTCCTGTTCGAGAAGCTGACCCCCGAGCAGCTCGGACGGTTGTGCGCCGAGGGACGCGTGGAGCAGTTCGAGCCCGGCCCCGTGTACACCGAGGGCGAACCCGCCACCTGCTTCTACGTGATGCTCGAGGGCACGGTCGTGCTGTACCGCCGGGTCGGCGGCGACGACGTGGAGGTGACCCGGACCTCCCAGCGCGGGGTGTACGCGGGGTCCATGCAGGCGTATCTGGGCGACCGGGTGCGGCAGGTCTACAACAACTCCATGCGCGTCACCGAGCCGACGCGGTTCTTCGTGCTGCCCGCCGACACGTTCGCGAGCATCATGCAGGAGTGGTTCCCGATGGCGGTGCATCTGCTGGAGGGGCTCTTCTTCGGTTCGAAGAACACCCAGCGGGCCATCGGGCAGCGCGAACGGCTGCTGGCGCTCGGCTCGTTGTCCGCCGGCCTCACCCACGAGCTCAACAACCCCGCGGCGGCGGCCGTACGGGCGACCGCGACGCTGCGGGAGCGGGTGGGCAAGATGCGGCACAAGCTGGCGATCATCGCGCAGGGTTCGTACTCCCCCGAGGTCATGGCGAACCTCATCGACATCCAGGAACGCACCGCCGAACGCGTCGCCAAGGCCCCCACGCTCAGTCCGCTGGAGGCCTCGGACCGGGAGGACGCGCTCACCGACTGGCTCGACGACCACGGCATCCCGGACGGCTGGCGGATCGCGCCCGTCTTCGTGCAGGCCGGTCTCGACGAGGACTGGCTGGACCAGGTCGCGGCGGCGGTGGACGAGGAGATCCTGCCGAGCGCGATCGGGTGGCTCAACTACACCGTCGAGACCGAGCTGCTGATGGACGAGATCAACGACTCGACCACGCGCATCTCGCATCTCGTCGACGCGGCCAAGCAGTACTCCCAGCTCGACCGTGCGCCCTTCCAACACGCCGATGTGCACGAACTCCTCGACAGCACGCTGCTGATGCTGTCGGGCAAGATCGGCCGGCAGATCAAGGTCGTCAAGGAGTACGACCGGACGCTGCCGAGGATCCCGGCGTACCCGGCGGAGCTCAACCAGGTGTGGACGAACCTGATCGACAACGCGGTCTCGGCGATGAACAGCGCGGGCGGGGAGGGGACCTTGACCGTGCGGACGGCCCGGGACCACGAACGGCTGCTGGTGGAGTTCCGGGACACGGGCGTCGGCATCCCGGCGGAGGACCGGGGGCGGATCTTCGATCCGTTCTTCACGACGAAGCCGGTGGGTGAGGGGACCGGGCTCGGACTCGACATCTCCTGGCGGATCGTGGTCAACAAGCACCACGGGACGATTCAGGTGGAGTCGGAGCCGGGGGACACACGGTTCCAGGTGCTGCTTCCGCTGACAGCGGTCGAGGAGGAGTCGGCATGAGTGGTGAGAACGGTATCGACCCGAGTGTCCCGCCGAGCGGCAGCGGGTGCGCGGAGTGCGAGGCGGCCGGGGGGTGGTGGTTCCACCTCCGGCGGTGTGCGCAGTGCGGGCACGTGGGGTGTTGTGACAGTTCGCCCGCGAAGCACGCGACGGCTCACTTCAGGGAGTCCGGACATCGCCTGGTGCAGAGCTTCGAGCCGGGTGAGGGCTGGTACTGGGACTACTCGACGAACGAGTTGTACGAGTCGGGGCCGGAGCTGGCTCCGCCGGTGAGTCATCCCGCGGATCAGCCGGCGCCGGGGCCTGCGGGGCGGGTGCCGGATGACTGGGCGAGGGTTTTGCGGGCCTGAGAGCTCGGGTCTCAGGGTTTCGTGGCGGCTGCGGGTTGTATGTGGTTGATCGCGCCCACGCGGCGGAGCCGCACAATGTCACAGCCCCGCGCCCCTCAAGAAGAAGGTTGGTCCTGTGCCGCACGCTTCATTTGTCACGCCGGTTGTCGGGCGGGAAGCCGAACTCGCCCGGCTCTCCGGGGTGCTGGAGCGTGCGCGTGGGGGTGAGGCACGGGCCGTGCTGGTCGCCGGGGACGCCGGGGTCGGTAAGACCCGGTTGCTGGCTGAGGTCGGGGGACGGGCCGCCGATTCGGGCATGACCGTGGCCGTCGGACACTGCGTGGATCTCGGTGACGTCGGGCTGCCCTATCTGCCGTTCACAGAGATCCTGGGTGTGCTCGCCGCCGACGCTCGGTTCGCCTCCGCCCTGGCCGCTCACCCGGTGGTCGAGCGACTGCTGGGGGCCGGGACCGGATCGGCGCGGGACGTCGACGGGCGGTTGCGGCTGTTCGAGGGGATGGCGGGGCTGCTGGCCGAGGTGGCGGACACCGCGCCTCTGCTGCTCGTGCTGGAGGATCTGCACTGGGCCGACCAGTCGTCGCGGGATCTGCTGCGGTTTCTGCTCGCCCGGGGTGTGCTGCGGCACCGGCTTGCGGTGTTCGCCTCGTACCGTGCCGACGATCTGCACCGCCGCCACCCGCTGCGGCCGCTGCTCGCGGAGCTGATACGGCTGCCCGCCGTGGAGCGGCTGGAGCTGCGGCCGCTGGGCGATTCCGATGTGGCCCGGCTGGTGCGTCACCTCGAACGGCGTCCGCTGGCGGACGCCACGGTGCGGCGGATCGTGGAACGGGCCGAGGGGAACGCGTTCTACGCCGAGGAGTTGCTCGCGGCCACGGACACGGAGTCCGGTGGGGTGCCGAGCGGGCTCGCCGAGGTGCTGCTGATCCGCTTCGAGCAGCTGTCCGACACCGCGCAGCAGGTGCTGCGGACCGCGGCCGTCGCCGGGCGCCGGGTGGAGCACGAGCTGCTGCGGCAGGCGGTCGGGCTTCCCGAGGAGGAGCTGGAGTCGGCGCTGCGGGAGGCGGTGGGGCGGCAGTTGCTCGTCGCCGGGGACGACGACACGTACTCGTTCCGGCACGCCCTCGCCCGTGAGGCCGTCTACGCCGATCTGCTCCCCGGGGAGCGGGCGCGGCTGCACGGCGCGTTCGCCCGGCTGCTAGCCGCGCAGGGCCGGACCGCCGAGAGCGCCGCCGAGCGTGCCCACCACTACCGGGAGAGCCACGATCTCGCCGAGGCGCTGGCCGCCTCCCTGGAAGCAGCCGATCACGCCCAGCGGGTCGGTGCGCCGGCCGAGGAGCACCGGCATCTGGAAGCGGCCCTCGATCTGTGGCCGGCGGTGGATGCCGAGGCGCGGCCCTCCGTCGGCGGCGTCGACCGTGTGACGCTGACGTTGCGGGCCTCGGCGGCGGCCGCGCACGCCGGGGAGCTGCACCGGGCGGTCTCCCTCACGCGCTCCGCACTGGCGGAGCTCGGCCAGGACGCCGACTCCGAACTCGCCGCCCGGGTCCGCTACACCCTCGCCGGGAACCTGCTCAGCGTGGACAGTCTGACGGCGGCGTTCGCCTACAGCAGCGAGGCCCTGGCGATGATCCCGGAGGATCCTCCGTCGCGTACGTGGGTGTGGGCGGCGTCCACGCATGCCATGGCCGCACGCCACGTCGGGGAGAACGAGACCGCGCTGCGGGTCGCCCGGCGGGCCCTGCGCGTTGCCGAGGAGCTGCGGGTGACCGACGCGCAGGCGGACCTGCTGATCTCCCTGGCCGTCTTCGACGGGGGCGGGCGGCGCGGCCCCGAGGGCCGGGAGCGGTTGCTGAAGGCCCGGGACCTGGCCCGGAGTTCGGGCAACGCGGCCGTGGAGCTGCGCGCCCTGTTCAACCTGGCCATGGGCTGCTACGAGTCGGGTGCGCTGGCGGAGTGCGTGCCCTGGCTGACGGAGGGACTGGACCGGGCCCGGCGCGCCGGGCTGCTGTCGTCCCCGTATCCGCTGGAGATGCGGTACCTGCGGCTGCTGGTGCTGCACGTGCTGGGCCGCTGGGACGAGTGTGTGCGGGCGGCGGCGGCCGATGCCGAGGTGCTGCCGGCCGCCGGCGGGTACACGGTCGGTCCCGCGCTGTACGTCGCCCTGGCACGGGGCGACCTGACGGCCGCCGACCGGGCGCGCGCCCTGCTGGAGGGGCCCTTCGACTGGATGGCCACCCTGGTCGCGGGCATCGTGCTCACCGATGCCGCGGCGCTGCGCCGTGATCCCGAGGACGCCGTGCGGTGGATGCGGTCCACGGTCGCGGCCCTCAGCAGCGAGGCGGGCGACCGCCCGGACGTCACGGTCCGGCTCGCCGCCCTGGCCCTGTCCGCGGTGGCCGACGCGGCCGCCGAGCTGCGGTCGGCCGGCGACGAGGCCGGGGCCCGGCGCTGGGCGGACACCGCCGGCGAACTGGTGGACCTGGCGCGGGCCACCGCCGCGCGCGGCGAGGGCGGCACCCCGCAGGGGCCCGAGGGACAGGCGTGGCTGGCCCGTGCCGAGGCGGAGTGGCTCCGGGCCGTCTCGGGGCCGGACGCCGCTGCCTGGTCGGCGGTGGTGACGGCGTTCGGCTACGGCGACGTCTACGAGCAGGCGCGCGGCCGGCTGCGGTACGCCGAGGCCCTGGTGGCGGCCGGGCGTCGTGACGAGGCGGCGGCCGAGGCCCGTGAGGTCCGGGAGACCGCCGGCCGCCTCGGCGCCACGCCGCTGGGGGAGCAGGTGGACGCCCTGGTCCGGCGCGGCCGCCTGGCGGACACGCCGGACCAGGGCGTCCGCGCCGGTGTGCTGACCGCACGCGAGCGGGAGGTGCTGCGGCTGCTCGCGCTCGGCCGCAGCAACCGGCAGATCGGCGAGGAGCTGTTCATCACCGGCAAGACGGCGAGTGTCCACGTCTCCAACATCCTCGCCAAGCTGGGCGCGTCGAGCCGTGGCGAGGCCGTGGCCATCGCCTACCGGGAGGGTCTGATCACGCCGGAGCCGTCGGCGTCCGGCTGACCGGCCGGTCCCCTGACCCGGGCTACCGGCTCCCGCAGTCGAGGCTCTGCAGATCGACGGCGTCGGCCATCGCCCGCATCCCCTTGTCGTTGGCGTGCAGATGGTCGCCGCCGTCGAAGGCGGGGAGGATCCGTTCGGGGTCGTCGGGGCTGCGCAGGACGCGGTCGAAGTCGGTGACCGCGTCGAACTCGCCGCTGGTGCGGATGAAGCTGTTGACCTTCCGGCGCACGGCTTCCCCGGCGGGGTCCCATTCCTGCCAGCCCTTGTAGGGGGCGATCGTGGCGGCGACGAGGCATTTCCCGGCCGCGTGCACCCGGTCGGCCAGCGTGCGGTACCCGGCGATGAGCTCGTCGGCCGTGGCGCCGGGCTCGACCTTGATGTCGTTGACGCCCTGGAAGAGGAAGACCGTGCGCAGGCCCGGCAGTGCGAGCACGTCCCGCGACAGGCGGTTCAGGGCGCTCTGTCCGGGGCCGTCGGCGAGGACCTTGTTACCGGCGATGCCCGCGTTGGCCACTCCCTTGACGCTCGTCGTGGGGGACGTGCGCAGCCGGCGGGCGAGGTAGTCCGGCCAGCGGCGGTCGAGGTCGGTCGTGGAGTGCCAGCCGTCGGTGATCGAGTCGCCGAGGGCGGCCACGGCGCCCGCCGCGGGCCGGGGCCGCACGGTGACGGCGTCGAGGTAGGACCAGGAGCCGGTCCGCTGTGCCCAGTTGGCGCCGCTCTCCTCCGCGGTGTGGTCGCCGTCGGTGGTGTACGACGTCTGCATCGCCATCCAGTGCCCGGTGAGCACGCCGCCCGCCCGGGGGACGTAGAGGCTGACGACGAGCGCGCTCGCGGCGGGGACGCGGACGGGCAGCGGGTCGCTGTAGACGATGCCGCCGGCGGGGACCGTGACGGAGCGGGCGCCGCGGAAGGTCATGCGCCGGTTGCTGCCGGGGACGAGTGCGGCCCCGTCGCGCCGGAGACCCGCGTGGACGTTGCCGAACGTCACCGGCTGGTCCCCGAAGGCGTTGGACAGCCGCACCCTGAGGCCGGTGCCGCCGACGCTGGTACGCACGACCAGCCGGTAGCCGCGGCCGTCGACCGCCGCGCCGATGCGGTCGGCGGAGGAGGCCCAGGTGACCACGTCGTGCCCGGTTCCCGTCGGCGCGCTGGACGGCGGGGCCGGCCCGTCCCCCCGGGGCGTCCCGCCGGAACCGCAACCCAGCGCGAGGCACAGGGAGAGGGCGGCCGGGGCGGTGCGGCTGCGGGGGCGTGCGGTGCGGGGCAACGTGGGCGCTCCTTCGGCCGGTGTGCACGGGCGGGGGTGTCAGGGGGCGGGTGCCCGCAGTGTCGCGGAGCCACCGGGAGCGAGCCGGGCACTCCGTGCCGTCCCGGCGTACGACACGGTAGTGGTGCGGCCTCCGCCGCCGTGGGGTGGCCTCGGTCGGGCTGCCCTGCCGCTGGGGGCTGGCGTGGGAACCCTCGTGCCGTCACGGCCGTTGTCGGGGCATCCGCGTCCCCTGCGGGGAGGCCGGTACGACGACAGCAGGGCGGCGTGATGAACGAGTTGGTCCCCGGTGGCAATCTGCCGCTTCCGGGCGGGGCGGTGACCGTCCGGGTGCCCGGCCCGTTCGACGTGTCCGCGCTCGTCACGGACGACGGCGGAAAAGTGCGGGGCGACGGCGACTTCGTCTTCTACAACCAGCCGGCCGCGCCGGGAGCGGCGCTGCGGGGCGACGCGCTCACCGTGGACCCGGCGAGGCTGCGTGCCGGGGCCACGCGGGTCACCCTCGCCGTCAGCCCCGCCGAGCCCGGAACCGCCCTCGGCCGCCTGCCCTCCCCCACGTTGCACGTCACCGACGCGGCAGGCCGCCCGCTCGCCCGGTTCACCCCGCCGCACCCCCGCCAGGAGACGGTCCTGCTCCTCGCGGAGCTCTACCGGCGCGGCGGCCTCTGGAAGCTGCGTGCCCTGGGACAGGGGTACGCCGACGGACTGGCGGGACTCGCCCGGGACTTCGGCGTCGACGTCGTGGATGTCCCGCCCGGGCCGGCTCCGGCCTCGGCGACCGCCGGTGCGCCGCGGACGCGGCCTGCCTCCGCGCCGCCCGCACCCGACCCGGACGGCTTCGCCGCCCTGGTCAACTCCGCCCGCAGCGCCGCCGGTTCACCACCGGTCTCGCTCGACCCTCGGCTCGTGTCCGCTGCGCGGGCCCACGCCGCCGCCATGGCCGCGTCCGGACGCCTCGGCGTCGAGAGCCGGGACGGCGTGTCCGTCTACCAGCGGGTCGTCGGCGCCGGGTACGCGTACCTCACCGTCGGCGAGCACCTGGTGTCCGGCCCGCGCACCACCGCCGAGTTCGTCGCGTACTGCCTGCGCACGGACGGGCCCCGCCGCACCCTGCACGACCCGGTGTTCACCCACACCGCAGTGGCCCACGTCCACGACGGTCCCACCGGCGACACCTACTGGACCGCGCTCTGGGCAAGGCCCTTCACACCGGACGGGCTGGCCGGCGCGGCGGCGGCCGTCAGGGACCTCACCAACCGGGAGCGCGCCCGGGCCGGGCTCCCGCCCCTGGCCGCCGATCCCCTGCTCACCGCCGCCGCCCAGGCGCACAGCGCGGACATGGTGGCCCGTGACTTCTACTCGCACACCGCGCCCGGCGGCAGCCAGCCCTGGGACCGGGCCGCCGCGGCGGGCTCCACCCTGCGTTCCGTCGGCGAGAACATAGCCTGCGGCCAGCGCTCCCCCGCCGAGGTGGTGGAGGGCTGGATGAACAGCCCCGGCCACCGGGCCAACATCCTCAAGCCCGGCTTCACGCACCTCGGGGTCGGCTTCGCGGGCGGCGGCCGCGCGGGCACGTACTGGACGCAACTGTTCGGCGGCTGACACCGCGCCACCGTGCGCCCTGTCCGTCACTCGCCCCGATCTTGGCGGAGGCGAGCGCTCCGGGTGAGGATGCGCGTATGAAGGGTGACCTCTTTTCCAGCAGGCACATGGCGCAGCCGGCCGTCGCACCGGGCATGACGGTCGAGAACGCCAAGTGCCTCCGCTACACGGTGAACGGCGAGATGCTCGCCCGGCAGGGCGCGATGATCGCCTACCGCGGCAATCTCCAGTTCGAGCGCAAGGGCCAGGGCGTGGGCGGCATGCTCAAGCGCGCGGTCACCGGGGAGGGACTGCCGCTGATGGCGGTGCGCGGTCAGGGCGAGGCGTGGTTCGCCCACGAAGCGCAGAACTGCTTCATCGTCGATGTGGAACCCGGCGACGAGTTCACGGTCAACGGCCGCAACGTCCTGTGCTTCGACGCCACGTTGTCCTACCGCATCGCGACCGTGAAGGGCGCCGGCATCACCGGCGGCGGCCTGTTCAACAGCGTCTTCACCGGGCACGGCGGACTGGGGCTGATCTGCGAGGGCAACCCGCTGGTCATCCCGGTCTCGCCGCAGTATCCGGTGTACGTCGACACCGACGCGATCGTGGGCTGGACGGCGGGCCTGAAGACCTCGCTGCACCGCTCCCAGTCCATCGGCTCGATGCTGCGGGGCGGCTCCGGCGAGGCCGTGCAACTGGTGCTCGAGGGCGAGGGATACGTCGTCGTGCGGCCGAGCGAGGCGACTCCGCAGAAGTCGGGGCAGCACTGAGTCCCTGTCAGGTGATCTGCGCCTCACAGGCAACCCCGTCCGTGCGGTCGACGTCTTGATCGGCAACAGGTGATGCCCTGGCCCTTGTGGCCAGGGCAGGTTTCCACCCTTCTATACACGCCATGTATACGCTCTGTGTATACATGGCGTGTATACGGACCGAAAGGCATCGATGTACGGCAAGGCATTCGCCCCGGAGTACCAGGGCGCGCTCACCACCCTGTCCGTCAACTCCGCACTGACCGACGTTCTGGCCGCCGGCACCGAGCAGTTGAGGGCGGCCGAGCGCGCCGGGAAGCCCGGGGAAGCGGCGCGTTCCGGACTCGCCGTGGCCGAGGCGCACCGCCGGCTGGGCCGGGTCGAGGACGCGGACCGGGCGTGGAAGGCGAGTTACCGGGCCGCCCGCCGGGCCGGGGACGTCGCGGCGATGGCCTGGGCGCTGTGGAGCGGCGGCACGCTGGCCCGGCAGCGCGGGGCGTTCCGGCTGGCCCGCCGGCTGCTCCAGCTCGCGGCCGATCTGGGCGAGCAGGGCGGGGACATCGTCGTGCGCGGCTACTCGCTGGCGGGCCTGGCCGAGACCGGCCGTATCCAGGGCGACTACGAGGCCGTCGGCCGGCTGCACGAGCAGCTGCTCGCCGAGGCCCGGCGGCGCGGGGAGGCGCGGCACACGGTGTGGGCGCTGGAGGGCATCGCGCAGATGCACCGCAACACCGGGGACTACGACACCGCGTACGCCCTGTTCGAGGAGTCCGCCGAGATCGCCGCGCGCGCCGACGACCGGCGCGGTCACGCCTGGGCGTTGCGCGGTCTGGCCGACGTCGTGTCCGTGCGTGACGGGGACACCGAGCGGGCCCTGGAACTGCTCAGCGAGGCCGAGGCGACGTGCCGCGAGATGCGGCTGTCCAGCGCGCTGGCCTACAACCACAAGATGCGCGGCAACGTCCTGTACCGGGCCGGGCGTTACGCGGAGGCGCGCGCCCTGTACGAGCAGGCCCTCGCGGAGTTCCGTTCGATGAGCGAGCCGCGCGGGGAGGCGCTGTCCCGGCTGGGCCTCGCCAAGTCCCTGGCCCGGCTGGGCCGCGACCGCGCCGAGACGGCGGCCGAACTGGCCGAGCTGGCCGGCACGCTGGAGCGGATCGGTCTCCGGCACGCCCGCGCGATGGTGGCGCGCGCGTACGACGAACTGGGCATACCGGATGCCGGAGTCGTCGAGGCGAGGGCGGCGGAGGTGACACGGTGACGGTCTCCCCCGCGGCGGCAGAGGCGGCACGCCGGGAAGCGGTCACGTACGACGAACTGCGGGATCACGCGGTCGGCCCCAACCCCCCGGCCGACGCCGACCGGATCCTCCACCGCTGCCGCACACTCGTACGGCCCGCCCTCACCGAAGCCGTCGGCCGACTGCATCCCTGGGTCGGTGAGATGGCCGCGTACTCCTTCGGCTGGTGCGAGGTCGGCGGCGCACCGGCCGTCGCCCCGGGCGGCAAGGGCGTACGGCAGGCGCTCGCCGTGCTCGGCGCCGAGGCGGCCGGTGCGTCCGGGCGGGACGGGGTGGCCGCGGCCGTGGCGGTGGAGCTGGTCCACGCCTTCTCCCTCCTGCACGACGACATCATGGACGGCGACGCGGACCGGCGCCGTCGCCCGGCCGTGTGGAAGGCCTACGGCACGGGCCCCGCGGTCCTCGCGGGCGACGCCCTGTTCGCGCTCGCCGTCGAGACGCTCGCCGCGCAGCCCGGCGGAGGCGCGGCCGTGCGGGCGCTGTCCGTCGCGCTGGGCGACCTGGTGCGCGGGCAGGCGGACGACCTGCTGTTCGCCGACCGCCCCTGGACGGGGCCGGAGCGGGTCCGGCCGGACGAGTACCGGGCGATGGCCGAGCGCAAGACGGGTTCCCTGCTGGGCTGCGCCGCCGCGCTGGGCGCCGTACTCGCCGGTGCCGCCCCCGAGACGGCCGCCGCGCTCGACCGGGCCGGCCGGCACCTCGGGATCGCCTTCCAGATCGTCGACGACGTGCTGGGCATCTGGGGTGACCCCCGGGTCACGGGCAAACCCGTCCACGGCGATCTGCGGGAGCGGAAGAAGACGCTCCCGGTGCTGGTCGCGCTCGGTTCCCCGCAGGGCGGCCGGCTCGCCGCGCTCCTGGAGACGGGCGACGATCCCGGTGCGGCGGCGGAGTTGATCGAGCGGGCGGACGGCCGTGCGGCGGCCATGGCGGAGGCCCGGCGGCACGTCGCCGCCGTCGAGACGGCGCTCGCCGGGGTGCCGCTGGAGGTGAGGGCCCTCGGTGAACTGCGGTCACTGCTCGGCTTCCTGCTGCGGCGTACCGGCTGAGCCGACCGCCGCCGGATAATCCGTCACCGAATTCATCGGAGGGGCGTCGAGTTCAGCCGTCGGACACCTTCGTATTTACCGTCGGTTACCAGCAGGCCGGCCGGGGATTCGGGAATCCGCGGGCCGCGGGGTTAATTCTCCGCACCCGCGGCGAGCCCTCGGCGGCCCCGGGGTGACCGAGGTGAGCCGCTCCTGAGCCCGCGAAAGACCGTTTTCTCTCGCACACTTGATCCCCCACTCTTGAATAAAAGACAAGAAGAACGCCGAGTTGCGATCCGGTTGAACGCAGCACGGCTCATCCGCCGTACTTCTGGAAAAGGTGAGAGCCAGGTTTCCAGCGAGGGATGGCCATGGGCAGGGCGCACGTCTCCACACACCAGTTGGTCGCCGGCCGGTACCGGCTGCTCGAGATCATCCAGCGCGAGACCAACCGCATCTGCTGGTACGCGGAGGACCTCGGGGCCGGCGAGGTCTCCCGTCCGTGTCTCGTCACGCAGATCGGGCTTCCGGACGACGCGTACGAGACCGAACGCCGGGCCGCCGGCCGCCTGCTGCGCACGTCGGAACGCATGGCGCTGCTGTGCCCCGGCCGGATCGCCACCGTCGTCGACGCCGTCGAGGAGGCCGGCACCCTGTGGACCGTCAACGAGTGGATCGACGGCAGCCCGCTCGGCGAACTCCTTTCGGAGCAGGGCACGTTCAACTACGTGCGGGCCGCCCGTGTCGGCCTCGAGCTGCTCGACGTGCTGGACGCCGCGCACGCCGAGGGCATCACACACGGCGAGCTCAGCCCCGGCCAGGTGTTCGTACGCGAGGACCATTCGGTGGTCGTCACCGGCTACGGCCTGGTCGGCGCGACTCTCGCGCCCCGGCTCACGGCGCCCGCGTTCGCCTCCCCGGAACAGGCCCGCGACGAGCACATCGGGCCCACGGCCGATCTGTGGGCGCTCGGCGCGATCCTCTACACGATGGTCGAGGGCCGCCCGCCCTTCCGCGACCGGGGCCGGCCGGAGAACACCCTGAAGGGCGTCGACCGGCTGCCGCTGCGTACACCGGTGCGCGCCGGGCCGCTCACCCAGGTCGTGCAGGGGCTGCTCCGCAAGGACGCGCGGGAGCGGCTGAACCGCCCGGTGGTCCGGGAGGCGCTGACCCGCGCGCTCAGCGAGAACCCGGAGGCGGCCGTGGGGTCGGTGCCCGTGCCGCGGCTGCGCGGCGCGTACGCCGCGATGCGGCCGGGGGGTCCGGCGTGGAGCAGACGGACCATGGTCGCCGGGACCACCCTGGCCGTGGTCACGGTCGCGGTCGCCGTGCTCGCCGCGACCCAGGGGCTGCCCGGCAGCGACTCCGGCAGCGACGCGGCGGAGTCCCCGGCCCGGCCACCGGCCTCCGCCGCCTCGCCGGGCGAGGGCACCGGCGGCGGCAGCCCCGAGCCGTCCGGACCGCCCAGGACCGGCTCCCCCTCCCCCACGCCCTCTCCGTCGTCCCCCGGTCCCACGCCCACGCCCACGCCTACGCCGACGCCGTCCGCACCGGCCACGGCCCTGCCGCCCGGTTTCCACACCTACCACGCGCCGGAGGGCTTCTCCGTCGCGCTCCCCGAGGGCTGGGAGCGGCTGGACACCGATCGCCAGGGCGATCTGAGGTACCGCGTGGTCTTCGGTGCCGAAGGTGACGACCGCACGCTGGCCGTCACCTACAGCGAACGCGTGGGCCCCGACCCCGTGGCCGTGTGGCGGGACGACGTGGAACCCCACCTGGAGCGGTCCGGCGGCTACCGGCGGATCGGCGAGATCCGCGCGACGACGTACCAGGGGCGCGAGGCCGCCGACATGGAGTGGACGGCGGACGTCGACGGCACCCGGGTGCACACCTTCGGCCGGGGCTTCCTGCTGGGCGGGGGCCGGAGCTTCTCGCTGCGCTGGACGACCCCGGACGCCGACTGGGAGGACGAGGCGAACCAGGAGGCGTTGCGGGCGTTCCTGAAGACGTTCCGGCCGGGCTCAGACTGAGCCGCGCGGGGCGCGCAGAGAGGTGAGCGGGCTGGGTTTGAAGGGCTGCGTGCGCCAGCTCGCGGTGAGCGTACGGTCCGCGAGGGAGCAGGCCAGCTCGAGGCGGTGCGGGGTCTCCAGGAACGCCACCTCCACGGCCAGCGTGCCGGAGTCCGTCCAGCCGCCGCTCACGGCGGTCGGGAGCGGCTCCTCCGCCACCGCCCAGCGCCCCGCTCCGATCCGCATGTCCAGCCGGTTCTCGCCCTCGGTGAGCCCGAGCGTCCAGCCGTCCGCGTCCGGTACGAGCCCGGCCGACAGGGCGGGACCGTCCTCTTCGGAGGACCTGAACTCGGCTGCCGCCCATTCCTCCGCCCGTTCCGGCGGCGCCGCCCTGCCCGGGGCGGGCGGCAGCGCGAGCCCGGCGAGGCGCTCCCGCAGGGCCTCGTCCGCGGACTCGCGGCCGGGCAGCGGCTCGGGGCCGAAGGCGGGCAGCAGGTGCTGCCAGACCAGGTTCAGGACGTCCTGCATCCGTTCCGTCGCCGCGGTCATCGCGATCACCGCGTCCTGCTCGGGCAGCACCAGGCAGAACTGGCCGTACGCACCGTCACCCCGGTAGCCGTGCCGGGACATCCAGAACTGGTAGCCGTACCCCTGGTCCCAGTCCTGCCGGTCGGCGTCTCCCATGGCTCCGGCGGTGGGTATGTGCGGACGCGTGGCCCGGGCCACCCACCCTTCGGGCAGCAGCCGCTCGCCCTCCCAGACCCCGTCGCGCAGGTACAGCTCGCCGAGCCGGGCGACGGCGTCGGTGGTGGCGTGCAGACCGCTGAAGCCGATCTCGCGGCCGGTCCGGCCCCGCTGCCAGAACACCTCGCCGATGCCCAGCGGATCCAGCAGCCGCGGGCGCAGATACGCGGTGAGCGACTGCCCGGTCACGCGCTGGACGATCGCGGCGAGGGTGTAGGTGGTGGGCTGGTTGTAGGCGAAGACGGTGCCGGGGTCGCGATCCGGCGGCAGCAGCAGGAACCCGCGCACGGGCTCCTCCCGGTCCAGAGCGAAGACCTCATCGACGGTCTCCCGCTCGTGGCCGCTCGACATGGACGCCACGTGCCGGACGAGCATGGCCCGGCTGCGCGGGTCGGTGATATCGGCTTCGAACTCCGGGAAGTACGAGATCACCGGAGCGTCGAAGTCGAGCAGCCCCTCGGCTTCGGCCAGTGCGGCGGCGGTCCCGGTGAAGCTCTTGCTGAGCGAGTACAGCAGATGGGGGCGGTCGGGGGTGTACGGTGCCCACCAGCCGGAGGCCACCAGCCGGCCGTGCCGCATGATCATCAGGCTGTGCGGCTCGATCTCCGGGGCCGCTTCGAGGGCGTCGAGGAAGGCGTGGACGCCGGAGGCGTCGACGCCCTGGGAGGCGGGGCTGCCCGCGGGCAGGGCGGAGGCACTCATGGGGGCATCCTGCCCCGTCGCCGGACCTTGATCGAGCAGTTTTCCCGCCCCCTGTCAGGGGACTCGGCGGTTATGGTGCAAATCGGATACACGATGATGACCGAGCAGGCCGGCCCCCGAGAGCTCGTCGACCATGTGGTGCGGGCCGAGGAGGCGGGCTTCGACTTCTCGGTGACCTCCGACCACTACTTCCCGTGGCTGCGCTCGCAGGGTCACTCGCCCTACGCGTGGGCGGTGCTCGGTGCGGCCGCCCAGGCCACGTCACGTATCCCGCTGATGACGTACGTGACGTGCCCGACGTTCCGCTACCACCCGGCGGTGGTGGCGCAGAAGGCGGCGACGGTCCAGTTGCTGTCCGAGGGGCGGTTCCGGCTGGGACTCGGCTCCGGCGAGAACCTCAACGAGCACGTGGTGGGCGGCGGCTGGCCGTCCGTCGACGTGCGGCACGAGATGTTCGAGGAGGCCGTGGAGATCATCCGCGCCCTCTTCAAGGGCGGCCACGTCAACCGTCGCGGCACGCACTTCGACGTGGAGTCGGCCCGGCTGTGGGACCTGCCGGACGAGGCGCCGCCCATCGGCATCGCCGTCTCCGGGGAGCAGTCGTGCGAGCTGGCGGGCCGGCTGGGCGATCTGGTGATCGCCACGGAGCCCAAGGCGGGGCTGCTGGAGGCGTTCGACCGGCACGGCGGCGAGGGCAAGCCCCGCGTGGGCCAGCTGCCGGTCTGCTACGACCCCGACCGGGACACGGCTGTCAAGCGCGCCCACTCCCAGTTCCGCTGGTTCGGCAGCGGCTGGAAGGTCAACTCGGAACTGCCGCACCCGGATTCCTTCGAGGCGGCGACCCAGTTCGTCACGCCCGACGACGTCGCCGACGCGATCCCGTGCGGTGACGACCCGGACGCCTTCGTCGAGGCCGTGCGCCCGTACGCCGAGGCCGGTTTCACCGAGGTCGCCCTGGTCCAGATCGGTGGCGAGTCGCAGCCGGCGTATCTGGACTGGTCGGAGAAGACCCTGCTGCCCGCCCTGCGCGACGCGTTCGGCTGAGCCCCCGGGCCTGCGCAGACCGTGAACGGCGAGGCCGGCGGGTGCCGATAGGCTGCCGTCCGCACAGCGTGCAGTCAGATCCGCCCCGCCTCGCCCCAAGGAGAGTCGTGACCGTCGCCCTCACCCCGCCCGAGACGTCCCCCGCGCCGTCGGCGCCCGTCTCCGAGCCGATCGCGCGGGACGCGCGGGAGTTCGGGGCGTACGCCCGGACCGGAGGGTGGGCCTTCGGGCTGAAGGTGGCGCGCAGCGTGCGGCCCGGCGGGCAGGGAGCGGACGAGACGCCGAAGGTGTCGGCGAAGGAGTTCGCGGAACTCGCCGGGTGCTCCCCGGAGCGGGTCATGCGCTACTACAAGGCGTGGGACCGGGCGGCCGACGACGGGCTGGTCCCGCACTTCGAGGCGCTGACGCCGGGTCAGGACGTGGAACTGCCGGACGCCGACGTGTGGCTGGGCTACTACGTCTCCCGCTCCGGCGCCACGTCCGAGCGCGGCACCGCCATCGCCGAGGCCGCCCAGGCGGAGGGCATCCGGCCCACGAAGGCGCTGGAGGTCGCGGAGAACCCGACCGCTCTGCGCGCCGCGATCCTCGCCGACCCGGCAACCGCCCGCGCGGCCCGCCAGGCCCTGCTGGACCGGGTCCGGGAGGACCCGGGCCTCCAGTCCGAGCTGGCCCGTGACGTCGTGCGCACCGACGAGCTGAAGAAGGCCGTCGCCGACGAGAGCAGGGCGGCCGACCGGATCGGATACGTGCGCCAGATCGCCGAGTCGGGGCAGATCAGAACGCCCGCGGGGCAGACCGTGGACGCGCCGGCCGACCTCCGCCAGGAGGCCGAGCGGCACCTGTCGCTCATCGACGAACTGGACGAGGGCGAGGACGCCGGCGAGTGGGCCGCCGAGGCGTACGACACCATGAAGTCCCTGGTCGTCGAGACCGTCGAGACCGACCCGGGCCTGCGGGTGCGGGAGCGGCGCACGAAGTTCTACAGCAGCCTCCAGAGGGCGACCAAGGTGTTCGAGGAGCTGACCTTCGACGACGCCGGGGAGTTCTACGAGGACGACATGGTCCAGCGTCTGGAGGAGCTCCAGCGGGCCGTGGCCGTGTGCATCGAGTCCCTGCGCGGTGCCCGCGGGAATCACCCGGAGAGCTGAGCATCTTGTGCGTGTGGGGGGTACTAGAGGGCTCTACGTCGGTTGGTTCCTCCCGGAGGCCCTTTCGTGAACTCCTTCGTGCACAAGACCCTGGTGGTGCAGCTCCAGGCGGGTGACACGGACCGTTTCTCCGTGCTCGCCCACCTGAGCTACGACGCCGCGGACCCGTTCGCCGTCACCGTCGTCTTCAGCCACGACGGCCGTGTCCTCGCCCGCTGGCAGCTGGACCGCGAGATGCTCGGTGAGGCGCTGCGGCGTCCGGTCGGAGTGGGGGACGTGCGGATGCGTCCCGAGTCGCACGGCATGTGGCAGGAGCTGCGCCTGGAGTTCCTCGGTGACGCCCGTCCGGACGGGGGCCGGCACCACGCGGTGGTGTTCGCCTGGGCCCCGGCGTTCGCGGCGTTCCTGCGGGAGACGCACGAGGTGGTCCCGCCGGGCCGCGAGGACGTCCGCGTCGACGACTTCCTGGCGGACGTCATCGCGGGGGGCTGACCCGGGGACGAGCCGAGCAGCCGTACTCATGCCGCGGCCGTCACTTCGACGTGTGGCGGTGCCGGGTCCACAGAGGCAGGGCGAACCAGCACAGCAGGTACCAGCCGACGACGCCGGCGACGAGGTAGGGCACGAAGCCGTCGTGCGTCGCCACGCGCAGGATCAGCAGCAGTGAGGCGGTTGTCGTGGCGAGCAGCAGCACGAGGCCGAGCAGCGTCAGCCGGGAGGCAAGCCGCACCGCCTGGGGCTTGACGCGCCGCCCGGAGACCAGGCGGTGCAGGGACACCGGCCCGATGAGCGCCCCGGTCGCGCACGCGCCGAGGACGACCGTCACGAGGTAGATCAGCTGGTCCGTGTCGGTCAGGTCGTCGTACTTGTCGGTGAACACCACGGTGAGCAGAAAGCCGAACAGGATCTGTACGCCCATCTGGGCCACCCGGACCTCCTGGATGAGCTCCTGCCACATCCGGTCCGCTCTCTCCTCCTCCGTCTCGTTGCGCCCCCGGCGCCTGGGCGCGCCGTCTGCCGTGTCCGCCACTGTTCCTCCCCGGTGTGAGACGTGGTCCTTCTCTCACGCGGGTTCCCCGTAAGCGGCCGTCGTCCCGGCCCCGTACGGCGGTTTGAGCGATCAGCGGACGGTTACACGGACGGCGACTGACGCACAGCCCGAGGAGGTCGTGGACGCATGTCCGGTACGCAGCTCACCGTCACGCTCAGCGGCGGGGGTGCCGACGACGCACGAGCGGTCGTCCGGGCCCTGGAAGGCACGTTCGGGGCACCGGACGAGCTGCCCGCCGACGAGAACGCGACGGTGCACATGGCGACCTTCGACGGCGGCGCGGACGCGGGTCCCGCCGGGAGCACCGGGGCGGGCGCCGAGCGCCTTTCCGCCCCGGTGACCGTCACGGTGCAGGGCGCCCCGGAGGCGGTGCGGCGGGCGAGCGACACGCTCACCCGGGCCTTCACGACCCGCGACGACGGTGCCGCCTCCGGCGACCAGGAGCAGGAGAGGCAGCTGCTCCTGGTGCCGTGACGGGTCGGGGGACCTCTCCTACCAGCGGGATTCCACCTGGTCCTTGATCCGCCGGTCGTAGAGGTCGCGGATGGCCGACAGCGTCCGGCCGGACAGCTCCGGCAGGCGGGCGGCGGCCGCGTTGGCACGGGCCTGCTCGGGTGAGCGGGCGCCGGGGATCACGGTCGTGACACCGGGCTGGTCGATGATCCAGCGCAGGGCCAGCTGGGCCGGGGTGTACCCCTCGGGGGCGAGCGCGGAGAACTCGGCGGCCGCCTCGACGCCGGTGACGTAGTCGACGCCGGAGAAGGTCTCGCCCACGTCGAAGGACTCCCCGTGCCGGTTGTAGGTGCGGTGGTCGTTCTCGGGGAAGACGGTGTCCCGTGTGTACTTGCCCGACAGCAGGCCGGAGGCCAGCGGCACGCGGGCGATGATGCCGACACCCGCCTCGCGGGCGGCCGGGAGCACCTCGCGCAGGGGCTTCATGCGGAACGGGTTGAGGATGATCTGCACGCTGGCCACGTTCGGCCGGGCGATCGCGGTCAGTGCCTCCGCGCAGGTCTCGACGCTGACGCCGTACGCGGCGACGCGCTCCTCCTCGACCAAGGTGTCCAGGGCGTCGAACACCTCGTCCGTGGAGTAGACGGGCGTCGGCGGGCAGTGCAGCTGCACCAGGTCGATACGGTCGACGCCGAGGTTGCGCCGGGAGCGGTCGTTCCAGGCGCGGAAGTTGTCGAGCACGTAGTTCTCGGGGATCTGGTCGACCCGGCGGCCCATCTTGGTGGCGACCAGGACGTGCAGGTCCGGCCTGCCGCTGAGGAACGCGGCGATGGTCTGCTCGCTGCGGCCGTCGCCGTACACGTCGGCGGTGTCGAAGAAGGTCACCCCGGCCTCGGCCGCCGCCTCCAGTACCGCGAGGGCTTCCTTGTCGTCGACGTCTCCCCAGTCGGCACCCAGCTGCCACGTACCGAGACCGACGACGGAAGCGTGCTGGCCCGACCTGTCGAATGTGCGCTCGTCCATGGGCGTCAGTCTGTCATCCCTCACGGCCACGCGCGGAACATCTCGCTCCGGGCCGCCGACCCCGCCCCATTCACTCACACGAGTGAATAGAGTCGTCAGGGATACGTCACGTGTCAACGCGCCCCTAGCGTGGCTTCCCGTGACAACTGGTTCAGCGAGCAACTTCCCGTCGGACGAGGCGCGTTGGTCGCGCCGGGGCTTCCTCCTCACCGCGGCCGCGCTGGCCGCCGTGCCGGGACTGCCGGCGGATCCGGCCGCCGCTGCGGCGGAGTTGCCGGACTTCCCTGCGGACGTCGCGCTGTACCGCTCGGCGTACCGGAACTGGGTCGGCGAGATCACCGCCGACGGGATGTGGGCCTGCGCGCCGGGACGCCCCGACCAGGTGGCCGACGTCGTCAACTGGGCCTGGCGGCACGGGTGGCGGGTGCGTGCCCGGGGCGCCTCGCACGGCTGGTCACCCTTGACGGTGACGGAGGGGACGCCGCCGGGCGCACCCGTCCTCCTCGTCGACACCGCGCCCCACCTCACCGGCCTCGCCCTGGACTCGCCGACCGCCGTGCGGGCCGGCACCGGCGTGACCTTGGAGGCCCTGCTCACCTTCCTGGAGGAGAACGGCCTCGGGGTCACGGCGACTCCCGCCCCCGGTGTCCTCACCCTGGGCGGCGCCCTGGCGATCGACGCGCACGGCACCGCCGTGCCCGCACGGGGCGAGCGACGCCCGCCGGGGCACACGTACGGCTCGCTGAGCAACCTGATCCTGTCCCTGACGGCCGTGGTGTGGGACTCCCGGGCCGGCGCGTACGCGCTGCGCACGTTCCACCGGGACGAGGCGGACTGTGCCGCGCTGCTGACCCATCTCGGGCGGTCCCTGGTGACCGAGGTGGTCCTGCGGGTGGGTGCCGACACCGGCCTGCGGTGCGTGAGCCGTACGGACATCCCGGCCGGCGAGCTGTTCGCCGCGCCCGGCACCGGGGACGGGCGCCGCACGTTCGCGAGCTTCCTGGAGGAGGCCGGGCGGGTCGAGGCGATCTGGTTCGCCTTCACCGAGCACCCGTGGCTGAAGGTGTGGAGCGTCTCCCCCACCCGGCCGCTGACCTCGCGGCACGTGAGGCGGCCGTACAACTACCCGTTCTCCGACAACGTCCCGGCCCCGGTGGCGGAACTGGTGGGCCGGATGACGTCGGAGGCGGCCTGGTATCTGGCGCCGGTGCTCGGCACCGCGCAGTACGACGCGGCCGCGCTCGGGCTGGTGGCGACGCTGTCCGGCGACATCTGGGGGCCGTCCAAGAACACACTGCTGTATCTGAAGCCGACCACGCTGCGGGTCCACGCGAACGGCTATGCCGTGCTCACGTCCAGGGACCGGGTGCAGCGGGTCGTGGCCGAGTTCGCCGCGTTCTACCGGGAGCGGCTGACGGCGTACGCGGCCCGGGGCAGCTTCCCCGTCAACGGGTCGGTGGAGATCAGGGTGACCGGACTGGACGACCCCCGCGACTCCGGTGTGGCCGGGGCCCGTCCGCCGCTGCTGTCCGCGCTCCGGCCACGCGCGGACCACCCCGAGTGGGACACGGCGGTGTGGCTGGACATCCTGACGCTGCCGGGCACGCCGGGCGCGGAGGCGTTCCTGCGCGAGATCGAGCGGTTCCTGCTGCGCGCGTACGACGGCGGGTCCGCCCTGACCCGGGTGGAGTGGTCAAAGGGGTGGGCGTACACGGACGACGGGGTGTGGAGCGACCAGGAGGTACTGGGCACGGTGGTGCCGGCCGCGGTCGGCACGGCCGAGTGGGCCGAGGCGGACGCGGCACTGGACCGGCTGGACCCGCACCACGTCTACGGCAACACCTTCCTGGACCGGCTGTTCGGGCAGGACGCCAAGGCGTGAGCCACGCCTGAGGTTCGCCGGCCGCGGAGACGGCGGGCCAACCGCCGACACACCCGGCCCTCACGCATCGGCCGGACCGCCGAATCGCGTCAGTTTCGCGGCGTGACGCGCACCACGGGCAGCGGACGGCACGGGGAGAAACATCCGCCACAGCACGTCTCGCGGGCGGAACTTTCCCTTCCGCAGTGGCCCGGGCACCTCTCACGGCAAGATCACCTTCGTTCAACCTTGCATGACATAAGGGGAATTGCCCGAATCGCAGCCAACCCGCTCGCGGGGATTTCTCCCGGTACGGGACGGGCCGATAGGCATGCGGGGTCATCACCCGAACGAACTCAGGAGGTCCGGATGCCGGAACTCAGCCGTCGCCGTGCGCTCACCGCCGCGGCCGTCGTCGCCACGACCGCGGGGACGGGGACATGGTCGGCAAGCGCCCCGGCCACGGCCGCCGGGCACCACGACTCCCCCGAGACCTTCGACGAGGTCTACAAGGGCCGCCGGATACAGGGCCGGCCCGCCGCCGGTCACCACCACCACGGTGCTGGATACGCGGTGTTCGTCGACGGTGTGGAACTGCACGTGATGCGCAACGCCGACGGCACCTGGATCAGCGTCGTCAGCCACTACGACCCGGTGGCCACCCCGCGCGCCGCCGCCCGCGCCGCCGTGGACGAGCTCCAGGGCGCGCCACTGCTGCCCTTCCCCGCCAACTGATCCGCCCCGGAAAGCACTGGAGCACCCGCACATGACCGTCCGCAAGAACCAGTCCGCCCTGACCCCCGACGAGAAGCGGCGTTTCGTCGCCGCCCTCCTGGAATTGAAGCGCAGCGGCCGCTACGACGAATTCGTCACGACGCACAACGCGTTCATCGTCTCCGACACCGACGACGGCGAGCGGACGGGACACCGCTCACCGTCCTTCCTGCCCTGGCACCGAAGATTCCTGCTGGAGTTCGAGCGGGCGTTGCAGTCGGTGGACCCGTCGGTGGCCCTGCCGTACTGGGACTGGAGCGTCGACCGTTCGCCGCGCGCCTCGCTGTAGGCGCCGGACTTCCTCGGCGGCACCGGGCGCGAGCGGGACGGCCGGGTGACGGACGGTCCGTTCTCCGCGTCCGCCGGGAACTGGCCGATCAACGTGCGGGTCGACGGCCGTACGTTCCTGCGGCGCTCCCTCGGCGCCGGGGGACGCGGACTGCCGACGCCGTCCGAGGTCGAGTCGGTGCTGTCGATGCCCACGTACGACATGGCGCCCTGGAACAGCGCCTCGGACGGTTTCCGCAACCACCTCGAAGGGTGGCGGGGCGTCAATCTGCACAACCGCGTCCACGTCTGGGTCGGCGGGCAGATGGCCACCGGGGTCTCCCCCAACGACCCGGTGTTCTGGCTGCACCACGCGTTCATCGACAAGCTGTGGGCCGAGTGGCAGCGGCGGCACCCCGACTCCGGCTATCTGCCGGCCTCGGGCACGCCGAACGTGATCGACCTGCGCGAGACGATGCGGCCGTGGCACGACACGAGCCCGGCGGACCTGCTGGACCACACGGCGCACTACACGTTCGACGCCTGACCCTGCGGCCTGGACCGTCCGGCCGCCACCGTCCGGTCAGACGGTCTCGGCCGCGCGGCACTCCGGGTGGCCCCAGCCGCTGTCGTTCTTGGCGATGGACTCACCGGCCGCGTAGGAGCGGCCGCACTGGCAGCGGCCGGGGAACTTGGCCTTGATGGTGCGCGAGGACCCCTTCGACGGCGAGGCCTTCGCGGTGCGGGCCGAGCCGCCGCGCGACCGGGAGCGCGGGGCCTTGGCCGGCGCGTCCGGCGCGGGCGGCGGCTCGGGGGAGCCCAGGCCGCTGCCCGCGGGCTCCTGGACGGTGGCGGCCTGGCTGGCGGCGCGGTCGGCGAAGTCGTTGAGCCGGTCGCCGTCGACCTGGTGGGCGGGCACGTAGCGGAACTCGACCGAGCGGCCGTCCAGAAGCTCGTCGATGCGCACGACGAGGTCCTGGTTGGCGATCGGCTTCCCGCCGGACGTCTTCCAGCCGTTGCGCTTCCAGCCGGGCAGCCAGGTGGTGACGGCCTTCATCGCGTACTGCGAGTCCATCCGGATCTCGAGCGGCACACCAGGGTCGGTCGCGGCCAGCAGGCGCTCCAGCGCGGTGAGTTCCGCGACGTTGTTGGTGGCCCTGCCGAGCGGACCCGCCTCCCAGCGCACCGGGCTCTCGGAAGCGTCGGCGACGACCCAGGCCCAGCCCGCGGGCCCGGGATTTCCTTTCGAAGCCCCGTCACACGCGGCCACAACACGTTCACGCATGGCCCCGATCATGCCATGGCCGCGTGGGCCGTCCGGCCGGAGGTCTCAGCTCACGTCGGTCATCTTCGGCATCTCACCCTCGGTCCTGGTGATGTCGATGACCGAGAAATTGGCGCCCTGCGGGTCGCTGAGGGCCGCGAACCGGCCGAACGGGGTGTCCATGGGCCCGAACCGCAGGACGCCGCCGAGCTTGGTGGCCTTGGCGACGGCGTCGTCGCAGTCCTCGACGGCGAAGTAGACGTTGATGTACGGCGGCACCTCGGGCGGGAAGTCGTCCGTCATCTTCATCCGCCCCAGCACGCTGCGGTCGCCGAGGTCGTAGATCCGGAAGTCCATCGCCTCGTCCCCCATCTCCTTCTGCTTGTAGGAGAAGACGGCGGGGAAGAACGCGTCGGACTTGGCGGGCTCGCGGGTGAAGACCTCCGCCCAGGTGTAGGCACCCGGTTCGGCCGTCGTGTCGAAGCCCTCGTGGGTGCCCGCCTGCCAGACGCCGAAGACGACACCGCCGGGGTCGCGGGCCAGGCACATCGTGCCGAAGTCACCGACCTGCATCGGCTCCATCAGCACCTCGCCGCCGTTGTCACGGATCCGGGCGGCCGTGGCGGCGGCGTCCCGGGCCGCGAAGTACAGGCACCACTGCGACTGGCCCTCCTGGCCGGGCATGGGCGGGACGACGGCGGCGACCGCCTTGCCGTTCGAGTAAGCCTCGGTGTAGTTGCCGAACTCCGTCGACGCCTCGGCGAAGGTCCAGCCGAGGACGTCTCCGTAGAAGCTCTTGGCCCCTTCGAGGTCGCTGAACATCGCGTCGGCCCAGCACGGGGTACCTTCAGGTTGCACGGCCATGACCACGGCCCTTCCGAATGAGCGGATAGTCCGTTTCCTCACGCTAGTCACCCGCGGACCGACCCGCGCGCCGAACGGGCGGTTCCGGCGCAGACTGGGCAGGGGCCTTCGTGAGGACCGGGAGCGGCGGGATGGCGGACGGGACGATGCGCGCGTGGTCGGTGGTGCGGCCGGGCCCGGTCGAGGAGGGGTCTCTGCGGCTGGTCGAGAAGCCGGTGCCGGTGCCCGCGCACGACGAGCTGCTGGTGCGGGTGCGCGCCTGCGGTGTGTGCCGCACCGACCTGCACGTGGCGGAGGGCGACCTGCCCGTGCACCGGATGGGTGTCACGCCCGGTCACGAGGTCGTCGGCGTGGTGGCCGGGGCGGGCGCGGCGGTGCGCGGCTTCGCGGTGGGTGACCGGGTCGGTGTGGCCTGGCTGCGCCGGACCGACGGCAGCTGCACGTACTGCGCGCGCGGCGCGGAGAACCTGTGTCCCCGCTCCGAGTACACGGGCTGGTACGCCGACGGCGGTTACGCGGAGTACACGACGGTGCCGGCGGCGTTCGCCCACCGGCTGCCGGACGGCGTGCCGGACGTGGCCCTGGCTCCCCTCCTGTGCGCGGGCATCATCGGCCACCGGGCGCTGCGCCGGGCCGGGCTGCCGCCCGGCGGACGGCTCGGGTTGTACGGCTTCGGGGGCAGCGCCCATCTGTGCGCGCAGGTGGCGCTCGCCGAGGGCGCCACCGTGCACGTCATGACGCGCGGTGCGGCCGCCCGGCGGCTGGCGCTGGAGCTGGGCGCGGCCTCCGCGCAGGACGCGTACGCCAGGCCGCCGGAGCCGCTGGACAGCGCGATCCTGTTCGCCCCCGCCGGCGAACTGGTCCCGGTCGCCCTGCGCGCCCTGGACCGCGGGGGCGTCCTGGCCGTCGCCGGCATCCACCTCACCGACACGCCTCCACTGCACTACGAGACCGAGCTCTTCTACGAGAAGGAGCTGCGCAGCGTCGCCTCCAGCACGCGCGAGGACGGCCGCGAGTTCCTGACCCTCGCGGCGAGGTACGGCGTGCGCGCGACCACGCATCCGTATCCGCTGTCGCGGGCCGTGGCGGCGCTCGCGGATCTCAAGGCCGGGCGGTTCGACGGGGCGGCGGTGCTGGTGAACGACTTGTCGTGAAGTGTCTTCCCCTCGGGGTCCGGCTGTGCTTGCCTGGTGAGCCGTTTCACCGGCCCGGGGCGGGGGTTGCCGTATGCGCAGACCGTGGATCGTGGGGGTGCTGGTGGCGGGGTTGCTGCTCGGCGCGTGCGGCGATCCGTCGTCCGGGCCCGGGACTCCCCCGCCGTCCGCCCCGGACGTGTCCGCGACCACACATCAGCGGGCCCCCGCCTCCCCCAGCGCACGGACCCCCGGGAGAGCGCCCACCGTGCTGTACCTCGGCGACTCGCTCGCCATGGAGAACCACGAGGTCCTCGGCCAGGAACTGCGCCGGGACCTGCGCGCCGAGTACACGAGCGCCCCCTACTCGGGCACCACCCTGTGCGACTACCTGGAGGGCACGGCCGAGCGGTCCCTCGTCCCGGCCCGGGACAAGGCGGCCGCCCTGGTGCGGTCGCTGCGTCCGGACTTCGTGGTGTTGCAGTTCTGGGGCAACGCCTGGGACTTCACCTGGTGCATGGACGGGATCACGTACGACGGTTCGCGGGAGCGGTACTTCGAGCGGTACGAGGCCGACGCGCGCAGGCTCGTCGAGCAGATCGCGACGGCCGGCGGCTCCCGCCGGCCGCGGATCGTGTGGGTGCTCCAGGGCCCGGATCCGATCACGCCCGACCGGGTGCGGCGGGTGAACGGACTGTACGAGCGGCTGGCCGCCACGTCGGGCGGCATCGTCGCCGACGCCGGGAGAACGGTGAGTCCGGGGTCGGACCGCTACGTCTGGACGCAGTACCTTCCGTGCACCGACTTCGAGCGTGCCCATCCCGACTACTGCACTCAGCCGTCCCGCGACCGGACGGCCCTGCACCGGGACGACGACTACCTGCACTTCTGCCTGGCGCCCACGACGTCCACGCCGAAGCCCTGCCCGGTCCGCTCCCCCGGCATCCTGCGCATCGCCCGGGAGATCACGAAAACCGTTCGCCAGTCGGCGAGTTGACCGCTCCTGGAGTCCTCCGAGACGGAGAAGCCGCCGAGGTGCGCGGCGTCTTCCACGATGCCGAGGATCCTGGCCGAGTCCCGGTAGGGGCGGAAGGGGTTTCCGCCCCTGTCCGGGGGCGCGTCACTCGCCGGCGTACGCCTTGTCCAGGGCCGCGATGTCGAACTTGCTCATGGCCATGAACGCCTGGGTCACGCGGGCCGCCTTCGCCGGGTCCGGGTCGGTGATCATGGCGTCGAGCCGGTCGGGGACGACCTGCCAGGACACGCCGTACCGGTCCTTGAGCCAGCCGCAGGGGCCGGGTTCGCCGCCGTTCTCGGTGAGCTTGGTCCAGTAGTGGTCGATCTCCTCCTGGTTCTCACAGAAGATCATGAAGGAGACCGCCTCGGTGAACTTGAACTCGGGGCCGCCGTTGAGTCCGAGGAACCTGTGGCCGTTGGCCGTGAACTCGACGGTCATCACGCTGCCCGCGGGCTGGGGCGCGCCCTCGGGGTAGCGGGCGATCTTTCCGATGCTGGAGTTCTTGAAGACCGAGACGTAGAAGTGGGCGGCCTCCTCGGCCTGGCCGTCGAACCAGAGACACGTGGTGAAACCGTCGGATGCCATGAGTACCTCCTGGGGCGTGGATCGCTGTCATCTGTGTCGACCGGTCCACGCCGGGAAACTCATCGGCCGGACGACCGGAATTCTCGGCGGGGCGGCGTCCCGGTCCCCCCTAGCATCGCGGTCATGACGACGTCCACGCACTCCGACAGCGGCATCCGGCCCTTCCGCCTCGCCGTACCGCAGAGCGACCTCGACGACCTCCACGACCGGCTCGACCGGACCCGCTGGCCGGACGAACTGCCCGGCACGGGATGGGCGTACGGCGTGCCGACGGCGTATCTGCGCGAGCTGGTCCGGTACTGGCGGCACGAGTACGACTGGCGGGCCGCCGAGGCGCGGCTGAACGAGTGGCCGCAGTTCACGACCACCGTCGACGGCGCGACCGTCCACTTCGCCCACGTCCGGTCCCCCGAGCCGGAGGCCACGCCACTGATCATCACCCACGGCTGGCCCGGCTCGATCGTGGAGTTCCTCGACGTGGTCGGCCCGCTGTCCGATCCCGTCGCGCACGGGGGTGATCCCGCCGACGCGTTCCACGTGGTGGTGCCGAGCATCCCGGGGTTCGGGCTGTCCGGGCCGACGCGGGAGACGGGCTGGGAGGGCGGCCGGGTCGCCGACGCGTGGGCCGAGCTGATGCGGCGGCTCGGCTACGAACGGTTCGGCGCGCAGGGCGGCGACTGGGGTGCGGCGATCACCCGCGAACTGGGGCGGGCCCATCCCGACCGCGTGCTCGGTGTACATCTCAACCTGCTGCCGGGCAGCCAGCAGGCCACCGAGCCGACGCCGGAGGAGCTGGACGCGCTCGGCCCCGAGGAGCGCGAGCGCGCCCTCACCTCGTGGCGGCGCTGGCGCGACCACACCAGCGAGGGCACGGGGTACGCCGTGCTCCAGTCGACCCGGCCGCAGACCCTGGCGTACGCGCTCACCGACTCACCCGTCGGCCAACTCGCCTGGATCGTCGAGAAGTTCCGGGAGTGGTCGGACTCGGACGAGCTGCCGGAGGAGGCGGTCGACCGGGATCGGCTGCTCACCAACGTGATGCTGTACTGGCTGACCGGGACGGCGGGTTCGTCCGCCCGGATCTACTACGAGCGGGCGCACGCCACGGGCCGCGCCGCCCGGCCCGCCGAGCCGTCGGTCGCGCCGACGGCACTCGCCCTCTTCCCGGCCGAACCGCAGCTCCCCCTGCGGCACAAGGCGGAGCGCACCGAGAACCTCGTGCGCTGGACGGAGTTCGACCGCGGCGGGCACTTCGCGGCGATGGAGGAACCCGACCTGCTGGTCGGCGACGTGCGGGCGTTCTTCCGGGAGTTGCGCGCGAAGGGCTGAGACGGCCGTACGGGCGCGGGCTCTGCCGGGAGCGGATCTGCCGAGGGCAGAGAATCCGTCCCCGGGCATCGTCCGAGGTCAAGAGTGGAGTCGACGGCACATCCGCGGCCCGTCCGCGGCCTTCCTGCCACGACGAGGAGAACCGATGACTCCACTCACGACACTCGCCCCGCGGGCGGAGGAGGGCGACACCCCTCCGACCCGGTTCGACGACCATCTGGCCGCCCAGCTGCTCGCACAGCGCATCGTGCTGCTGGGCACGCAGGTGGACGAGGTCTCCGCGAACCGGGTCTGCGCCCAGTTGCTGATCCTCTCCGCGGAGGACCCGCGCACCGACATCAGCCTGTACATCAACAGCCCCGGTGGGGGGGTGCACGCGGGGCTCGCCATCTACGACACGATGCGGCTCATCCCGAACGACGTCTCGACCCTGGCGATGGGCTTCGCGGCCAGCATGGGCCAGTTCCTGCTCAGCGTCGGCGCGCCGGGCAAGCGCTACGCCCTGCCGAACGCGCGGATCATGATGCACCAGCCGTCGGCGGGCATCGGCGGCACCACCGCCGACATCGAGATCCAGGCGGAGAACCTGGAGTTCACCAAGCGGACCATCGAGCGGATCACCGCCGAGCACACCGGCCAGAGCCCGGAGACGATCTCCCGGGACGGCGACCGGGACCGGTGGTTCACGGCCGAGGAGGCCAGGGAGTACGGGATGGTGGACCGGGTCGTGGAATCCCTCGCGGACGTCCGCCCGGCCACGACGCGACGCAAGATGGGGCTGCAGTGATGGGGAGCTACACGATTCCGAACGTCATCGAGCGGACCCCGCAGGGCGAGCGGTCCTTCGACGTCTTCAGCCGGCTGCTCAACGAGCGGATCATCTTCCTCGGCACCGAGATCGACGACGGCGTCGCCAACGTCGTCATCGCACAGCTCCTGCATCTGGAGTCGTCGGCGCCGGAGAGCGAGATCTCGGTCTACATCAACTCCCCCGGCGGCTCGTTCACCTCCCTGATGGCCATCTACGACACGATGTCCTACGTGAGGACGCCGATCTCGACGTGCTGCGTCGGACAGGCGGCCTCCACCGCGGCCGTGCTGCTGGCCGGCGGGGACCCCGGGCGGCGGTTCGTGCTGGAGCACGCGCGGGTGCTGCTCGGCCAGCCGGCGACGGGCGGGCAGCGCGGCATGGTCTCCGACCTGGCGCTCCAGGCCAAGGAGATGGTGCGGATCCGCTCCCAGGTGGAGGAGGTGCTGTCCCGGCACACCCACCACGACGTGGCGACCCTGCGAGCCGACATGGACCGCGACAAGGTGTTCACCGCGCAGGAGGCGGTGGGCTACGGGCTCGCCGACGAGGTGCTCAGCCGGCGTCTCGTGCGGGTCTGAGGCGCCGGCCGGCCCACCGGGCTCAGGCTGCCATGCACAGTCCGTCGTACGACGAGGTGGACGCCCCGCGGCGACTGCCGCCCGTGTACCGGGAGGTGACGCGGGTCAGTTCGCCCTGCGCCCTCGACAGCAGGTCGCCGAGGCTCAGTCCGAGGGCGTGGGCGGCGGCCGCGAGGACCTCCGAGGAGGCCTCCTTGCGGCCGCGCTCCACCTCCGACAGGTACGGCATGGAGATCCGTGCCTCGTCGGCGACGTCCTTCAAGGTGCGCTCCTGCGCGAGGCGTTCGCGCCGCAGCACGTCACCGACCAGGTCGCGCCACAGGGGCTCCTTCGGGGCGGGGGCCGGCGGTCCGTGGCGTGGCGGAGCGGTGGCCGGACGGGCGGCCTGGGGGCGCGCGCCGGACGGGCGCAGGGGGATGACGCGGGCTTCGTTCGGCACGTGGTTGCTCACTTCTCCAGCCTAGGAGCCGTGGTCGCCAGGGGAAGGGGGCGGCGTTCCGCTCTGGGTGGAATCGCCGAACGGGCCGTACGCCGGGCGGCGTTGGGCGACCGTGGCTCCGCCCGCCGCTCGCGGGAAAAGCTCCCTCTCCGCGATTTTCCGCCGCTCGGCGGATCGCCGCGCATGTGTAGCACGGAACCGGGTACCCGCAACCCGGAAGCACCTAGGCAGATGTCCACCGTGACGCTCATGGGGAGAGGTAATGGAGACCGCCGTGATCCGGTCGCAGGCACAGGTCGTCGAAGAGAACGCGGAGGCCGGCACGGGTGACGGAGCGCTGCCGGGAGTCGTGGACCCGCGCTCCGTGGCTCCGCGGGACGCCAGGGAGCTGTCCCGTCAGTTCTTCCAGCGCCTGACGGAACTCGAAGAGGGCACGCACGAGTACCAGTACGCGCGCAACACGCTGATCGAGATGAACATGTCGCTCGTGCGGTTCGCGGCCGGCCGGTTCCGGGGCCGCGGCGACGACATGGAGGACATCGTCCAGACCGGCATGATCGGTCTGATCAAGGCCATCGACCGGTTCGAACTGTCGCGCGAGGTCGAGTTCACCTCCTTCGCACTGCCGTACATCGTCGGTGAGATCAAGCGGTTCTTCCGGGACACGACGTGGGCGGTGCACGTACCGCGGCGGCTTCAGGAACTGCGCGTGGAGCTGGCCAAGGCCCGCGAGGAACTCGCCAGCCGGCTGGACCGCGAGCCCACGGTCACCGAGCTGGCCACCCTGATGAACATCTCCGAGAAGGAGGTCGTCGAGGGACAGATCGCCGCCAACGGGTACAACTCGTCGTCGCTGGACGCCGCGCTCACCGGCGACGGTCCGGAGGGCGGCGAGGCGGTGCTGGCCGACTTCATCGGCGTGGAGGAGGACGGGCTGCGGCTCGTCGAGGACTTCCACTCGCTGGCCCCGCTGATGGCGGAGCTCAGCGAGCGCGACCGGCAGATCCTCCACATGCGGTTCGTGGAGGAGGCCACCCAGGCGGAGATCGGGGAGCGGCTGGGCTGCTCGCAGATGCACGTCTCCCGCCTGATCAAGCGGATCATCACGCGACTGCGCGAGGGCATGCTGGGCGAGCTCGGCTGCGCCTGACGCGGCCGGCGGACCAGCGGGTGCCGTCCCCACATGCGGGAGTGGGACGGCACCCGCCGCTGTCCCGGCTCCGTGGATCCGCGGCTCCGGACGGCTCATCCGCCGGTGGACGGCTCAGTCATCGGTGCCGTCGGTGAGCGGCAGCACGGCGCGTACCCGCTTGCCCACCGGCACCCGCTCCACGCTGACCTGCTCCGCGAGCGCGTGGACGATCTCCAGGCCGTGCCGCCCGACGCGCTCGGGGTTGCGCGGGAAGATGCGGGGCAGTGCGGAGCTGCTGTCGTAGACCGACACCGTCACCGCGGTGTCCGTGCCGACGAGCTCCAGGATGTACGGCCCGTTGCTGTGCCGGTCGGCGTTGGTGACCAGCTCGCTCACGACGAGCTGCACCGCCCCGCAGGCCCGGTCGTCGATGCGCGCGCACCACTCGGTCCTGAGCTGGTCGAGAAAGAGCGCGGCGAAGGACCGCGCCTCGGCGATGCAGCCCTGCTCGCCGGTGTAGTGTGCCGCCCGCCTCAGCGGTTCCACGGGCACGTCGAAACCAGTCGGTATCACTGCCCCGTCCAGGTGGTCGATCATTGGTTTCTCTCTGGGAAGCCGGACTGGCCGGACGCTCTGCACAGTGCTCGTACCCCGAGCCGGGCTTCGCAGTCCTGACAGGTCTTCGGCCCGTCCGGTGCCCCGGGCATTGTCCCCTGTCCGTGGGGCACCCGGTAGGAACCGGGTCCGGCGTCCGGCGCCGGGGACGGTCATCGCGGTACGGGCCCGCCCGGGGAGGTCGTGCGATGAACGAGCTGAGGGCGGCACGGAGCCTGACGACCCTGCCGGTGGTCACCCTGGGCGGCGACGTCGTGGCCCAGGTCAAGGACACCCTCTTCGACACTGCCGCCGGGCGGGTCACCGGCTTCACGCTCAGCGGCCGGGGACTGCTGTCGGGCCCGCTGAAGCAGAGCCTGCCCTGGACGGCCGTGCACTCGCTGGGCCACGACGCGGTCATGATCGTCGACGCCGGTGCCCTGGCGGAGACGACCGTCGCGGTGGCCCGCCGGGAGGCCCAGCAGGGCCGGGTGCTGCACGCGAAGGTGCTGACCGACGAGGGCGCCGAGGTGGGCACGGTCCTCGACGTGGTCGTCGAGGGCGGCACCAGCGGCCGGGTCGTGGGCTTCCGGATCGCCGCGGGCAAGGGGCTCGCCCAGGGCTCCGGGCGGCGCCGGCACCGGGTGTACGTGCCGCGGGGCGAGACGCTCACGGTCACCGGCCGGGCACTGGTGATCCCGGCGGACGCCACCCGCTACGTGGCCGACGACCTGCCGGCCTTCGCCGCCCGGGTCGGGGCCTTCCACGCTGGCCGGAAGGGGACGCCGCCGTGATGCTGTTCTCGCAGGCCCGGGGGCTGCCGGTCCTGACGCTGACCGAGTCGGACGAGATCGGAGTCCTGAAATCCCTGACGGTCGACGCCCCGGCCGGTGTGGTCACCCACGTCCGGGTGCGCCGCAGGCACTCCCGCAAGGAGTCCGTGCTGGCCTGGGGCGCCCTGCACGCCGTCGGCCCGGACGCCGTGCTCGTCCGCTCGGCCGCCGCCCCGTCCGAGGTGCCGCCGCACCACGAGCTGCCGGGCCTGAGGATCCTCACCGAGACGGGCGACGGGCTCGGTACGGTCCAGGACGTCGTGTTCGAACCGGAGACCGGCCGTATCGAGGCGATCCGCACCGCCCACGGCGACCTGCCGGCTGATCACCTGCTCGGTCTCGGCGACTACGCTCTGGTGGTCCGTGCCAGTGCCGGGTGAGCCGGGCCGCGTCAGGAGGACGGGGCCTGGTCCGTCGTGTCACCCCCGGTGCCGTCCCCGGGCGGAGGCGGAGGCGGCGGCTGCTGCGACGTCCCGGTGTCCGAGGTGGGCGGCTCCGACGACGTCCCGGTGTCCGAGGTGGGCGGTTCCTCACTCGTGGGCGGCTCCGTCGAGGTCGTGTCGGCGGGCGACGTCGGTGTGGTGACGCTCACGGACGGGGAGGGCTTGTCGGGCTTCTCGGTCTTGCGGTCCTTCTCGCCCGTGTCGCCCTTGTGGCGCTCGAACCACTCGCCGTCGGGCTCGCACATGACGAAGACGTCGACCGGCTTGGGGGCGGGCGTGACCGCGACGACGTTCGACTGCTTGTACCCCGGCCACGCGTCGCCCGTCGTCTTCGGCGCGCTCTGCTGGGCGACCGGCGCGGACAGCGGGTTGCCGCACGCGCAGCGCACGCGGGGCATGCCGCGGTCGTCGACGAGAACGGCCGTGCCGGCCTGGAGGACGGCCTGGTAACCGGTCGCGCGGCCGTTGCTGTAGCCGTGGTTGGTCACGCGCGTGTCGATGCGCAGCACCACGGGCGTGAGCGAGCGCAGGTAGGCGGGCACGTCGGGCGGGTCGACGCGGGCGACGGAGGCGAACGCCCGCTGCTTGTCCGGAGCCCCCTCGAAGTACGTGATCTGCTTCTCCACGTCACAGCTGGCGACGTTGCGGGTGCCGCCGTACAGGCCGGGCGCTCCGCCCTGGACGCCCCGGACGGCGTTCTGCGTGGCCAGTTCAGTGGGCGAGGGCGAGACCGGTGAGGCCGAGCTCTCCTTCGCCGTGGACTCGGTGAACGGGTCCGGCCCGGTGTCGGCCGCGGGCTGCAGGAAGACCTCGCCCTCGGACGTGCCGGTACCGCCGTCGGACGCGCCGGTGCCGCCGCCGTCGGGCCGGGTGAGCACCACGGCCAGGATCACGGCGGCCACGACGGCGGTGGCGATCAGCGCCACGCGAGGTACCGACCCCCACCAGGGGCGGCGCGGCTCCGGTGCCTGTCCTCCCCCGCTCGGCGGCTCGGAGGGCGGCCCGCCTCCCGACGGTGGCTGGGAGGGGCCCGACAGCGGGCCCGAGGGAGGTCCTGTGGGGCGGCCGGACGACGGCGGTTCGACGCTCACGAACTCTTCTTCCCGCGTGGGTTCTCTGCGGCCTTCTCACACCCGGGGCGATTAGTCCCGGTGTATGCCGCTTTTTCACGACGGATTCATTGTGTGCCCCGGCCCCGTACGGCTCGCAAGCCGACGCGGACGGACCTCCCGGCGGGCGTCCGGCGCGGGTGCTGCTTAGCGTGGCAGCGTGAGTTCGCGCACCTCCTCCGGCCAGGCACGTACCTCCGGCGAGCGGACCGTGGCCCGCCACGGCTGGGCGCATGCCCTCGTCACGGTGGTCGGCGGGCTGCTCGCCATGGCGGTGGTGTCCGCGCTGGGCCTGTGGGCGGCCGGGGCGGCGGACCTCCCGGACGGCGCGTTCGCACCGGTCGTCGCGGCGACCGTGGTCACCGCCGTCGGGGGCACCGTGAAGCTCTCCGGAAGCGCAGGGGACCTCGCCGACACGCAGGCGGGCCTTACCGTCATCCCGCTGTCCGTCACGCTCACCGGGGCGCTGGTGATCGCCTGGGGCTTCCTGCGGCCCCTGCGGCACCGCGCGGTCGCCGGTACGGCGGAGCTGGCCGGCTGGGCCGCCAGGATCGCGGCGCTGTGGCTGCTCGCGCTGATCGGTCTGACCCTCGCCGCCCGCCACACCTTCGCCATCTCCCTCGGGAACGACGCGCTGGGCGAACTGGGCGAACTGTTCGGCGCCTCTCCGAAGATCGGTTTCACCACCGACGTTCCACTGTCCGTGTTCGTCGGCATGGTGTGGCTGGCCGGTGTGCTGGTGCTGGCCCTGCTGGTATCGCGCGGCGCCCCGTTGCCGGCCGGGCTGCTGCGCTTCCAGACGTCGGTGCGACCGGCCGGCTACGCGATGGTCGCGCTGCTGCTCGCCTACGTCGTCATCGGCGTCGTCGTCGCCCTGGTGGTCGCGGCGACGCGCGGGCACGCGGCGGAGACCTTCGCCGTGATCCTGCTCGGCATGCCCAACCTCGTGTGGCTCGCGCTGACGATCGGACTCGGCGCCACCTGGAACGGCCGGGTGGAGGGGCCGTTCGGGCTGCCGATGCCGCATGTGCTCGACGAGGTGCTGCGCACCCCGGACATCTCCGAGCTGAACCTGCGCACGCTCTCCGAGCACGACGGCAGGGTGTGGTGGCTGCTGGTCGTCGACGTGGTGCTGCTGCTCGCGGCCGCGTTCGTGATGGCGGCCCGGTCGCCGGCCCGGATACGGGCCTGGCAGCACGCCGTGCACATGGCGGTGGCGCTCCTGCTCACGGTGTTCATGATCTGCCTGGTCGGGCGCATCTCCGCGCACTACGGCCTGTCCGTGCTCGGCATCGGCGACCTGGGCGGCGGCCTCGCGGGCGAGCTGTTCCTCAGACCCCGGCTGTGGGGAGCCGTGGGCCTGGCGATCCCGTGGGGGCTGGTGACCGGGTTCGCCGGGGCGCTGCTGGCGCGGCACGTGCGGCGGCGGGGTGAGGTGCGCGCCGAGTCGGCGGGCTGACGCCGGGCACACCGGCCGCCCCGCGGCGCTGTTCTACGTCCGTTCCACGAAGACCGGTTCGGCCCAGCGTGGGGGCGGCTTCGGCGCCTCCTCCCCCGGCGGCCGGCCCATCCGGGCGGGGGCGGGCCCGGCGCCGGCTCCGCCACCGGCCGTGGCGGCGCGCAGCGCGGCGACGAAGGTGAGGCAGGAGGGGTAGCGGTCGTCGGGGTTCTTGGCGAGGGCCTTGGCGAACACCGGGTCCATCCGGGGTGGGAGGCCGGGGCGGGACTCGGTCAGCGGCGGCGGGTCGTCGTACTGGTGAGCCCACAGCAGGGCCATGTCGTCGTCCCGGAGGAAGGGCGGGTGGCCGGCGAGGATCTCGAAGACGACACAGGCGAAGCCGTACACGTCGCAGCGGGCGTCGACGGGCTTGCCGGAGATCTGCTCGGGGGCGACGTAGTCGAGCGTGCCGACGAACTGGCCGACCGTGGTGAAGCCGGTCAGCGACAGCGACTTCTTGGTCAGGCCGAAGTCGGTGAGGTAGACGTGCTCGGGGTGGTCGCTGTCGGTGCCGCGGGAGACCAGGATGTTGCCGGGCTTGACGTCCCGGTGCACCAGGCCGTGCTCGTGGGCGGCGTCGAGCGCGGAGGCGACCTGGGCGGCGACGCGTACGGCGGTGGCGGGCGGCAACGGGCCCTCCCGGTCCAGGAGATGACGCAGGTCACTGCCGGCGACGAACCGCATCGCGATGTACAGCACACCATCCGTCTCGCCCGCCTCGAAGACCGGCACGATGTGCGGGTGGTCGATCGCGGCGGCGGCCCGGGACTCGTGGGTGAAGCGGCGCCGGAACGTGTCGTTGCGGGCGAGCTCCGGGGCGAGCAGCTTGAGCGCGACGGTGCGCTCCAGACGCAGGTCCCTGGCCCGGTAGACCACGGCCATGCCGCCGCGCCCGATCTCCTGCTCGATCCGGTACCCGGCGATCTGCTGCCCGACCAGCTCGGAGGGCCGCCCCGAGAACAGACTCGTCTCGCGGCTCAACGGACGTCACCCTCGGGCGACACGATCCGGGTGGGCTCTGACTCCACGACCCGTGTGGGCGGCGCCTCGCCGGGCCCGGCGGCCTCCTCCGAAGCCGACTCGCGGTCCCCCTCGGGGGACACGACCCCTGTGCGCTCGGGCGCCTCAGGTGACACCACCCGTGTGGGCTCGGGAACCTCAGGAGACACGAACCGCGTCGGCTCGGTCGCCTCACGAGGTGGCTCGGTAACCTCCGGTGACACCACCCGCGTCGGCTCCGGCGCCTCACGAGGCGCGGGCCGCGGTGGTGCGGCCCGGGTGGGCGGTGTCTCGGTCGGCGGGGTCGGCCGGCCCGGCTGCTGCTCCCGGGGCGTCTCCTCGATGGCGTCCGCCGGCACGACCCGCGTCGGCGTGCGCGCCGGGGCCGGGGGCTCGGCCGGGCGGGGTTCCGGGTCGGACCGCGGCGTCTCGTCCGTCGCGTACGTGGTCGCCCGGGTGCCTTCGGCGTACACCCAGTGCCCGTGCGCGGCGTCGTAGAGCCACACGGACTCGCCGTCGACGACGACGCCGATCCGCAGCCCGCGGGTGCGGACGTGGAAGGACTCCCGGTCCGCACCGGCCGCGAGGTCCTCGACCGCGGACCGGTAGCGCGCCAGGGCCTCCTGCGCCCGGCCCAGCAGCGGACGCGGATCGGCGCTGCGGGTGAGCGGTCCGTCCGCGGCGGGCGGATCCTGCGGTACGGGGACCAGGCGGCGGCCGTCGACCCACGCCGACCAGCCGTTGAAGCACAGCACGTGCCCCCAGTCGCCCTGCCGCTCCAGCAGCTGCACCGGCAGCAGGGGGTCCAGGTCCACCGTGGGCCGGGACGGGTCGGGGGCCTCCCAGGCCGGCATCCCGTTCTGCGGGACGACGTGCGTGGGGCGGAATCCAGGAGTCGTCACAGGCGCTGCCTACTTCCGCATCACGGCCGGTTCGTGCCGGCGCAGCAGCCGGGAGACCAGGAAGCCGAAGAGCGCCGACAGCACGAGCAGCATCCCGACGTCCAGCAGCCACGTGCCCGCCGAATGCTCGAAGAGCGGGTCCTTCGTCAGGTCGTCCGGCACGATCCGGGCCAGCCCGACGGTGCCGGCCATCGCGGCCAGCGCCCAGCGCGCCGGGACCAGCCAGCCGAGTTGTTCGAGCCCGGGCACTCCGTCCAGCTTCAGCAGGGCACCGCAGAAGACGACCTGGACGATGGCGATGAGCACGAGCAGCGGCATCGTCACCTCCTCCTTGCGCACCAGCGCGGAGATGAACAGGCCGAGCATCATGGCCGTGAACGCCAGCAGGGCGACGGCGACCGCGATTTCCACCAGGGGCGGCATCAGCACGCCTTCGCCGCCGGGTGCGTTGAGGTCCACGCCGAGCAGGGCGACCAGGGTCAGCACCACCGCCTGGAGCACGGTGATGACGCCCAGGACGACGACCTTGGACATCAGGTACGCCGATCTGGACAGGCCCACCGCCCGCTCCCGCTGGTAGATCACCCGTTCCTTGACGAGTTCCCGCACGGCGTTGGCGGCCCCGGTGAGCACCGCGCCGACACACAGGATGAGCAGGGCGTTCATCGCCGTGTCGAGCGTGAGTCTGCCGCCCGCCAGGGCGCGCGCCATCACGCCCATCACGAACGGCAGGGCGATCATGATGATCAGGAAGGTGCGGTCGGCGCTGAGCGCGGCCGCGTACCGCCGCACCAGCGTGCCGAGCTGGGCGGCCCGGCTGCGCGGCCGGGGCGGCGCGGTGATGACGACGGGTCCGGACCGGGGCTGCCGGGGCTGGGCGGTGGCGTCGGCGACGTACCGGCCGTGGAAGGGCGAGGCTGTGTAGTCCCCGGCCCAGTCCCGGTCCGCGTCCCGGTCGAAGGCCTCGAAGGCCTCCGGCCACTGCTCGAAACCGAAGTACGGCAGGGCGTCCTCGGGAGGCCCGTAGTAGGCGATCCTCCCGCCGGGTGCGAGCACGAGGAGCCGGTCGCACACGTCGAGGCTGAGCACGCTGTGGGTGACCACGATGACGGTCCGGCCGTCGTCGGCGAGGCCGCGCAGCATGTGCATCACCGAGCGGTCCATGCCGGGATCGAGTCCGGAGGTGGGCTCGTCGAGGAACAGCAGCGACGGCTTCGTCAGCAGCTCCAGAGCCACGCTGACGCGCTTGCGCTGGCCCCCGGACAGGCTGTGCACGGGCTGCTCGGCGCGCTGTTCCAGGCCCAGTTCGCGGATCACCTCGTCGACCCGGGCGCGCCGTTCGGCCTTGGCGGTGTCCTGCGGGAAGCGCAGTTCGGCGGCGTAGGAGAGGGCTTTGCGGACGGTCAGCTGGGCGTGCAGGATGTCGTCCTGCGGGACGAGGCCGATGCGCTGGCGCAGCTCGGCGTAGTCGCGGTAGAGGTCGCGGCCGTCGTAGAGGACGGTGCCGTGGCCGGCGGGCCGCTGGCCGGTGAGGGCGTTGAGGAGCGTGGACTTCCCGGCGCCGCTCGGGCCGACGACGGCGAGCAGGCACTTCTCCCCCACCGGGAACGACACGTGGTCGAGCAGCGCCTTGCGGCCCCGGTCGACGGTCACCACGAGGTCCTGCACGTCGAGCGAGACCTCACCGGTGTCGACGTACTCCTGGAGCTGGTCGCCGACGAGGCAGAACGCCGAGTGGCCTATGCCGACGATGTCACCCTGCCCGACCGGGGCGCTGGTGACGCGGCTGCCGTTGAGGTACGTGCCGTTGTGGCTGCCGAGGTCGGTGATCTCGTACGTGCCGTCGGGCAGGGCGCGCAGCTCGGCGTGCCGGCGGGAGACCACCAGGTCGTCGATGACCAGGTCGTTGTCGGTCGCGCGGCCGATGCGGACGGTGCGGGCGGGCAGCGGCCGTACGGTCGTGGGCTGCCGGTAGGTGCTCGTCATGGCCGGCATGGAGACGGCGGAGGGGCGTTCCGGGGCCGGTGCGGGGTGGCCCTTCACGACCACGCGCGGTCCGTCGGCCGGGTTGCCGAAGCGGATGACACTGCCGGGGCCGACGTCCCACTCGTGGATGCGGCGGCCGTCCGCGTAGGTGCCGTTGGTGCTGTTCTCGTCCTCGATGGTCCAGTGCCCGTGGTCGGGTCTGAGTACCGCGTGGTGCCAGGAGACCCGGTCGTCGTCGATGACGATGTCGCTCGACGGGTCGCGCCCGACGTGGTAATCGCGGCCCGGAACCATCACGGTAAAGCCCGTCTCGGTCTCCAGGACGAGCTCGGGTGTCACCGACGACCGCGCCATGACCAAGATTCTACCGATTTGCCTGATGTATGACTCGGCGAGCCGCTCAAGCCACGGGTACATCCAGGGAGGGGGCCGTCCGCTGCATCCGCAGGGCGTCCACGGACTCCGCGAGCAGTTCGTACTCGGTGGTGTCGTCGCTGGTGGCGATGCGTACCAGCCGTCCGGCCGCCAACTCCTCGGCGACCCGCTCCTGCCGGTCGGGGTCGGCGCACCAGGCGCGCAGTTGGGTGGGCACGTCGGGCACGGTCTCGGCGACCGGCACGAGCGCGCCCGGCGGTAAGTGCTCGGCGTCGGGCTGGGGGTCGAGACGCTGGGCGATCCAGGAGGCGCGGTCGCGCAGCCACCACAGGGCGAGGGCGAGGGTGGGCGCCCGGTAGGTGCCCAGCGGGACCCCGATGCGGCGGCCGTCGCAGACCCCGTACGCCGTGACATGGCACAGAAACTCGTCGTGCACGTGCCCCTCCCCCGTTGCCCTGCCCGCCTGCCGGCCCGGCCTCGCCTGTCGTGCGGCTCGCGTGCTGTGCGTGAGGGCGCCGTCGCTGGATGTGAAAGCGCTCTCGCTGGTCAGTATGTTCACTACTGAAACACTGTCACCATGTCTTTCCGGCCAGTCTCTTGGCATATTCACACCCCGAGTTGGCCGAAACGCGGCGGGCGGTCGCCGGGGGGCATGACTCCGGAGGTAATCGACGGTCCCGCCGGGCGCGGGCAGGGTGGTCCGTGCCGGTTCGCCGCGAGCGGTGATCCGGGGTCTGACCAGCAGACACGACCTTTCGGAGGCCGATCGCCCATGTCCGCACCCGCCCACCGTTACGAGGACGCCGTCGCCCGCTACTTCGAGGCCTGGAACGCCGAGGACCCGGCGGCCCGGGCGAAGGCGGTCGCCGCCGCCTGGACCGAGGACGGCGGCTACACCGACCCGCTGGCCGACGTGCAGGGCCACGATCAGATCGCCGCGTTGATCGCGGCGGCCCGCGAGCAGTTCCCGGGGTTCGTGTTCCGGCTCGCCGGCGCCGTCGACGGGCACCACCACACCGCGCGCTTCTCGTGGGAGCTGGTGAGCGAGACCGACGGCTCGGCGCCGGTGGCCGGGTCGGATGTGATCACGCTGGACGGGCAGGGCCGGATCAGGACCGTGCTCGGCTTCCTCGACCGGGTGCCCGCCGGGGCGTGAGACCGGCTCCGGCGATGAGTTCTCCGGTGTCCGGCGGTCTGTGTGAGGGAGAGGCCGCCGAGCACCGGAGGACATCATGGCCACGACCGGAGAACTGGACGCGGAGTTCACCGCGGTCCTGCGCAAGAGCCCGGCCGAGGGCGGCTGGACCTACCTGGTCTGGCCGCGGTCGGCCGAGTTCTTCGGCACCCGCGGCCTGGTCAAGGTCCGCGGGACGATCGACGGGCACCCGTTCCGCAGCTCGTTCATGGCACTGGGCGACGGCACGCACAAGCTGCCCGTGAAGGCCGACGTCCGCAAGGCCATCGGCAAGAAGGAGGGCGACACGGTGACGGTGCGCCTGGAGGAGCGGATCGGCTCCTAGGACCCAGGGCCTTCCCGGGGGGCCGCCGCCCCCTCGGGAAGGCGGGGGCGGCTACTGCTTGACGACCGCGTCGATACGGGCCAGCTCGTCCGCGTCGAAGTCCAGGTTGCCAATGGCTCCGACGCTGTCCTCCAGCTGCTGCGGGCTGCTCGCGCCGACCAGCGCGGAGGTCACCCGGCCACCGCGCAGCACCCAGGCCAGTGCCATCTGGGCCAGCGTCTGGCCACGCGACTTGGCGATGTCGTTCAGGTCGCGCAGCCGGCCCACCAGCTCCTCGGTGACCGCGTCGGAGTTCAGGAAGGGGCTGTCGCTCGCGGCCCGGGAGCCCTCGGGGATGCCGTCGAGGTAGCGGGCGGAGAGCAGGCCCTGCTCCAGCGGGGAGAAGACGATGGAGCCGACCTGGAGCTCGTCGAGGGCGTCCAGCAGGCCCTCGTCCTCGGGGCGGCGGTCCAGCATCGAGTAGCGCGGCTGGTGGATCAGGAGCGGGGTGCCCAGCTCGCCCAGGATGCGGGCGGCCTCGCGGGTCTGCTCCGCGGAGTAGTTGGAGATGCCGACGTACAGCGCCTTGCCCTGCTGCACCGCCGAGTGCAGCGCGCCCATCGTCTCCTCCAGCGGAGTCTCCGGGTCGGGGCGGTGCGAGTAGAAGATGTCGACGTAGTCCAGGCCCATCCGCGTAAGGCTCTGGTCCAGGGACGACAGCACGTACTTGCGCGAGCCCCACTCGCCGTACGGGCCCGGCCACATCAGATAGCCGGCCTTGGTGGAGATGACCAGCTCGTCGCGGTAGGCCGCGAAGTCCGACTTCAGGAACTCGCCCAGCGCGGACTCGGCGGCACCGGGCGGCGGGCCGTAGTTGTTGGCGAGGTCGAAGTGGGTGACGCCGAGGTCGAAGGCGCGGCGCAGGATGGCTCGCTGCGTCTCGACCGGCCGGTCCGGGCCGAAGTTGTGCCACAGGCCGAGCGAGAGCGCGGGGAGCTTCAGGCCGCTGCGTCCGGTGCGCCGGTAGGGCATGTCCGCGTAGCGGTCGGGGTGTGCGGTGTACAACGCGACTCCAGAGGGGTTGGCACGGTCGGGAAGAAACCGGTGTCCACTCTGTCGTGACCTGCGCCCATGCGTCCAACAGAAGAATCCGATGGAATTCAGCGGTTACGCTTCTCAGTCATGGAACTGCGCCACTTGCAGCACTTCGTCGCGGTCGCCGAGGACCAGCACTTCACGCGGGCGGCGGAACGACTCCTGGTGTCCCAGTCGGGCCTGTCCGCCTCGATCCGGGCGCTGGAGCGGGAGCTCCAGACGCCGCTGTTCGTGCGCACGACCCGCCGCGTGACGCTGACCCCGGCCGGGCGGGCGCTGCTCGGCGAGGCGGAGCGGATCCTGGCGCAGGTGCGCGCCGCCCACGAGGCGGTGGCGGCGGTGCAGGGCGTACTGCGCGGCATGCTCGCGCTCGGCAGTGAGCAGTGCATCGCCGGGGTGCATGTCGCGGGGCTGCTCGCCACCTTCCGGCACCGGCATCCGGACGTGGAGATCTGCCTGCGGCAGGCCGGGTCGGGCGCGCTGGCGGAGGAGGTCGCGGCCGGGCGGCTCGACCTGGCGTTCGCCGTGCGGACGCAGGCCGACAGCGACCAGCTGCGGTCGGTGCCGCTGAGCAGCGAGCCGATGACGCTGCTGTGCCATTCCAGCCACCGGCTCGCCGCCGCCGGTGCGGCCGTCACGCCGGAGGAACTGGGCGGGGAGGTGTTCGTCGACTTCCACCCGGACTGGGGTCCGCGCCGCACCACCGACACGGTGTTCGCCGCCGCCGGCGTACGGCGGACCGTGGCCCTGGAGGTGAACGACGTGCACACCCTGCTCGACCTGGTCGACGAGAACCTCGGCGTCGCCGTCGTGCCGCGGCACTTCGCGCACAAGCGCGCCTCCCTGACCGCACTGCCGGTGAAGGGAACGGGCGAGGCGGTCTACGAGACGGTGGCCCTGCTGCCGCCCCGGCAGGCCACCAGCCCGGCCGCCCGGGCGCTGATGGCGCTGCTGGAGGCCACGGGCACGTCGACGGGGAGCACGAGCACGTCGACGGGGGCCACGGGCGGGTCGCCCGGGGCCACACGAGCGACACCGGGGGCCGCGAGGACCTCGCCCGAGGCCACAGGCGTGACACCGGAGACCATGGGCGCGTAAGGCGCACAGCACAGGCCGTCACACCGGAGATCACGAGCGCGCAAGCGCAGACCACAGCCGCGACACCGGAGACCACCGGCGTGTGAACCGGGGCGCACGGGGCGCGGCGATGCGCGATGGTGGAGACATGCATGCGAAGGACATCCTCATCGACGGCTACAACCGCATCCGGGAAGAAGTCCACGCCACCGTCGAGGGCCTCGGGCCCGACGAACTGAGCGCCCGCCCCTCCCCCGACACCAACTCCATCGCCTGGCTGGTCTGGCACCTCACCCGTGTCCAGGACGACCACGTCGCCGACGCCTTCGACCTCGACCAGGTGTGGCTGTCCCAGGACTGGGAGAAGCGCTTCGGCCTCGGTCTGCCCCGGCACGACACGGGCTACGGCCACAGTCCGGCCAAGGTCGCCAAGGTCCGGGTCGACTCCGGCGAGCTGCTGACCGGCTACTACGACGCCGTGCACGACCAGACCCTCGAAGCCCTGCGCGGTCTGGCGGCCAAGGAGCTGGAGCGCGTCGTCGACGAGCGCTGGGACCCGCCGGTCACCCTGGGCGTCCGGCTGGTCAGCGTCCTGTCCGACGATCTCCAGCACATCGGACAGGCCGCCTACCTCAGGGGACTGCTTCAGAGCGCGGCCTCGTAACCGGGCAGGACCACGTCCCGGATCAGCGCGTTCCGCTCGTCGAACGGGAGGAACGCGCTCTTCAGGGCGTTCACCGTGACCGTGCGCAGGTCCTCGACGGTCCAGCCCGCCTGCTCGACCAGCAGGGACATCTCGCGGGTCATCGTGGTGCCCGACACGAGCCGGTTGTCGGTGTTCAGGGTGACGCGGAAGCCGAGGTCCTTCAGGGCGGTGATCGGATGCTCGGCGATGGAGGTCGCGGCGCCGGTCTGGAGGTTGGAGGTCGGGCACATCTCCAGGGCGACACGCCGGTCGCGCACCCAGCCCGCGAGACGGCCGAGCTTGCCCGACGCGAGGTCGGGGATGTCGTCGGTGATGCGCACGCCGTGCCCGATGCGCTGGGCGCCGCACACCTGAAGGGCCTGGTGGATGCTGGGCAGGCCGTGCGCCTCCCCGGCGTGGATGGTGAACGGCACGTTCTCGCGGCGCAGGTGCTCGAAGGCCGCGAGGTGGTCGGCGGGCGGGAAGCCGTCCTCGGCGCCGGCGATGTCGAAGCCGACGACACCGGCGTCCCGGAACGCCACGACCAGATCCGCGATCTCCCGGCTGCGGTCGAACATCCGCATCCCGCACAGCAGCGTCCCGACCCGCACGGGCGTCCCGGCGGCCGCTGCCTTGGCCATACCGGCCGCGAGCCCCTCCTGCACCGTCTCGACGACCTCGGGCAGGGTCAGTCCGCCCCTGACCATCAGCTCCGGCGCGTAGCGCACCTCGCCGTAGACGACACCGTCCGCGGCGAGGTCGAGCACGTACTCCTCGGCGGTGCGCAACAGGCCCTCCCGGGTCTGCATGACGGCGAGGGTGTGCTCGAAGGTGGCTATGTAGCGCACCAGGTCGCCGGAGTTGGCGGCCTCGTAGTACCAGGCGGCGAGTTCGGCGGCGTCGGTGGTGGGCAGCGTGTGGCCGACCGCGTCCGCGAGCTCCACCACGGTCGAGGGGCGCAGGCCGCCGTCGAGGTGGTCGTGCAGCACGGCCTTGGGCAGCCGGCGGAGGGTGTCGGTGTCGGTGTCGATACGGGGCGCGGTCATGTGCGTGTTCCTCGGCAGTGCGTGTTGCGGTCGGCGGCGGGCGGTGTCAAAGGGCGGCGGGCTGGAGCAGGTCCCAGCGGTTGCCGTACAGGTCCTGGAAGACGGCGACGGTTCCGTACGGCTCGTGCCGCGGCTCCTCCAGGAACGTCACGCCGGCGGCGGTCATGCGGGCGTGGTCCCGGGCGAAGTCGTCGGTGTGCAAGAAGAACCCGACCCGGCCGCCGGTCTGGTCCCCGACCCGGTCGGCCTGCGCCGCCCCCTCGGCACGGGCGAGCAGCAGACCGCTGCCCGTTCCCGAGGTCCCGGGTTCGACGACGACCCAGCGCGACCCGTCGGGCCGGGGAGTGTCCTCGGCGAGCCGGAACCCGAGGGCCTCGGTGTAGAAGCGGATCGCCTCGTCGTAGTCGTCGACGACGAGGGTGACCAGGGCGATACGTCGCATCAGGACCTTCCGGAGCGTGTGGTTGACGGGAGAGGTTATACGTAACACCCATGGGATGCAAAACCCCCCTCGACGCTCGGAGGACCTAGGTCTCCGGCCTACGACGCCGGCCCGAGGTGGTCCGCTCTGCCACGCGCTAGCGTCCCGGCCATGAAGATCAGCGAGCCGCCCCGCACCCCCGCGCAGCGCAAGGCCGACCTCCTGAACCGTATGGAGCGGGAGATCGACATCTGGGTCGCCACGGCGGACACCGAGGGCGTGCCGTGCCTGGTCCCGCTCTGGTTCGTGTGGCACGACGAGGCGGTGTGGCTGTGCACACGGCTGACCAATCCCACGGGCCGCAATCTGCGGGATGGCCGGCGGGCCCGGCTGGCCCTCGGTGACACCCGGGACGTCGTGCTCGTCGACGGTGAGGTGGAGACCTTCACGATCCCCGAGGTGCCGTCGGCGGCGGCCGAGGCCTTCCGTGTGAAGACCGGCTGGGATCCGCGCGGGGACCACGCGTCCTACGCGTTCTTCCGGGTGCGGCCGCGCGCGGCGCAGGCGTGGTGCGAGCAGCACGAGCTGCCGCGCCGGCACCTCATGCGGGACGGGGCCTGGGTGGTCTGACCGGTCAACCGGCCGCCGGGCGCGGCGTGTTCAGCCGGTCCAGTTCCCCGTCGGTGAGGCGGATCGCGCCCGCCGCCACATTCTCCACGAGGTGGCCGGGGTTGCCGGTGCCGGGTATGGCGAGCACATGGGCGCCTTGGTGCAGGGTCCAGGCGATGCGGATCTGCGCGGGGCTCGCGCCATGGGCACGGGCCACGGCTCGCACCGCCTCGTCGTGGGCGGTGGTGGCGCCGTGCTCGCCGCCCTCGCCGGCGACGGCGTAGAACGGCACGAACGCGATGCCCTGTTCGCCGCAGGTCCGCAGCAGTTCGTCGGTGGCGGGGTCGGGGCGGTCGAGGGCGTACCGGTTCTGCACGCAGACCACGGGGGCGATGGCCTGCGCCTCGGCGAGGTGGCGGGGCGTGACGTTGGAGATGCCCAGGTGCCGGATCAGGCCTGCCTCGCGCAGTTCCGCGAGGGCCCCGAAGTGCTCGGCGATCGAGTCGTACTTCGGCATCCGGCGCAGATTGACCACGTCGAGGTGATCGCGGCCGAGCTGGCGCAGGTTCTCCTCCACGTGCCCGCGCAGGTCCTCGGGGCGGGCCGAGGTGCCCCACTGCCCGTCATAGGTCCGGTGGGGGCCCACCTTGGTGACGATGACCAGGTCGTCGGGGTACGGCGCCAGCGCGCTGTTGATGAGCTCGTTGGCGGAGCGCAGCGACGAGAAGTAGAAGGCGGCCGTGTCGATGTGGTTCACACCGAGGTCGATCGCCTTGCGCAGGACGGCGATCGACCGGTCGCGGTCACTCGGGGTGCCGAGATGGAAGGCGGCACTGCCCGTCAGCCGCATCGCGCCGAAGCCGAGGCGGTGGACGGGCAGGTCGCCGAGTTTCCAGGTGCCCGCGGCGTCCGCGGTGATCGTCTGTGAGCTCATCGACGGAGTCTCACACACGCCTCGCCGTCAGCAGTAGAGGTTCCCGCCGGGTGACGTGCCGAGGATCTGCGTGAACCGCTGGTAGTTGGTCACGCGGCTCTGCACCTGCGCCGGGTTCTTGCCGTCGCACTCCAGGGAGCCGTTGATGCTGCGGATCGTCTGGCCGAATCCGGCGCCGTTCACCATGGCGTTGTGCGGGGTCATGGTGCCGGGACCGGTCTGGGTGTTCCAGTACCACAGGGCCGTCTTCCAGGCGACGGCCGCGTCGTTCTGGACCAGCCAGGGGTTGTTCAGCAGATCGATGCCGAGCGCGTCGCCCGCGGCCTTGTAGTTGAAGTTCCAGCTCAGCTGGATCGGGCCGCGCCCGTAGTAGGCGGCCTGGCCGGCCGGGCAGCCGTAGGGGCGGCTCCAGTCGCAGTAGTGCGGGTAGTTGGCGGTGTTCTGCTCCACCACGTGCACCAGGCCGCCGGTCTCGTGGCTGACGTTGGCGAGGAAGGCGGCGGCCTCCTGCTTCTTCACCGTGTCGCTGCCGGTGTTGGCGAAGCCGGGGTAGGCGCTCAGGGCCGCCGTCAGCCCGCTGTAGGTGTAGAAGGGATTCCGGTTCGGGAACATCTGGTTGAACTGCGCCTCGGTCACGACGAATCGGGCGGCCGGCGTGCCCGGACCGCTGTCGCAGGCGTACGGCTCCCAGTACCAGGTGCTGATGGTCGGGTCGTAACCCGGGTTGGCGTGCTCGGCCACGTACGCCTTGCCGTCGGTGTAGCGGACGATGTCGCCGGCGGCGTAGGACCTGCCCGCCACCCAGTCGGGATAACTGGAGCACGCGGCGGCGGAGGCGCTGGCGGCCGGCAGGAGTACCGGTGCGGTGCCCGCGAGGGCGAGGGTGGCCAGGACGGCGGAGACACGACGTCTCGTCATGGGATCAACTCCTTTGCGGAGCACGGCCGCACCCGTCGAGGGCAGGGCGAAGCAGAGCCTTCACCGCACGCACCGGAGGACCGGTCACGGCGTGGGCGCGGCCGTGGTGGGGGGTTGCGGAGGCACACTCAACCGCGTTGGTCTGTACCAGTCAAGGGTGTAGACCAGTCATGCTCACACGCGTGCCGACTCCGCCAGCGTCGCGGCCAGCCGGACCAGCAGGGACCGCAGCAGTTCGTCGTCGTCCTCGCCGAGCGCGGGCCAGCCGGCGCGCACCGCGTGGTCGAGCCGCTGCCCGTACTCCCGGCCGCGGGGGGTGAGGTGGGCGAGGACGCGGCGGCGATCGAAGGGGTCGACCCTACGGTGCACGAGGTTCTGGTCGACGAGCTGGTCGACCAGCTTGGTCAGCGTCGGAGGCGGCAGAAACGCGGCCTCCGCGATCGCCGTCATATGGTGCCCCTCGCCGTCCGACAGCAGCACCAGCACCCGCCACGCGTCGAGCGAGCAGCCCTCCTTCTCCAGCACGGCCTGCAACCGCCGCGCCGCCAGCCGCTCGGCCCGCGTCAGCAGTTGCACCAGGTCGTCGGGCCGCCGCGGGACAGGGGTGGGCATCTTGCTCCTAGTTCGACAAGAGGTGCGTCCATCCTAGGAGACGCACTGGAGTTCGTCCGGCGGAGCCGGAATCATGACGCCATGGTCCGGCACGATCTCCCCGCGCCCGAGTGGTTCACGGCCGACGACTCCGTCCTCGGCGTGGCGCTCGTGTTCCCCTTGCAGGGGCCGGCCGGGATCTTCGGGCCCGCCTGTGAGCTGTGCGCGCGGCTGGCGGCCGAGGAGGTCAACCGGGACGGCGGCGTACTCGGCAGGGAGCTCCGGCTGGTGCCGGTCGACGGCTCGAAAACGCCCCGCGAGGTCGCCGGCCATGTCGAGGCGCTGGTGGACCTGGGTGTCGTGCAGGGCGTCACGGGCTGGCACATCTCCTCGGTGCGCCAGGCGCTGGCGCCGCGGATCGCGCACCGCGTCCCGTACGTGTACACCGCGCTGTACGAGGGCGGTGAGGACACGGCGGGCGTGTTCCTGACGAGCGAGACGCCGCGGGACCAACTGCGGCCCGCCATGGACCTGCTGGCGCACGAGCGCGGGGTGCGGCGGTGGTTCGTCGTCGGCAACGACTACGTGTGGCCGCGGCGTACGGCACGGGCGGCCCGCGGGTACGCGCACGCGTCCGGCGGGTCCGTCACCGGCGAGGTCTACCTCCCGCTCGGCACCGACGATTTCGAGCCGGTGCTGCGCCGCATCGAGCGCTCGGACGCCGACGGGGTGCTGATGCTGCTCGTCGGCAGCGACGCGGTGCGCTTCAACCGGGCGTTCGCGGCGCACGGCCTGCACGCGCGCTGTCTGCGGCTGAGCACGCTGATGGACGAGAACATGCTGATGGCGAGCGGCCCGGCGGCAACCGAGGACCTCTACAGCACGGCCGGGTTCTTCGCCTCGCTGGCCAACCGGGACACCCTCGACTTCCACGGGCAGTACGCGGCCCGGTACGGCGTCGAGGCGCCCGCCCTCGGCAGCCTCGGCGAGTCCTGCTACGAGGGCGTGCTGTTGCTGGCCGCGCTGCTGAAGCGCGCCGGGACGCTGAACGTGTCGGCGATCGGGGCGGCGGCGGGCGCGGTGTCGTACGAGGGCCCGCGCGGCCTGCTGCACCTGCGGGACAGTCATGTGCGCCAGCGCATCTACCTGGCCCGCGCCGACGGCCTCGACTTCGACATACTGACGGAACTGGGCCCGCGCGGGGCGCGCAGCTGACGGGGCCGGGCGAACGACACGCCCCGGGAGCGGCATCCCGCGTCGCGCGACCGGGAGAATCTGTCCCATGAGCTCCACGCCCCTCGCCTCCCCGCCCCACCCCCTCGTCACCAGCGCCCGGCGACTCGCGCGCGATCTCCTCGTCCCGCACGCCGAGCGCGTCGACCAGGAGGAGGTGCCGGCGAGCCACATCGAGGCGGTGAGGCGGTCGGGGCTGCTCGGGCTGGGCGCGCCGGAGGAGTACGGCGGGGCGGACGCGCCCGTCGCCGTGGCACGGGAGATCGCGGAGATCCTGGCCGGGGCGTGCTGCTCCACATGGTTCGTGCAGACACAGCACCACACACCGGTGAAGCTGCTCGCCACATACGACTCGCCGGTCCGGGAGAGGCTGCTGCGCCCGCTGGCGACCGGCGAGTCGCTGGCCGGCATCGCGTTCGCCCACGTCCGTGCCTTTCCCCGCGTGCCCGTGCGGGCGATGGCCGAGCGGGGCGGCTGGCGCTTCGAGGGCACGGTGCCCTGGTACACGGGCTGGGGCCTGAACGACGTGATGCTGCTGGCCGGTGTGACGGACACGGCCGAGGTGGTGTTCGTCGTCGCCGAGGCCCGCGCACAGCCGGGGATGCGTCCGTCGGCGCCGATGCGGCTCGCGGCCCTCACCGCAGCCCGTACGGTCCCTGGAGCTGGACGGCCTGTGGGTGCCGGAGGAAGCCGTGGTGCTGCGCGTCTCACAGGAGCGGTTCGCCCTGGTCGACCTGCCCAGGGCCGCCAACACCAGTCCGGCCGTGTTCGGGGTGGCGAGCGCGGCACTGGACCTGGTGGCGGACGCCCCGGACGGCCAGGAGCCGGCCCGGGTGCTGCGGGCCCGGCTCGACGAGGTCAGGCGAGAGGCCTACGCCCTGGCCGACCACCCGGTCCCGCACGAATGCGTCCCGGAACTGCTGGCGGTGAAGACAAGGGCGTACGACGTGCTGCGGGCGGCCACGACCGCGGCGATCGTGGCCGGGGGCGGCCGGTCCATGGCCCTGGGCAGCAAGGCGCAACGGCTGGCGCGCGAGGGGATGTTTCTGCTGGTGCAGGCCCAGACGGCCGAGGCACGCCGGACGCACCTCGGCGCGCTGGCGTCCGGCTAGCCGAGCCGGGGCAGCGCCGACGGCTTGTCCGTGCGGGACGGGGCCCTGCCGCAGAACTCCGCTTCGATCACGTTGATGTAGAGCGACGGGTCCGGGAGCCAGTCACCGTTGATGTTGAACGTCAGCTGGTGCTTCCCGTCCTGTGTGCCGACCATCGCGGACAGGGAGCCGTTCGTCCGGCCGCTCTTGCCCACGACCTTCACGCCGCAGGACAGCTGCGCGGACTCGACCCCGAGTCCGTACCCGAGCCCGCCCCCCGCGGGCACCTCGTCGAGCATCTTCTCCATCTGCTCCGGGGGCAGCAACTCGCCCTTGATCAGGGCCCGTTGGAAGCGGTTGAGGTCACCGCTGGTGGAGATCACGTCACCGGCCGCGCCCAGCCAGGTCATGTTCTGCTCGGTGGCATCGTGGATTCGGGCGTCGGGTGCCTCCTGGTGCAGCCGGGAGTAGCCGACGGGGTGGGGTTTCGGCATATGGGGTGAGGTGCCCGGGAACGACGTGCCGCGCAGCTTCAGCGGTCGGACGATGCGGCGGGTGATCTCCTGCGCGTAGGAGCGGCCCGTCGCCTCCTCGATGACCATCCCCGCGATGACGAAGTTGGTGTTCGAGTACACCGGCGTCGTCTCCGGGTCGGGCAGCGGCGGGTACTTCAGCGCGATCGCCACGAGTTCCCCGGGCGTGTGCGTGTCGTACCGGTGCTCCGGAAAGCCGGGCCCTGCGGCGTCGTTGGCGAATGCCGGGTCGTCGGTGTAGTTGGCGATGCCGCTGGTGTGGTTGAGGAGCTGACGCAGAGTGATCTCGTCGCCGTCGTAGCCGTTGCCCTGCACCAGGCCCGGCAGCCATCGCTCGACGGTGTCGTCGAGGCTCAGTCTGCCTTCCGCCTCAAGCTGGAGCAGGACGGTCGCGACGAAGGTCTTGGTGATGCTGGCCCCGCGGAAGTGGTCGCCGGGAGAACGCTCGCGGCCCGTCGCGGTGTCGGCGTGACCGGCCGCCGCGAACCAACTCCGCCTGCCCTCTTGGACCTTGGCGGCCACTCCGGGCAGTCCGCCCTTCTCCACGAGAGCACGCAGTGCGATCCGGGTCGCCTCGTGGTCACGCTGCGGCTGTGCCGCGTGCGCGGACGGGGCGAGTGCCGCCGTCCCGGCGGATAACGCCACGGCCAGGCCGAATGAGACGGTGCGTGAAGCCCGCTGCTTCATGATGTGTGCCTCCCGTTCACCGAGGGGCGGGGCTGCCCCTCGGTGCGGATGACGCCCGACGCGGGCTCCGGGGTTGATCGTCGGGGCGGGGAGGCCGAGGCGCCCTAGCTCGCGAAGGGCGCGAACACGGCGGGTTCGGTGGGTGCGCTGGGTGAGATCGGCTCAGCGGATGCGGCGTGCCGGCCCGAGGGGTGCCGCCACAGTCCTCGTGCGGCGAGGCGCGGCAGGACTCCCTCGCCGAACCAGTACGCCTCTTCCAGGTGGGGGTAGCCGGAGAGGACGAACTCGTCGATACCGAGGGCGTGGTACTCCTTGATCCTCTCGGCGACCTCGTCGTGGCTGCCGACCAGGGCGGTGCCCGCGCCACCTCGTACCAGGCCGATGCCGGCCCACAGGTTGGGGTGGATCTCCAGGCGGTCGCGCCGGCCGCCGTGCAGGGCGAGCATGCGCCGCTGGCCCTCGGACTCGCTGCGGGCCAGCCCCGCCTGCACCGACGCCACGGTCTCCGGGTCGAACCCGTCCAGCAGCCGGTTCGCCTCGGCCCAGGCCTGCTCGGCGGTGTCCCGGGTGATGACGTGCAGCCGGATACCGAAGCGGAGCGTGCGTCCCTCGGCGGCAGCGAGTGAGCGGATCCGGTCGAGCTTCTCGGCGACCTGGGCGGGCGGTTCGCCCCAGGTGAGATAGACATCGGCGTGCCGGGCGGCGATCTCACCGGCGATGGGCGAGGAGCCGCCGAAGTACACCTGGGGAACGGGGTCGGGCACACGAGCGAGCTTCGCGTCCTGCACCCTGAGGTGCTCACCGTGCAGGTCGACCGTACCGCCTTGCCACAACTCCCTTACGACGTGCAGGAATTCTCCGGTCCGACGGTACCGGCTGTCCTTGTCGAGGAAGTCTCCGAAGGCCCGCTGTTCCTGGTTCTCGCCGCCGGTGACGACGTTGAGCAGCAGCCGTCCGCCGGTCTGCCGCTGGAAGGTGGTGGCCATCTGCGCGGCGAGGGTGGGCGAGATCAGCCCCGGCCGGAAGGCGACGAGGAACTTCAGGCGTTCGGTGTGCTGGCTGACCATCGCGGTGGTGAGCCACGCGTCCTCGCACCAGGCGCCGGTGGGGGTGAGGGCACCGGCGAAGCCCACTTCCTCGGCGGCGCGGGCGATCTGGCTCAGGTAGGCGACCGTGGGGGGCCGGTCCCGGCCGGATGCGGTGGCCGGGGTGCCGTGGCCGCCGCCGACGACATGGCGACTGTCGCCGTTGGTGGGCAGGAACCAGTGGAAGGTGAGGGACACGGGGAGTCTCCGATCGATGGGGAACGTCCGGCGGCGGCGGTGAGTGGGTGTCAACCCGCCACGGCCAGCAGCGGGGTGCGGCCGAGCGCCGTGGAGAACTGGTCGACCACCTGGGTGAGCGCCTCGGCGGCGGCCGGTGCGACGCTCAGGGACCCGTCGTCGTGCACGGTGATGTCCTTGTCGAGGGTGAACCAGCCCTGCACGGTGTGCGCCGCACCCATGGAGGTCAGCACCGGGCGCAGGGCGTAGTCGATGGCCAGGACATGGGCGATGCTGCCGCCGGTGGCGAGCGGCAGCACGGTCTTGCCGGTGAGTGCGTACTGCGGGAGCAGGTCCAGCAGTGCCTTGAGGACACCGGAGTAGGACGCCTTGTAGACGGGCGTGCCGATGACGACGCCGTCGGCACGTGCGAACAGGTCGGTGGCCTCGACGATCGCGGGGTGCCGGAAGTCCGCGCCGAGCAGGGCGTCGGCGGGGATGGTGCGGACGTCGAGCGGGATCACGTCATGGCCCTGTGCGGTCAGCCGCTCGTCCAGGTGGCGCAGCAGTCGGCTGGTGCGGGAGGAGGCGGAGGGGCTGCCGGAGACGGACAGGACGGTGGCCATGGGGTCTCTTTCCGGGAGGGGGCGCGAATGCGCGTGGCAGGCCGAATTCGAAGGACGCCGCGTTCAACGGGCGTGACTGAGCGCCGAATTCAGGCGTGAGGGAAATGCACCGCGCATGACGTCCGGTCGGCGCGGCGGTGTTCGGCCGACGGCGAATACGGCGGTGGGGAGAAGCGGCGAGCCGGGAGACTCAGGCTGCGGCGCGACAGGAAGCGCTGGAGACGCGTGCGAGGTCGACGTGGCGTCGCCGCGTGAGGTCCAGTCGCATGGTCATGCCATGGATCGTGGCAGCGGGAGACGACGGCCGTCAAGGAAATCGCGGCTCATCTCGCATCCCGGACCATGGTTTTCGGGACTGTGGATTTCGGACGGTGATCTCGGACGGTGGTTCTCGGACTGTTTGATTTCCGGGATTTCGGCCGTCGATGCCGTTCAGTCCTCGTCCGACGGAACCACCACGAGGAAGGCGTCCGACTCCAGGTCCATCACGACGGTGGCGGGCTCGCCCTCGGCGCGGCGGCGTGCCGCGTACTCCTCCGCCGGCCATGATCCGCGCGGAGCTCCCGCCGGGAACCGCTCCAACACCTTCGCGCCGATGGCCGCAGACACGTCCGCTGCCCTCCCCTGTCCCGCGCCGCCTGCCGGCGACGTCGATCGGTCACTGTCGTACACATCCGCTTGCCCCCGATCCCCCCGGACATGTACCGCCCGGTAGAAGTCCACGCCTCTACCAACCTCTACACATAAAGGAAAAATAAGAGCAGAATGGGCTTACGCGGCACTTACCGCATACCTCACCAGCCGCGGTCGCCCTGCAAGACGAAGGAGACGAGTCATGGCCAACGTCTCGCCCACCAGAGGTGACATAACCAGCCACCCTGATGCCTCCGAGATGCGGGATCGGTACGCCCGCGTGCTCGGTGGTCGCGATGTGGCGCTCGTGGACGGACCGGTGTTCCTGCTCGGTCTGTACTGCGCGGCCTCCCCGTGGATAGTCCACTACACGACCAGCCAGCCGCCGCTCGTGACGCACAACCTGATCATGGGTATCGCGATCGGTCTGCTGGCGCTCGGGTTCACTCGCGCTCCGGAGCGCATGTACGGCCTGAGCTGGGCCATGTGCGCACTCGGGGTGTGGATGATCATCTCGCCGTGGGTCGTCGGTGACAGCCCGGACGCCGGCGTCGTGTGGAACAACATCATCATCGGTGCACTGGCCGTGATTCTGGGTCTGGCGTGCGCCGGCACTGCGGCAAAGGCCTCCACGAGGCCCTAGACCCACCGCAGGGAAAACCGAAGGCCGGTCCGCGCCCCGGACCGGCCTCTCCATGTCCGCACCGGAGTGTCCCGTCCGTCAGGGGGCACAAGCACTACAGCGGGGGACCTGAAGAAGAGGGGCGGAGATGGAGATCGACGGCGTCATCAGTGCCATCGTGATCGGCATCGTCATCGGCGTCCTGGGCCGGCTCGTGGTCCCGGGCCGTCAGCGGATCGGAATCCTGTGGACGATCCTCGTCGGCATCATCGCCGCGTTGGTCGGCTCCGCGATCGCCGCCGCGTTCGACGTCGCCGACACCAAGGGTGTCGACTGGGTCGAGTGGCTCATCCAGATCGGCCTCGCCGCGCTCGGCGTCGCCGCACTGGACCGCTCGAAGGCACGCCGCTGACGGCGCAGGACAGCGACCGCGCAGCGACAGCCACAAACGGTTCAGCCCATGCACACGTGCGACACAGAATGACACCCGGCACCCGGCATCAGGGGCTCGCCGACCGCAGCGCGGCGAGCCCCTCGCGGCTGGACGGGTACAGCGGCGTCCAGCCCAGCTCGCGTTCCGCCTTGGCGCAGGACACCACCAGCCGCGAAGACATCACGGTGTGCGCGTACGACATCGGTCTCATCAGCCACAGCGGTACGGTCATCGGCTTCGGCAGTCCGAACGCCCCGGCCACGTTCTCGACGTGGGCGCGGAAGCCGAGCGGGGTGCGGTCGGCGATGTTGTACGCCTGCCCGGGGCGGCCGCGTTCCACCGCCGCGACCACCGCGCGGGCCGCGTCGGTGAGCTCCACCCACGGCAGCACCCGACCGCGGTCGGCGGGCACTGGCAGCTGCCGCCTGCGCAGCAGGGGCAGCAGCGCCTCGGTGCCACCGGGGCCGTAGAAGAGGCCGAAGCGGAGCGCGATGCCCTCCAGCGCCTCCGTCTCGAAGGCCAGCCGCTCCTTCGTCCGCATGGCCGCGATGTGCCGCTCCAGCTGCGGGGTCGTGCCCCGTGGGCCGAAGGGGTCGTCCTCCGTGACCGGGCGGTCGCCGTGGTCCCCGTAGCCGTAGCCGAAGACCATCGACTCCACGACGAAGCGTCGGGCACCGGTGACGCGGGCCGCTTCGACGAGGTGGGCCGTGCCCTCGGTGCGCAGCGCGTCGGTCGCGAACATGTCGCGGTCACGCATGGGGGGCTTGCGCAGGGCGGTCGCGGCGTGGATCACGGTGTCGAAGTGGTGTCCGTCGACGGCGCTCAGCAGCGCGTCGCGGTCCATGAGGTCGGCGCGGACGCCGTTGTCCGGACCCCGCCCGAGTCCGGTGACCTTGTGGCCCGCCTCGGTCAGGGCGCGGGTGACGTGCCGTCCGAGGACGCCGCTCGCGCCGGCGAGGAGGATGCTCTGGTTCTTCTGGATCGTCGTCATGACCGTGCGACGGATCGGACGGGCGCGGATGTGACATCCAGGCGGGGCGGCCTGCTACGGCGTGTAGACGTACGGCGTCGTCGTGGTGAGCGGTGTGAAGCCCAGGCGTTCCAGGATGGGGCGGCTCTGGCTGGAGGCGTCGACCTGGAGGTAGCGGTAGCCGCGTGCCGCGGCGGCGTGAGCGCGGTGGGCCACCAGGGTGCGGTAGATGCCGCGGCCGCGCCAGCCCTCGACGGTGCCGCCGCCCCAGAGGCCGGCGAACCGCGTGCCGGGCACGAGTTCCATGCGGGCCGCGCTCACCGGCTCGTCGCCGGCCATCGCCACGACGGCGACGACGGTGTCCGGGTCATCCGAGAGCCGGGCGAGGAGCTGGTCGCGCAGCCAGGCGCTGTCCGCGCCGAACGCCTTCTCGTGGACGTGGGCCACGAGATCCACGCCCCGCGGATCGGTGACCGGCACGACGCGGACGCCCTCGGGAGGTTCGGCGTCCAGGGAGAGGGTCGCGACCTCGCCGATCATCAGCGTCTCCTCGGATTCGGGCCTGAACCCGGCCGCAAGCAGCCGCTGCCCGAGGTCCGCCGGCCGGTCGTGCCCGTACAGCTTCCACTCGAAGTCGAGGCCGAGCCGGGTGTAGTGGGCGATCTGCTCGGCGATCGCCGCGTCCACCGCCGCCTCGTCGAGGGCGGACCACAGGACGCCGTTCCAGCCCTGCGCGGTGGCGACCTGGCGCACCACGCCGCCGGTCCGCTCGACGCGGACGCCGGGGCCGTCCGGCCGCGCCCCCTCGCGCAGCTCACGGTCGAACAGGGTGAGCAGCGCGGTGTGATCGACATGAGTCATGGGCACACCCCAGCACGCGCCGGGCGGCCGGACAACGCGTTTTACGGGTGCGGCCGAACGCCCCGGCGGCCGTACAGTCCTGTTGATCACGTCGTCACCAGGAAGGGCCCGGCACCATGGTCGTGAAGGACGCGGAACTGCCGTACCTGCGCCGCTGCGTGGAGCTCGCGGCGGAGGCGCTCGAAGCCGGGGACGAGCCGTTCGGTTCGGTCCTGGTCGGCGGGGACGGCACGGTCCTCGGCGAGGACCACAACCGGGTGGCCTCGGGTGATCGCACGCGGCACCCCGAGTTCGAACTGGCGCGCTGGTCGGCAGCCCGTCTCACGCCCGAGGAGCGGGCGGCGGCCACGGTCTACACCTCCGGCGAGCACTGCCCGATGTGTGCGGCCGCGCACGCCTGGGTCGGTCTGGGACGCATCGTCTACGTGGCCTCGTCCGAACAACTCGCATCCTGGCTGAGCGAGTTGGGGGTCGCCGCGCCGCCGGTGCGCACACTCCCCGTCCACGAGGTCGCACCGGGTGTGGTCGTGGACGGACCGGTGCCCGAGCTGACGGAACGGGTGAGGCAGTTGCACGTGCGGTTCCACCGGGGACGCGACTGAGACACCCGGGCGGTCCCGGCCTGCCGGGGCCGCCCCCACCGGGGCTTCGTGAGGCCGGCCGCCCGAGATGCAGGGGCGCGCGGTCAAACTTACGATCGAATTCAACAGGCCAGGCGTACGCCTCGGTCTCCCCGACGGGGGGAGGCGCGTGTCCTTGCTGTCAGCACGTCGGCTGATGGCCGCCCACATCGCCCTCGTCACGGTCGCCACCGTCGTGTACATGACCGTCCCGGCGGCGGACCCCGCCCTGTGGGCCGCCATCGGGCTGGCGGGCGTCGTCGCCGTGGTGACCGGCATTCGTGTCCACCGGCCCGCCCATCAGTGGCCCTGGTGGGTCCTGGCCGGCGGACTGCTCACCTTCATCGCGGGCGACACGTACTACAACGTGGTGGAGGAGTACTTCGGCGCCGACAATCCGTTCCCCTCCCCCGCCGACGCCTGCTACCTCGCCACCTACCTGTTCTTCGCGGTCGGGCTGTCGGGGCTCGTCCGCCACCGGTGGGCCGACCGTGACCTGCCGAGCCTGCTCGACGCGCTGATCATCACCGCGGGCCTCGCACTGCCCGTGTGGGTGTACGTGGTGCAGCCGCTGACGGTGGTGGAAGGGCTGACCTGGCAGCAGCGCGCCACCAGCATCGCCTATCCCCTCGGCGATGTCCTCGTACTGGCCCTGCTGGCCCGGCTGCTGACCCCGAGTCCGCTCGACGGGCCCAACCGGGCCGTGCGGCTGCTGGTGGTGGGCACCGTGACACTGCTCGGCTTCGACATCGCGTACGGGATCCTGCAACTGAAGGACATGTGGCAGACCGGCACCCCGCTGGACCTCGGCTGGATCGCCTTCTACACCGCCTGGGGCCTGGCCGCCCTGCATCCCTCGATGGTCGCGCTGACCGCGTCCGTGCCACAGCGGATGTCCCTGCTGCCGCCGCCTCGCCGGCTGGTCCTGCTCACCGTGACCACGCTCATCGCGCCGGGGATCCTGCTGTACGAGGGGCTGAGCCGGCAGACGCGGGACGCCGCCGTGATCGCGGTCTTCTCGGGCGTGCTGTTCCTGCTGGTGATACTCCGGCTGGCGGGAATGGTCGTGGCCCATCGCCATGCGGTGACGCGGGAGCTCGCACTGCGCGAGGCCGCCGCCTCGCTGGTCTCGGCCTTCCGGCAGGAGGAGGTCGACCAGTCCTGCCGTGCGGCGGTCGACCGGCTGCTGGGGCCGGACGTACCGCACCGGACCCTGCTGCTGCCGACGGATCGCGCGGGGAACCTCGGCGCGCACGGCACCCACGTGGTGAGCCCGGCCGCCCTCGAACCCGGCGTCGCCGCCGGACTGGACGGCCTGCCCTCCGTCCTGGTCTGCCCCATGACCCGGCCCGACCGTCCGGCCGGGGGCGTCCCTGGTGTCCTGCTGGTCGCCGCCCCCGAGCGGCAGCTCAGCGAGACCTGGGGCTCGCTGGAGATCCTGGCGTCGCACGCGGGCCTGGCCATGGAGCGGGTCACGCTGCGCCAGGAGGTCGTCCGGCGGGAGAACGAGGCGTACTTCCGCACCCTGGTCCGCAACGCCTCCGACGTCATCCTGATCCTGGAGGACGACGACAGGATCCGGTACGCCAGCCCGTCCGCGCGGTCCGTCTTCGGCACCGACGACCTCGTCGGCGTCCCGCTGCCGGAGCTGGTGGATCCCGGGGACCGGGAGCGGGCCGCGCGGGAGCTGGCCGCCGTGCGGGAGAGGGGCGCGCGGGCCGGACACGACCACTGGTGGGTGCGGCGCCAGGAAGGGCGTGTCGAGGTGGAGGTGCGGTGCAGCGACTTCCGGGACGAGCAGACCGTGTCCGGCCTGGTGGTGACGCTGCGGGACGTGACCGAGCAGCGGCGGCTGGAGCAGGAGCTGACACAGCGGGCCTTCCACGACTCGCTGACCGGTCTGCCCAACCGGACGCTGTTGCTGGAGCGGATCGAACGCGCCTTGTTGCGCGGCCGCCGCGAGTCGTCCCTGACCTGTCTGCTCTACATCGACCTGGACGACTTCAAGCTGGTCAACGACACGCTGGGGCACCGGGCGGGCGACCAGCTGCTGATCGCCGTCGGCAACCGGCTGTCCCGGGCGCTGCGGCGGACCGACACCGCGGCCCGGCTGGGCGGGGACGAGTTCGCCGTGCTGATGGAGGACGCCCGGCAGCCGCTCGACGCCGAGCTGCTGGCGGCCCAGGTGATCCAGACGCTGGGGCGGCCGTTCGACCTGGCCGAAGAGTCGGTGACGGTGTCCGCCAGCGTGGGTGTGGCCACCGCGCGCGACAGCACGGACGCGGAGGAGCTGCTGGGGCACGCCGACCTCGCGCTGTACTCCGCGAAGGCGGCGGGCAAGCGGCAGTGGCGCCGCTTCAGGCCGCTGCTGCGCAGCCGCATGGTCGAGCGACACGACCTGCAGTCCCAGCTGGCGCAGGCGATCGCCGACAAGTCGTTCGCGCTGCGCTACCAGCCCGTCGTGGACATCACCGGAGGCGAGGTCGTCGGGTTCGAGGCCCTGGTCCGCTGGCCGCACGAGCACCGGCCGCCCGTCGCGCCCGACCAGTTCATCAGCCTGGCCGAGGAGACCGGGCACATCGCGCCACTGGGATCGTGGGTGCTGGAGAAGGCGGTCAACGACATCGCGGACCTGCAACGGCTGCCCGGCCCCGCCCGTCCGCCGTACGTCAGTGTGAACGTCTCCGCCCGCCAGTTCCGTGACGCCGGCTTCGTCGAGCAGGTCGAGCGGGCGCTGAGCACGCCCGGGCTGGAGCCCGGTTCCCTGCAGCTGGAGCTGACGGAGACGGTACTGCTGCACCGCGACGACCGCCTCCAGACGGTGCTGCACACGCTGAAGGAACTCGGGGTGCGCATCGCGGTCGACGACTTCGGCACCGGCTTCTCCTCACTGCGCTATCTGCGGGACTTCCCCATCGACGTGCTGAAGATCGACAAGTCGTTCATCGACGACATCGCCCACGACGCCCAGCAGGTCGCCCTGGTCGAGGGCATCGTACGGATCGCCGACACCCTGGGCCTCCAGGTCATCGCGGAGGGCATCGAGGACACCGCGCAGCGGGACCTGCTGGCCGGGATGGGCTGCCGGTTCGGGCAGGGGTACCTCTTCGCCCGGCCCCTGACGGTGGAGCAGAGCGCGCACGTGCTGCGGGAGCCGAGCGCCCGCCCCTTCGCGCCGACCCGGACGTGGCGGCCGCGTCTCGACGCCGCCCGGGGCCGCCGGGCGGCGCGCTGGCCGGATCTGGAGCATCTGCGGCGCACCAGCCCGATGAGCGACGCGGTCCTCGACGAGGTGCGCGGCCGGCACATCCGCAGCGGCGACCACTGGCTGATCGACTTCGCGTCCTGCAACTACCTGGGGTTCGACTGGGATCCGGAGATCATGGAGGCCGTCGATCCCGCGGTGCGCGAGTGGGGGACGCACCCCAGCTGGTCGCGGCTGCTGGGCAGTCCGCGGCTGTACCCCGACATCGAGGAGCGGCTCGCCGCGCTGCTGGGCGCGCCGGACACGCTGCTGTTGCCGACGCTGACGCTGGTGCACGCCTCGGTGATCCCGGCGATGGCCGAGAACGGGCACGTCTTCGTGGAGGCGACCGCGCACCGGACCGTCTACGACGGCTGTGTGGTGGCCCGCGCGCAGGGCGCCACCCTGCACCGCTTCCACGCCGAGCGGCTCGACGAGCTGCGCGCGCTGCTGGCCCGGGTGCCGCCGGGCACGCCCCGGCTCGTGTGCCTGGACGGCGTCAACAGCATGAGCGGCAACATCCCCGACCTGCCCGCGCTGGCCGCGGTGTGCCGGGCCGAAGGAGCGACGGTGTACGTCGACGACGCGCACGGCTTCGGCGTGATCGGGGAACGCGGGCCGGGCGAGACCTGCCCGTACGGCATGCGCGGCAACTGCTTGGTGCGGCACACCGGGGAGTCGTACGACGGGATCGTGCTCGTGGCGGGTTTCTCCAAGGCGTACTCGTCGCTGCTCGCGTTCCTGGCGCTGCCGTCGGAGCTCAAGAACCACCTCAAGACCGCCGCGGGCCCCTATCTCTACTCGGGGCCGTCCCCGACGGCGTCGCTGGCGACCGCGCTGGCCGGGCTCGACGTCAACGAGCGGCGGGGCGACGCCATCCGGGCCGACCTGTACCGCACGACGGTCCGGGTACTCGATCACCTGGACAAGCTGGGGGTGAGCACCCTCAACACGGACCGGCTGCCCATCGTGGAGATCCCGCTGACGGACCCCGCGGACCTGGACGCGGTCGCCGCGTACCTGTGGGAGGAGGGCATCTACGTGACGCTCGCCGCCTATCCGCTGGTGCCCCGCGACCAGGTCGGCTTCCGCATCCAGCTCACGGCGCTCCACTCGGACGACGACATCGACCGCCTCAACGGGACCCTGACCCGGCTGTCCGAGCGCTTCCCCCTGCGGCCGAAGGGCTAGAGAGCGATGACGACGCACAACGACGACGTGGACTGGGACCGCTGGCCGGTCGCCGACTATCTCCGCGAGAACTACCGCGAGGTGCATCCCGCGGACACGGCGGTCATCGCGCACCACAGCGCCTTCTACCGTCGCTTCCGTCCCGGCGCCATCGCCCGCTCGGTGGAGTTCGGGGCGGGTCCCAATCTCTACCCGCTGATCCTCGCGTCCGCCGTGAGCCGCAGGATCGACGCCGTGGAGGCGGGCGCGGGCAACGTCGCCTACCTCCAGGACCAGATCTGTCACCGCCTCGACGCGAGCTGGCTGCCCTTCCACGCGCTGTGCCGGCGGCTCAACCCGGATGTGCCGGCGACCCTGGCCGGGGCGCTGGCGCCGGTGAACGTCGTGCACGCCGACGTCCGGACCCTGCGACCCGGCTCGTACGAACTCGCCTCGATGCACTTCGTCGCCGAGGGCGCGACGGAGGACTTCGCCGAGTTCGCCGACTTCTGCCGCACCTTCGTCCGCACGGTCGAGCCGGGCGGCCACCTGGTCGCCGCGTTCATGGAGAACATGCCGACGTACCGCATCGGCCCGGCGTCCCGCTGGCCCGGCTGCCCGGTCGACCCGGCGACCGTGACCGAGGTCTTCACCCCTCTGACCAGCGACCTGGACGTCACTCACATCGACACCGACCCGACCCTGCCGGACTACGGCGACTCCGGGATGGTGCTGCTGACGGGGGTGGCGGAGGCGGTCTGAGGGCACCGCCTCCGTGACTGCTCCGGCAGGGCGCGCGCCCCAAGCCGTCCCTTCAGTCGTCCGTCCCCGGGCGGAACCGGCGGCGCAGGACGACTCCCCCCAGCACCAGTGCCGCGCTCGCCGCGACGGTCTGGAGGGCGTGGTCCGCGCCCGTGTGGGCCAGGGCGCCGGTGGCGTGGGGGGCGGTGTGCGCGGCCGGCTCGGGGGCGGGGTGCGGCCGAGGCGGGGTCGGCGGCTTCGGGACCGGCTTCGGTGGGTGGTGGGGGCGGACCGGGCGGTCGCCGGGGGTGTTCGAGGACTCGTTGCCGGTCGAGGCGTTGCCGACGCCGACCACGTTCACGCTGTTGCCGGTGACGTTGACCGGCAGGTCGACGGGCAGGTGGACGCCGTTGCCGGAGACCACGCCCGGTGAACCCTTCGCGCTGCCTTCGGCGGCCGCGCCGCCGGGCTTGCCGGTCCGGCCGGCCCGCCCGTCGTCCTTGTTCGCGCAACTGTTGCCGACGGCGGGATTGAGGAGCCCCACCACGTTCACGGTGTTCCCGCACACGTTCACCGGGACGTGCACCGGCAGCTGGACGGTGTTGCCGGAGACCACCCCCGGCGAACCGGCCGCCGAGCCCTCCGCTCCGGATCCGGCGTACGCGGGGACGGTCAAGGCCATCGCGCCCGAGGCGGCGGCGACGGCGATCACACCGTTTCGGGTAACCCGTTTCATAGGTTCCCTGCCTTCCAGACATCGTCGCGGGCACTCACCCGCACGAGATAAAACGCCGACGGCCGATCCGAGTTATGGCTTATCGGCCTTTCACCCCATCGAGCGGCCCGGTTGTCGAACGAGCGGTAAAGCCCTTCGTATGCGCGACGCGGCCGCGCAGGATAAGGCCCCCCGCCCCCGCCCGCTCGTCCGGAGGCGCGGCCTCCGGTGCCCGCTTATGGTGAGCGAGGGCGCCGGTCCCCGGTCCGCTGTGGGCGCCCCTGGAGGCATCGATGCTGGCCAAGCTGTCCATGCGCCCCTGGGTGAGGCGCTGCGCGGTCCCCTGTGCGGCCGGGCTGGCCCTGCTGGGCGCGGGGCTGCCGGCCGCGGACGACCCCGTGCCGGGCCTGGCGCGCTTCTACGACCAGAAGGTCAAGTGGTCGGCGTGCGAGGGCGAGGACATGCCGAAGGACCTCCAGTGCGGCAAGGTCACCGTCCCCCTCGACTACGCCCGCCCCGGGGAAGGGACGCTCGATCTCGCCCTGGCCCGCTACCGGGCCACAGGCAGGTCGCGGGGCTCGGTGCTGCTGAACTTCGGCGGCCCGGGCGGTCAGGGCGTGGGTCAACTCGCCGTGGCCGGCAAGGACTTCATGGGCCTGACGAACGGCTACGACGTGGTCGGCTTCGACCCCCGGGGAGTCGGCCGCTCCTCGCCGGTCAGCTGCGGCAACGCCTCGGACGACCCACTGGCCGCGACGGACGGCGTCGCGGCCGTGGCCGATCCGCAGGCCGTACTCGCAAAGCTGCGCCGCGCGGCGGCCGAGTGCGCCGAGCACTCGGGCCCCGTCCTGCCCCACATCGGCACGGTGAACGCCGCCCGCGACCTGGACGTCATGCGCGACGCACTCGGCGACGGCAAGCTCAACTACCTGGGCTTCTCCTACGGCAGCCGGCTCGGCGCGGTGTACGCGGCCCAGTTCCCCGACAAGGTCGGCAGGATGGTGCTGGACGGCGTCGACACCCTCACCGAGCCGCTGTCCGAGCAGGGTGTGGTGAGCGCACAGGGGCAGCAGACCGCGCTGGAGAACTTCCTCGCCTGGTGCACGGAGGACATCGCCTGCCCGTTCGGACAGAACCCGCGCGAGGCCAGGGAGCACGTCGTCGAGGTGGTCGAGTCGCTCGACCGGGACCCGGTGCCGACCGACTTCGGCGAGGCGTTCTCCGGCCAGGACTTCGCGGGCGCCCTCGCGCAGGGGCTGTTCAGCAGGGAGCTGTGGCCCTCGCTGCAGCGGGCCGTCGCGCAGCTGCTCGAGGACGGCGACACCAGCCGCCTGGAGGCCTTCGCGTCCGGGGGTGTCGCCCACCCGCCGTGGCGGGCGGCGCACCGCGGGCTCACCGACCCGCAGGACGTCCCCTTGGACAACCTGCCTGCGGCCCTGATGGCGGTGAACTGCGCGGACGATCCCGACCGCCCCGCCGCCGAGCAGGTCGGCAGGGACCTCGGCCGGCTGCGCGCCCGGTACGAGCGGGCATCACCGGTCTTCGGCCGGTACCGGCTCACCCAGGTGCTGATGTGCTACGGCCGCCCCAAGGGCACCGACTTCATCCGTGAGGAGGTCAAGGACCTCGACACCCCGAAGATGCTTCTCGTCGGCACCCGGGGCGACCCGGCCACGCCGTACCGCTGGACGGTGGAGACGGCCGAGCGGCTCGGGTCGTCGGCCGTGGTGCTCGACAACCGGGGCGAGGGCCACACCGGCTACGGCTCCTCCAAGTGCGTGCACCGCAAGGTCGACGCGTTCCTGCTGTACGGCACCCTCCCGCCGGACGGCAGCTCCTGCGGCTCCGACCACGACACCGAGTGAGCCGGGTGCGGTCACAGGCCCCGGTCAGGCGAGTTGGACCTCGGGTGCGTAGAGGTCCAGCCACATCGCCAGGTCGAGGGTCCGTTCCAGGCCCCTGCGTGCGGCCTGGCTGCTCACTGGCGTGTCCCGGTGCGCGACCTGCCGTAGCCGCTCGGGGTCGACGAGGTCGAAGACCGGGTGGTCCGGCCGTGCCAGGAGGTCCTTCGCCTGGTCCCGGAGGGCCACCGCGTACTTCGGGTCCTGCGTGGACGGGTAGGGACTCTTGACCCGGTCGTACACGGACCGCGGGATCAGATCCGCGGTCGCCTCCCTGAGCAGGCTCTTCTCCCGGCCGTCGAAGGACTTCAGCGCCCAGGGAGCGTTGTAGACGTACTCGACGAGCCGGTGGTCGCAGAACGGCACCCGGACCTCCAGGCCGACGGCCATGCTGGCGCGGTCCTTGCGGTCGAGCAAAACCCGTACGAACCGGGTCAGGTGCAGGTTGCTGATCCGCCGCATCCGGAACTCGAAGTCGCTCTCGCCGTCGAGGCGCTGCACACCGGCGACGGCGGAGCGGTAGCTGTCGGCGACGTAGGACTCCAGGTCCAGGGCCTTGACCAGCTCCGGGCGCAGGACGTCGGCGTCCTCGCCGAAGTGCCGGCCGAGGCGCACCAGCCAGGGGAAGGTGTCGGCCTGGCGGGCCTCCTCGTCGAAGAACTGCTGGTAGCCGCCGAAGACCTCGTCGGCGGACTCGCCCGAGAGGGCCACCGTGGACCGTTCACGGATGGCCCGGAAGAGCAGGTAGAGCGAGGCGTCCATGTCGCCGAGACCGGCCGGCAGGTCCCGGGCCCTGATCACCTTCTCCCGTACCGCGGGGTCGGCGAGGGCGTCCGCGTCCAGCACGATGTCCTGGTGATCGGTGCCGGCGTCCCGGGCCACGTCGTGCACGAAGGGGGTGTCGGGGGTGGCGCGCAGGTCGTCGGCGACGAAGTTGTCGGCTTGGCCCGCGAAGTCGACGGCGAAGCTGCGGACCCGCTCGCCGTGCGCGGCGAGCTGCCGGGCGGCGAGCGCCGTCATGGCGGAGGAGTCGAGGCCGCCGGAGAGCAGGGTGCAGCGGGGTACGTCGGCGACGAGCTGGCGGCGCACGATGTCGTCGAGGAGCGAGCGGACGGTGGCGATGGTGGTGTCGCGGTCGTCGGTGTGGGGCCGCGTGCGCAGTTCCCAGTAGACGCGACTGCGCACGCCCGTGCGGTCGACGGTGACGACGGTGCCGGGCTCGACCTCGCGCATGCCCTCCCACACGGCGTGTCCAGGGGTCTTGACCATGGTGAACAGCTCGCGCAGGCCGTCGAGGCCGACGCGCCGGCGGGCCAGCGGGTTGGCGAGGATCGCCTTGGGCTCGGACCCGAACAGGACGCCGTCGGGGGTGGGGTGGTAGTAGAGGGGCTTGATGCCCATGCGGTCGCGGATCAGCAGGAGCCGGTCGGTGCGGCCGTCCCAGACGGCGAAGGCGTACATGCCGTTCAGGCGCTCGGCGACGGCGTCGCCCCATTCGAGGTAGCCGCGCAGGACGACCTCGGTGTCGGAGCCGGTGGTGAAGCGGTGGCCGCGGGTGGTGAGCTCGCCGCGCAGTTCGGTGAAGTTGTAGGCCTCGCCCGAGTAGACGAGGGCGACGGTGCCGTTCGGGGTGGCGGCGGTCATGGGCTGGCGGCCACCGGGCAGGTCGATGATCGCGAGCCTGCGGTGTCCGAGGCCGGCGGGCCCCTCGGTCCAGACGCCGCGGTCGTCCGGGCCGCGGCAGGCCATCGTCTCGGTCATCGCGTCGAGGGTCGCCGCCTCGGCACTCAGGTCGCGGTCGTAGGAGACCCAGCCGGTGATGCCGCACATACGCGTACCTCCCGCAAATAAGTTGTACGAACCATCTATATTTCGAGCCTGTTACGCCCGCGGTCATGGGTCAACTCGTCGGCGGCGCGAGCGACCCCGGCCACCCCTGAAATCCAGCCACACTTTGCACACGCAATATCCGCGGACCCGCCGCACCACGGGGGATCCTCGTCGAAAATCGGCCAGCGGCAAAAACTTCCCCAACTCCCGGACGACGACGACTCCGCAGGGGGCACCGAATGCCCCGAATGCCCTCATGGTGAATCCGCTCTATCGTGCTGTCATGGAGCACGTTCTGAGTCCCGCGACCCTTGCCGAGCTGCGGCGCCCGCGCCCGTACCCCGCGGTCTCCGTGCTGACGCCGACCCACCGGCGCGATCCCTACAACGCCCAGGACCAGGTCCGGCTGCGCAATGCGGTCGCCGAGGCCAAGCGGCAACTGGAGGCCGATCCGGCGGTCAGCCGCGAACGACGGGCCGAGGTCGCCCGGCACCTCGACCAGGCGCTGTCCGAGGTCGATCTGACACACGCCGAGGACGGCCTGGTGATCTTCGCCGCCGCCGGTGAGCACCAGGTGTGGTCGCTCGCCCGGTCCGTGCCCGAACGCGTGGTGCTCTCGGACACCTTCCTCACCCGCAACCTCGTCTCCGCCCAGACGGCCAAGCGGCCGTTCTGGGTGCTGTCGCTCGCCGCCGACCGCGCGACCCTGTGGAACGGCGGCGTCGACCGCGTCGCCGAGCAGCGCGCCGACGGCTTCCCGCTGACCCGCCGCGTGGAGAACTTCGACCCGGAACGGCAGGAGAGGGTCGGCGACATGCCGAGCGCCTTCCGGGAGGAGCGCACCCGCCAGTTCCTGCGCGAGATCGACACCGCGATGAGCACCGTCCTGCGCGAGCACCCGCGACCGCTGTACGTCACCGGCCCGCCGGCCGCCCTCGCCCTGCTGGACGAGGTCGGCAGCGCCACCAAGGGGGCGGTGCACGTCCCGCACGGCGGCCTCGCGCACGGGACACCCGAGTCGGTGTGGCAGGCCATCCGGCCGGTGATCGAGACGGAGGCCCGCAGGGACACGGACGCCGTGGCCCGCGCCCTCGAAACGGCCCGGGGACGCCGGGAGTTCGCCGCCGGCGTCGACGAGCTCTGGCAGAGCGCCCGGGACGGCCGCGTCCGGCTGCTGGCCGTCGAGGAGAACTACCGCGTGAGGGTCAGCGACGCCGGGGATCATCTGATCCTCGCCGAGAGCGACGACCTCGGGTCCCGTGAGGACATCGTGGACGAGATCGTCGAGCAGTGCCTGGAGACCGGAGCCGACGTCCGCTTCGTACCGGACGGCACACTCGGCGAGGCGGACGGCATCGCCGGCGTCCTGCGGTACTGACACCTTCGAACACAGGGCCGTCGAACGCGCGCAGCACCCGGGGCCGCCGTCCCGACGGATCGTCAAACCCCCTGTGTAATCTACGACTTGACCCTTCGGAGGGGCCGCTCCACACCTACCTCGGAGTAACTCCGTGAGACCGTGGCATATGCCAGAAGCACCACCGTATCGTGTGTTGCCAAATCCCTTACAGGGCGTCGCGGGCTGTGCGACAGTCGTAACGGTCCCTCCGTCCGCCTTGGTCGTACCGTCCCCGCATCGGAGTGCGTCATGCCGTCCCACCTCTCCGCGGACCGCCCAGCCGCCCAGCCGCCCGGACGCGGCTCGGTCGACGCGCTGATAACGCAGACGCGGCGGCTCAAGGGCGACGTGGACGCCGTGCGGCGCGACGCCGAGGGAGCGGAGTCGGACCACCCCCGGGGACGCTGGCAGCGCGCCCTGTACGACCTGGCCCTGCACCAGCTCAACGACCTCGACGAGCACCTGGCCCAGCTGCGGGACGGCCCCCTGCCCGCGGCGGCCCCGGAACCCGCCGTGCCCGCACCCGGTTCACTGCTCAGCCGGGTCGGCAGCGCGGAGTGGAACCTGCTGACGGACGAGGCCAGTTGGTCCGGGGAGCTGTACCAGATCCTGGGCCGCGACCCCGCCGCTCCCCCGCTCACCCTCGACGAGCTGCCCTCCCTGGTGCTCGACGAGGACCGGCCGAAGCTGACGGCGATGGTCACGAACTGCCTCGTCGACGCCCGGCCCATCGACGGCGAGTTCCGTATCGCACGCCAGGGCGGCGACGTACGGACCGTGCACATGATGGGCGAACCGGTGCTCGACACGGACGGCAGCACCGCCTCGATGTGGGCCGTGCTGCGGGACGTCAGCGAACTGCGCCGCAGCCAGCGGGCGGTGAGCGAGACCCGTGACTCGCTCCCCGACGGGCAGGACGCACGGACCGGGCACCGGCTCGCGGTCGAGTTGCAGGAGGCCGTGCTGCCGCCGTGGCTCGGCTCCCTGCGGCTCCCGCACCGGGGTCCCAGGACCCTCGACCTCGCGGCCCGGCGCCTGCCGGCGGCCACGAACACGCCGATCGGCGGTGACTGGTACGACGCGCTCGAACTGACCGACGGCGAGACCCTCCTCAGCGTCGGCGACCTCACCGGACACGGCGTCGGTGTCACGTCGAACATGACGATGCTGCTCGGTGCCGTACGCGGCATGGCGATGGCCGGCGCCCCGCCCGGCCGGCTGATGGCCTGGCTGAACCAGTTACTCGACGCCACCGTGCAACCCGCCCTCGGCAGCGCCGTCTGCTGCCGCTACCGCCCCGGGACCCGCACCCTGGTGTGGGCGCAGGCCGGACACCCCGCCCCGCTGCTGTTCCGCGACGGGACGGGGCGTGTGCTGGACGCACCGGACGGCGTCCTGCTCGGCGCCACCTCGGGCGCCGTCTACGGGCAGACCGAAGAGACCCTCGAGGTGGGCGACCTGCTGCTCCTGCACACCGACGGGCTGGTACCCGGGCACACCGGAACGGCGGCCTCGAACCTCCTCCTCGACCTGGCGCCGCGGCTGACCGGGACCGCCACCGCACAGGACTGCGTACGGACGGTGGTCCAGGAGTTCGGCGAATGCGAGCGCGCGGACAACGCCTGCGTGCTCGTCGCCAAGGTCACGTCATAGGAAACTCAGGCCTGTGCGTTGTTGCCGCCCCTGCCCTTCGTCTTCGGCAGGGCGAGCTTGATCTCCTCCCGCAGCTCCTGGATCTTCGGGTAGCCGGAGTACTGGGCGGTGAGCCGGTACATCTGGCGCAGCCGGTCCCAGGTGCGATGGGAGGAGTTGGAGCCCATCGACACCAGTGCCAGTCGCGCGTACCGGTCGGCCTGTTCGGGGTCGTCCGCGATGAAGCACGCCGAGGCCATCGACAGATAGTCGAAGATCTTCGACCGCTGCCGGCCGTCGACCCGCAGGGCGAGCGCCTTCTCGGCGTAGTGCTGGGCATGCGCGGCCGCGTCCGGCTCGAACTCGGCGAGCGTGCGGTAGGCCAGGGCCTGCATGCCGTAGAGATCCTCCTCCTTGAAGGTCTGCATCCAGTCCGGTGGTGGTACGTCGGCCTTGTCGGAGACGAACAGGTCCTCGGCCTGCCCGAGCGTGCGGCGCATGGCCTGGCCCTTGCCCATCGAGGCCTGTGCCCAGGCCTCGATGGTGCAGAGCATCGCCCGGGTGCGGGGCAGCACCTCGTCACCGGAGCCGGACGTGGCCAGCTTCATCAGGTCCAGGGCCTCGTCCGGCTTGCCCAGGTGCACCATCTGGCGGGCCGCACGGGAGAGTGCCTCGCCCGCGCGGGGCCGGTCCCCGCCCTCTCTCGCCGCGTGCGCGGCGATGACGAAGTACTTCTGGGCCGTGGGCTCCAGGCCGACGTCGTGCGACATCCAGCCCGCGAGGACGGCCAGGTTGGCGGCGACGCCCCACAGGCGCCGCTGGAGATGGGGTGGGTGACGGTAGGCGAGCATGCCGCCCACCTCGTTGAGCTGGCCCACCACGGCCTTGCGCTGGAGCCCGCCGCCGCGGGCCGCGTCCCAGGCGCGGAACACCTCGACCGAGCGCTCCAGTTCCTCGATCTCCTGCGACCCGATGGGGGCGGCCTCGTAGCGGTCGAACCCAGCGGGGTCGGCGTGCAGGGGATGGTCGAGGTCGGGAGCGTCGGCGGTCAGGGCAGGGTCGGTGTGCAGCCAGTCGTACATGGCGCTGCTGAGTGCGGATCCCGCGGCGAGCGCGGCGCCCGCGCCCACCAAGCCGCGTCGGTTGAGCATGAGGTCCATTCCCGTGAATTCGGTGAGGACCGCGGCGGTCCGCTCGGGCGCCCACGGCACTCCGTCGGGAGACTCCGCGCTCCCGCCGCCCTGCCGCTTCCCCGCACGCCCGTGCCGGACCAGACCGAGGTCCTCGATGGTCACGACACGGCCGAGACGCTCGGTGAACAGAGCCGCCAGCACCCGCGGCACCGGATCGCGCGGGATCTCTCCCATGTCGATCCACCGCCGCACCCGGGAGGTGTCGGTCGCCAGCTGGGGATGGCCCATGGCCGCCGCCTGCCGGTTGACCAGCCTCGCGAGTTCGCCCTTGGACCAGCCGGCCAGGCCGAACAGGTCCGCGAGCCGGGTGTTGGGTTGTCCGCTCACGTCAAGCCCCCAGGTTCTCGGCTGAGTTGACAGTAGCCCGGGGAGACTTGCCGGGCGACTATTCGCCAGGGTTCGCCAGGGTGCGCCAGATGGTGTGCCACTGGTCATCGGGTGTCAGGTAGGAACGCGCCACCCCGACCCGGTCGCCGCAGGGACATTCCCCAGGGTGCTCCCGGGAGTCCGGGCCGGGTGGTGCGCTGTCGTCGCAGGCACACGAAGGGATCTGTCTCGCCCATGTACGCAGCATCGTCCTCCGTGTCCGCACCGCCCCGGTCGCTGCACCCCCGTCCCACGGACAGCGGCCCCTACCTCGCCCCCGCGCGGCCGGCGGCCCCCGTGCTCGGTGCGGGCAGGGCGCGGCGCGGCGCGGTCCTCGGCACCCAACCGCTCAGCGGGAGACTCGACTTGTCCGGCCCTCAGGGCGCGCAGCTGCGCACGGCGATCGCGTCGGTGCACCGCATCTGCCCGGAGTTCGCCCCGGTGCAGGTCCTGCGCCGCAACGGGCGGTCCGTGCTCCTGGTCGGCACGACCGGTCGCAGCTCGGCCGTCGCCAAGTGTTTACTGGACCACTCCCCCGCCTGGTCCGAGCGGATCCGCCACGAGATAGCGGCGTACCGCTCGTTCGTCCGGCACCGCCCTCCGGTGCGCGTGCCGAGACTGATCGCGGCGGACCCGGACAACTGCACCCTGGTGATCGAGCGGATGCCGGGGCGGGTTGCGGCGCTCCAGCGGCACCCGGCCGAAGCGCCGCCGCGGGCGGACATCAGGGCGGCACTCGGCGCGATCTGCCGGCTGAACGCCTGGCGGCCGCCGGCGGGCACGTTCGACGCCCCGCTGGACTACGCCGCCCGGATCTCCCGGTACCACGAGCTGGGCCTGCTCACCGACCGGGACCTGGGCGATCTCCAGAAACTGCTGCACGGCATCGCGCAGGCGGCCGGGCGGCAGGGCATGGGCCAGTTCTGCCACGGCGACGCACTGCTGTCGAACATCCTCCTGTCACCGGCCGGTCCAGTGCTGGTGGACTGGGAGCACGCGGGCTGGTATCTGCCGGGGTACGACCTGGCGACGCTGTGGTCGGTGCTCGGGGACGCGCCGGTCGCCCGTCGTCAGATCAGCCAGATCGCACAGTCGGCGGGACCGGCGTCCAGGGACGCCTTCCTGGTGAACCTGATGCTGGTGCTGACCCGGGAGATCCGGACGTACGAGACGGCCGTGCAGCGTTCGATGCACGACACGACCCCGGCGGCACCGGGTACGGCCCACCCTGGTGCTGCGCCGTCCGGCGAGGAGCAGCGGCTGCTGCTGCGGCGGCTGCACGACGACTGTCAGATGGCCCGGCGGGCCGTGCGCGCGGCGGTCGGCACTCGCTGACGGGGACGAAGGGGCCGCTGTGTGCCTGGACAGGCACACAGCGGCCCCTTCGTGTGTGCGGCGCGCCGCCCTTCGGTTCAGCCCTGCTGGAACAGCTCGGCGGGCAGCGGTTTGAGGAGGGCGTACAGGTCGTCCGTGATGGGCCGGTCCCAGGCGGCGATGGTCACCAGGACGTTGTCGCTGCGGTCGAACTGCACGCAGGAGATGCGGCCCTCGGAAAGCTTGACGCGGCGCACGATCAGGAGGTTGTCGCCCTGCATCACCGGCACGTCCTCGGTGCCGACGACGGTGACCTCCTCGTCGTTCTCCAGGGCCAGCAGCAGCTGCGCCACCTCGAAGGGGACCTGCCCCTCGGGGACCTCGCGGGCCGGGGAGCCCTCCGGCAGGTTGCCGATGATCATCGCGGGACCGCGGCCGCCGAACAGGTCGTAACGCAGGAAGACGCCCTGGCAGGTGCCGTCGGGCGCGGGCAGCAGTCCCGCACCGAGGTTGCCGGGCCAGTCGCCCGGGTCCATGGCCAGTACGTCGAAGTCGGGCCCGGCGGGCGTGGCGCTGCGGCGGCGGAGGAACGACATGCCGCCATGGTACGTGGCCCGGCCTGCGAAGTGTCGCGAGGGCGGCGACCCGATCGGCCCTACGCCGTCGTCCGGTGCCGTCGGTGGTGGCGGGCCACCCGGGCGCGGTTGCCGCAGGACGGATTGCACCACTCCTGGCGCGGGTGGTCCTTGAGGAAGTACCGCACGCAGCGGGGCGCGCGGCAGGCCCGCAGCCGGTCGCGGTCGGGGCTCGCGAGGAACGCGATCACGGCGTGCGCGAGGGCGGAGGTCAGGTCGTCGCCGCCGCGTACGGGCCGCTGACGGACCTCGGGTCCGGTCCCCTCGGGCCAGTTCAGGACGGGCACGGTGGGGGTGCGGGCGGCTGCCTCGTTGAGGCGCCGTACGGCCTCGGGTACGGGCAGGAGACGGGCCGCGTCGGCGGGGCTCGGCTCGCCGGGGCGCACGGCGCGGGCGAAGAGTGCGCGGACGGCGGCCCGCAGGTCGCGGACGGTGGCGAGCTGCGCGGCGTCGGCCGTGAAACGGCCGGCGTCCGGCAGGGCCTCGGAGTGTGTCCGGACCCAGGCGGTCAGGCCTGCCGGGTCGGTCAGGTCGTCGGCGACACCGCCGTTGCCGTCGTGCCGGATGGTGAGGGCCAGCTCCAGGGCGAGCCGGGCGTCCCTGCTGATCGGTTCCCGCATGGGCCTAATGATAGGCCGCCCGGCACCCATTACATCGGGGTCAGTCCTCCGGTGGTGCCGGCGGGACCACCGCGACGGGGCTCGCGGCGTGCAGCAGGACGGCGTGGGTGACCGAGCCCATCATGCGGGCGGGTGCCAGCAGGTGCCGCCGGTGACGGCCCACGACGACGAGGTCGGCGCCCGGCGAGGCCGCCACGAGGTGTCCGGCGGCGTCGCCCGCCGCCGGAACCGTCTCGACCGCGACGTCGGGGTGCCGTTCGCGGTAGGGGGCGAGGAATCCCTCGGCGAGGATCCGGGTCTCGTCCTCGATGACGTTCTGGTCGACGATCGGCGGGGGCAGCTCGCCGGGCATCATCCAGGGCTGCGCGGGCCACGGGTAGGCGGCGACCGCCTGGAGCCGGGCGCCGCGCCGGGTGGCCTCGGCGAAGGCGAACTCGAGTGTGGCCTCGTCGGGACCGTCCACCTTCAGGCCGACGACCACGCGGGAGCCGGGACCGGGCCGCGTCTCACCGTGGACGTCGCGCCCGGGCCGGGGCACCACCACGACGGGGCACTCGGCGTCGCGGGCGGCGGCCATGCCGTTGGAGCCGAGCAGCAGGCTGGCGAAACCGCCGCGGCCCCGGGAACCGAGGACCAGCAGCTGGGCGGAGGAGCCCAGTTCGGGCAGGACGGCGCCGGGGGCGCCCTCCAGGGCGAGGTACTCCGTGTCCGGCCGGGCGGAGAGGCTCTCCAGGTGGGCGCGGACCCGGTCGAGCACCGGGTCGTCGTGCGGGTCCGGCGGTCCGGCGGCCAGCACCTCGGGCTGCGCCCAGTGGGCGTACTGACGTACATGCACCACACGCAGGGGTGCCGAACGCCGGCGGGCCGCGTCGAGGGCCCACTCCAGGGCGCGCAGGCTGTCGTCCGAACCGTCGACCGCCGCGATGACCGGCAGGGTGCTCATGGGTTCCTCGCCTTCCGGGATACGACCGTGCCTCCGGGGCCAGCCTGGCTCAGGCGCGGGCCGGGGGAGGATGTCTCAGGTCGCGTGTTTCGGAAATGCGGGCGGAACACCCCCGGATCGGCCGTGGGGTCACGGCCGGTCCGGGACGGTTCCCTGGGTGCCGCGGTCGTGGTCGCGCGGCGTCGCGGTCAGGTGAGGTCGAACTCCCCTTCCCGCGCTCCCGACACGAACGCGCCCCACTCGGCGGGCGTGAAGATCAGGGAGGGGCTCTCCGGACGGGCACTGTTCCGCATGGCGATGAAGCCCTCTACGAAGGCGATCTGGACATCCCCCCGCCCCCGGCTGCTGGACTGCCACTGTGCGTTGGTGAGGTCCAGCTCCGGCTTGTCCCAGCCCGTGAGCGGGCGCTGCTGGGTGGTGGTCTCGGCCACGTCCGTGCTCCTCCCGGTTCGTCGTCCGCGGCCAGCCTAGCGATCGTGTCCCACCGCCGACAGGGCACGTGAGGGGGACCCTGTCAGGAGTCCGGCGGCTCGGCTCCCACCAGCCACATGGAGAAGAACTGCGAGCCGCCGCCGTAGGCGTGCCCGAGGACCCTGCGGGCGCCTTCCACCTGGTGTTCCCCGGCCTGTCCGCGCACCTGGAGGGCCGCCTCCGCGAAGCGGATCATGCCGGAGGCGCCGATGGGGTTGGTGGACAGCACGCCGCCCGACATGTTGACGGGCAGGTCCCCGTCCAGTTCGGTCACGCCCGCCTCGGTGAGCTTCCACCCTTCGCCCTCGCCGGCGAAGCCGAGGTTCTCCAGCCACATCGGCTCGTACCAGGAGAACGGGACGTAGATCTCGGCGCCGTCGATCTCGCGGCGCGGGTCGGTGATCCCGGCCTGCCGGTAGACGTCGGCCGCGCAGTCCTGCCCGGCCCGCGGGGAGACGAAGTCCTTGCCGGCGAAGAGGGTCGGCTCGCTGCGCATCGCGCCGCCGAGCATCCAGGCGGGCGGTCGCGGCGCCCGGGCGGCTCCGGCGCGGTCGGTGAGGACCATGGCGCAGGCGCCGTCGGAGGAGGGGCAGGTCTCCGAGTAGCGGACCGGATCCCACAGCATGGGCGAGGCCATGACCTTGTCGAGGGTGATGTCGTGCTCGTGCAGGTGGGCGTAGGGGTTCCGCAGGGCGTTGCGGCGGTCCTTGTAGGCGACCAGGGCGCCGATCGTCTCGGGGGCGCCGCTGCGCCGCATGTAGGCGCGGATGTGCGGGGCGAAGAACCCGCCGGCTCCCGCGAGCAGGGGCTGCTGGGCGGGGATGGGCAGGGACAGCCCCCACATGGCGTTCGACTCGGACTGCTTTTCGAAGGCGAGGGTGAGGACGGTGCCGTGGACGCGGGCCGCGACGAGGTTCGCGGCGACGAGGGCGGTGGAACCGCCGACCGAACCCGCGGTGTGCACCCGGAGCATGGGTTTGCCGACGGCGCCGAGCGCGTCGGCGAGGTAGAGCTCCGGCATCATGACGCCCTCGAAGAAGTCGGGCGCCTTGCCGATCACGACGGCGTCGATGTCGGCCCAGGTCAGCTCGGCGTCGTCCAGGGCCCGTCGGGCCGCCTCCCGGACGAGTCCCGCGATCGACACGTCCCGGCGTGCCGCGACGTGCTTGGTCTGGCCGATGCCGACGACGGCCACGGGCTCCTTGCTCATCGGCGTTCCCCTTCGAGTACGGCGACCAGGTTCTGCTGGAGGCAGGGGCCGGAGGTGGCGTGGGCGAGGGCGCGGTCGGAGGCGCCGCGGTGGATGCGGGCGGCGGCCTCGCCGATGCGGATGAGTCCGGCGGCCATGATCGGGTTGGCGGCGAGGGCGCCGCCGGAGGGGTTGACGACGACGCCGTCGTCGAGGCGGAGGGCCTTGCGCAGGACGATCTCCTGGGCGGTGAAGGGCGCGTGCAGCTCGGCGGTGTCGACGGGCCGTTCGAAGGCGCCGGCCCGCTCGGCGGCCAGGCGGGTGGACGGCGAGTCGGTCAGGTCGCGCACGCCGAGGCCGTGGGCCTCGACGCGGTGGTCGATGCCGCGGATCCAGGCCGGGCGTGCGCACAGGTCGCGGGCCCGCTCCCCCGCCGCGAGGATCACGGCGGCGGCCCCGTCGCCGATGGGCGGGCAGTCGCCGCTGCGCAGGGGCTGTACGAGGTAGTCGCCCTGCGGCACGGCTCCTCGCAGCTGGGCGTGCGGATTGGTGGCCGCCGACTCCCGGTTGCGGGCGGCGACGGCGGCGAGCGCCGGTTCGTCGGTGTCGCCCACGTCGATGAGCGCCTGCGCCTGGAGGGCGGCGAGGGCCACGGAATCGGGCCACAGGGGTGCCACGTAGTACGGGTCGAGCTGCCGGGTGAGGACGTCGCGGACGGGACCGGGCGAGGACTTGCCGTACGCGTAGACGAGGGCGGTGTCGGCGTCGCCGGTGAGGAGCTTGGTCCAGGCCTCGTACAGGGCCCAGGCGCCGTCCATCTCGACGTGGGACTCGGAGATCGGCGGCCAGGCGCCGACGCCGTCCAGGGCGAGGGTGAACGAGAAGGCGCGGCCGGCGAGGTAGTCGCTGGAGCCGGAGCAGGTGAAGTCGATGTCGGCGGTCTTCAGGCCGGTCCGGTCGAGGACCTCGTGCAGCACCGGCATGAGCATCTCCACCTCGGAGAGCTCCTCGCTGGTGCGCCGGTGGGCGGTCTGGGCGAAGGCCACGACGGCGATCTGGCGGTCCCCCGGTGCGCTCGTCACAGCAGCTCCTTGTAGGTGTCGTAGTCCGCGTCCGGTTCGCCCGTGGGCCGGTAGTGGTCGGGATAGCGGCCGCCCTCGGTCCACACGGGCTCGACGCGCAGCCCCATGCGGACTTCGTCGTACGGGATGCCGCCGATCCGGCCGTGCAGTGCGAGGTCGGCGCCGTCGAGGGCGATGTGGGCGTAGACGTAGGGCACCTCGATGTCGAGATTCGCCGTATGCGCAGCCTTGATGTTGACGATGCAGAAGGTGGTCACCGTGCCGCGCGGCCCGACCTCGACCTGCTCCGATGTGGCCACCCCACAGGTGGGGCACGCACCCCTCGGCGGGACGTACACCTTGCGGCAGGCCGGGCAGCGCTCGCCGACGGTCCGGCGGCCGGAGAGGGCGTTGATGTAGGCGGTCTGGGCGCGGCCGGGTGAGTAGGTGTAGTCGAGGCGGGCGGCGGCGACGATGCCGGTGACCGGGTCCTCGAACACGCCGGTGTGCCCGGCTGGTTCGCCCGGGGCGCCGTCGTACGGCTCGAAGCAGGCGATGTCCGTGATGGCTCCGGTGCGTTCCGCCGCCCAGCGGACGCGGACGCGCATGCCGGTGCGCACGGCGTCGGGGCCGGGGGTGTCGAGGGCGTGCAGCAGGGCGGTGTCGGCGCCGTCGAGACGGACCAGGGCCCAGGCGAAGGGGGTGGTGAGGGGCTGGCCGCGGCGGGGGGCGTGGTTCCAGGCCCAGGTGGTGACCGTGCCGGTGGGGGCGACCTCGACGAGGTCGCGGACCTCCTCGGCGGTGACGGGGTCGTACTCGACGGGCGGGACGGCGACGCGGCCGTCGCTCGCCCGCACCCCCAGGACGACACGCTCGCGCAGGCCGGTCAGGAAGGCGCTCTGGACGGGGCCGAGGGAGCGGGTGAAGGGGAACTCGACGACGAGAGGGGCTTTGAGGACTTCGGGCATGCCGGAGGGCTCCTTCGGTCAGGCGCACACGGTCAGGCGCGCTTGTAGACGGGCGGTCGCTTCTCCGCGAAGGCGCGGGCGCCCTCCTTGGCGTCGGCGGTGCCGAAGACCGGTTGACCGCGGGTGAGTTCGGCAGCGAGACCGTCGGACTCGCTCATGTCCGCGGTCTCGTAGACGGAGGCCTTGACGGCCTCGACGGCCAGCGGGCCGCAGGAGTTGATCTGTTCGGCGATCTCCAGTGCCCTGGCGAGCGCCGTGCCGTCGGGGACGACATGGCCCACCAGGCCGATGGCGGCGGCCTCGCGGGCGGTGTAGGGGCGGCCGGTGAGGAGCATCTCCAGGGCGTGGGTGCGCGGGATCTGGCGTGGCAGCCGGACCGTGGATCCGCCGATGGGGAACAGACCGCGCCGCACCTCGAACAGGCCGAAGGTCGCGGACTCGCCGGCGACGCGGATGTCGGTGCCCTGGAGCATCTCGGTGCCGCCCGCGACGCAGTACCCCTCGACGGCCGCGATCACCGGCTTGCGCGGGCGGTGGTGGCGCAGCATCGCCTTCCAGTGCAGGTCGGGGTCGGCCTTGAGCCGGTCGCGGTACTCCTCGCCCGCCATGCCGTTGCCGGCGAGGGCCTTGAGGTCCATGCCCGAGCAGAACGAGCCGCCCGCACCGGTGAACACGATCGAGCGGACCGAGTCGTCGGCGTCGGCCTCCAGCCAGCCGTCGTAGAGGCCGACGAGCATCGGCAGCGAGAGCGCGTTCCTGGCTTCGGGCCTGTTGAGCGTGAGCACCAGTGTGGCGCCTTCGCGCTGCACGGTGAGGTGTTCCGTCCCACCCATGGCCAACTCCCCTCTCGTGAACGTGAACAGGTTGCAGTAGGGAGGGAGGCACTTCAAGGGTTTTCTGACAGTCAGTCAGATTTCTTCGTGCGGGCCCTTCACAGTTGGACCGCCCTTTGCTCTGATGACCGGCGAACCGTCCGATGCCAGGCACGTCCCGGGGTCAGGAGGAGCGGTGGAGTACAACCTTGCCGACCTGTTCGAGTCGGTCGTCGACGTGGTTCCCGACCGTGAGGCGCTGGTGTACGTCGACCATCCGGGCACGGGCGCGGAGCGCCGCCTGACGTACGCGGAACTGGACGCGGCGGCCGATCGCGTCGGCCACCATCTGCTCGACAGCGGGATACGGCCCGGTGAGCACCTCGGGCTCCACCTCTACAACGGCGTGGAGTACCTCCAGACGGTACTGGGCTGCCTGAAGGCGCGGATCGTCCCGGTCAACGTCAACTACCGATACGTCGAGGAGGAGTTGGTGTACCTCTACCGGGACGCGGATCTGGTGGCGCTGGTCTTCGACGCGGAGTTCACGGACCGGGTGGCGGCGGCGCGGCCCCGGGCGGAGAGGCTGCGGCATCTGATCCGGGTCGGCGCGCCGGCGCCGGGAGCCGCCCACGTGCCCTGTGCGGAGTTCGCCCAGCTGGAGGCCGCGGGGTCGCCCCGGCGCGGCTTCCCGGCCCGCTCGCCCGATGACCAGTTCATCATCTACACCGGCGGTACGACCGGCATGCCCAAGGGTGTGATGTGGCGGCAGGAGGACCTGTTCTTCGCGGGGCTCGGCGGGGGTGCTCCGACCGGGGAGCCGGTGAAGAAACCGGAGGAACTCGCCGAGCGGGTCGCGGCCGGGGGCACGGGGATCACCTTCTTCCCCACGGCACCGCTGATGCACGGCACCTCCACCCTCACGGCGTTCATCGGCTTCAACTTCGGCCAGCGGGTGGTCATCCACCGCAAGTTCGTGCCCGAGGAGGTGCTGCGGACCGTGGAGAAGGAGAAGGTCAGCAGCATCTCGCTGGTGGGGGACGCGATGCTGCGGCCGCTGATCGACGCGCTGAGCGGTCCGCTGCGGCACATCGACCGCTCGTCGCTGTTCAGTGTGTCGTCGTCCGGCGCGGTCCTGTCGGACACGGTGCGACGGCAGTTCCAGGACCTGGTGCCGAACGCCATGCTGCTGAACAACTTCGGCTCGTCGGAGTCCGGTTTCAACGGCACGGCGACCGAGGACTCGGGGCCCGAGCGGGGCTTCCGGGTGCGGGTCAACGCCCGTACGCAGGTGGTGGACCCGGCCACCTACGAACCAGTGGCGGCCGGTGAGGCGGGCCGGATCGCCCAGTGCGGGCATGTGCCGCTCGGCTACTACAACGACCCGGTCAAGACGGCCGCGACGTTCTTCGAGAAGGACGGCGAGCGGTGGGTGCTGCTGGGCGACATGGCCACCGTCGACGAGGAGGGCGTGGTCACCGTCCTCGGCCGCGGCTCGCAGTGCATCAACACCGGCGGCGAGAAGGTGTACCCGGAGGAGGTCGAGCAGGCCCTCAAGTCCCACCCGGACGTCTACGACGTGCTGGTGGCCGGGGTGCCGGACCCCCAGTGGGGCCACCATGTGGCGGCGGTGGTGCAGTTGCGGGAGGGCGCGGCGCGCCCGTCGCTGGAGGACATCCGGGCGCACTGCCGCGACCGGCTGGCCGGTTACAAGCTCCCGCGCCAGCTGGTGATCACGGAGTCGGTCCAGCGGTCGCCGAGCGGCAAGGCGGACTATCGCTGGGCGCGGGAGGTGGCGGTGGCCGCGGACCGCTGAGCCATGGCGGCCAGGCCGGTGACGCGCCGGCCTGAGGGGCGGTCACGGCCGGAATCCGTCTTCCGGCGAAGGGGACTCGGCGGGCCAAGAAGCCAAGAACCCGCCCTGCGGCCGTCCCTGCCGATCGGGCCTACTCCTCCCGCGCGATCCGCGAGCACCCTTGGTCGACGCGGCGTCCGTGCCGTTGTCCCGCAGCCTGCACCCAATGGGCCACCGTCTGTTGCGAGGCAGCGCCGGGGGGCGCCCGCCCGGCTCGGGCGCCTCACGGGCCGGGTATGCCGGCTCCGGCAGGACCACAAGCCCGGGCCGGCCCGCCCGCGCCCGATTCTGGGCCTGCCCGCCCGCGATCCGGCCTGTGGTGAAGGCGGGACACTCCCAGATGACGTCTCCTCAGCTGTTCACTCACGGAAACCGTGCCGCGCTTATCATCTTGTGACACGTTGGCACTTGCTCCGGGTGGGGAATGGCTGTGGAGATCCACGTCACCGTAGAGACGTCAGGCACCGCAGACGCGCACGACCTGCGGCGGTGGCTCACCGCACAGCCTCGCCTGCGGGGCCGCGTGACACGGGCGGACGCCTCCGCGCCGCCTCCCCCGGGCACCATGGGGCTCGCCGCGGACGCCCTGCTCGCGCTCTTGGCCCCGGGCGGTGTGGCGAGCGTGCTGGCGGGCGCCGTCATCGCCTGGGTGCAGAGCCGGAAGGGCGACCAGTCGGTGACCCTGACCCGACCCGACGGCACGCAGATCAGCGTGACGTCCACCCAGGTGCGCTCGATGGACCCCACACAGGTGGAGGCGCTCGTCAGCCAACTCGCCGCCCAGCTGGATCCGGCGCAGGGTACCCCCGTCGCCGATCCCGAGCGACGGCAACCGGATGCCGGCAGCGGCGGGGACGGGACACCCGGCCCGGCGCGGTGGTCGGCCACCACCCCGACTGACGCCGCCCGACCCTCGGGCACGGGCCCGGACGGCGGGACGCCGGCCCTGTGACGGCCCCGGGACAGGCGCATCCGGGTCCGGCCGGATCGGGGCTCTCCCTCGCCGGCGCCCGCGCCGTGCTCACCGGCACCGGGCGCCACCGGAACGGCTCGCGCCTGGCCGACCTGCCCGGAGTCGACACCACCCTCGACGACCTGGCCCAACTGCTCCACGAACTCTGCGGGATGCCCCGGGAGCATGTCCTGCGGGTACCCTCCGACGCCGGCCCGGAGGCCGTCGTCGAGGCGGTCACCCAGGCATGCGAAGAGGCCGACGGCGTCGTGCTCTTCTGCCACGTCGGGCACGGGCTGCTGGGACCGGCCAACAAGCTGTATCTCGCGACCCATTGGTCCATGGACGCCCAGCGGGTCACCGCGGCAGTCCCGTACGAGACCGTCAAGGGCCTGCTGGAGGAGGCGCCCTTCGGTAGTGCCGTCATCCTGGACTGCTGCTTTTCCGGCATCTCCCAGGCGCCGCACGGCTCGGGCGCCGTCGGTCCCTACGTCCAGGTCCGCCCGTCCGGCAGCTTCCTCCTCGCTTCCGCGTCGTCCTACGCCCCGTCCTTCGCTCCGGAGGGGCAACGGCACACGCTCTTCGGCGGCAAGCTCATCAGCCTGCTGCGTGACGGCGACCCGGCCGGGCCGCCGATGCTCACCCTGGAAGGGCTCCACCGCGGCATCGAAGAGAGGTCGGACGACACCACCCGCCCCCACGTGTCCAGCGAGGGAACCCTCGGCGGACTCGTCATCGCGCCCAACCGTGCCTACCGGTTCCCCGGTCCGCCCGCCGCCGACCCGCCGGCCCCGCTGCCCTGCCCCTACTTCGGCATGAGGCCGCTCGGGCCGAAGGAGAGCACCTGGTTCTTCGGCCGGGACCGTGAACTGGACCAACTGACCGAAGCGGTCGAGGCGCCGGACGCGGAGCGCCGACCCGTCATCGTCATAGGAGCCTCCGGCTCGGGCAAGTCCTCCCTCCTCGGGGCCGGGCTGCTCGCCCGGCTGGACCATCACCACGCGACGGGACGGACGCGCACCTGGCCCGTCTTACGGATGCTGTCGCCCGGCAGGACCCCGCTGCACTCGTTGGCGAGCCAATGGGCCGCGGCGACCGGGCTGCCGCCGGACACGGTGCTGGCGGAGCTGGCCGCCGGGCGCTTCCCCGCCCCGCCGGCGGACGCCCCGGGCGACCACGAGCAGGCCCGGCGCCCCGCGGGCGCCGTACCCCGAGTGCTGGTGATCGACCAGTTCGAAGAGGTCTTCACCACTGCGGCGAAGACCGAGCGGGCGGACTTCCTCCGCCTGGTGTCCGGCAGCCCCGACTGTGATCGATCCGGGCCGGACGACGCCCGTCCCCGGATCGTGCTCGCCGTCAGAGCCGACTTCTACGGCGAATGCCTCGCCGACCCCGGACTGCGCGCCGCCCTCTCCTCCACCTCTCCGGTGCACTGTGCCCCTCTGGACGGCCAAGCGCTCAGGGACGCCATTGAGGGTCCCGCCGAGCGGAGCGGGCTGGATCTGGAGCCCGGACTGGTCGACCGCATCCTGTCGGACCTGCGACGGCCGGACGGGGAGACGCCCGTCGAGGAGCGGCCGGCCGCGGCCCTGCCGCTCCTGGCGCATGCTCTGCAGCGGACCTGGGTGAACCGTTCGGGCGCCAGGATGACTCTGGCCGGCTACCAGGCCACGGGCGGCATCTGGAATGCGGTCACGGAGTCGTGCAAGACCCTGCACGACAACCTCACCCCCGCCGAGCGCCGATCGCTGCGGACGCTGCTGCTCAGCCTGGTGCACCTCACTCCCACCGGCGAACCCGTCGCGCGCCGCGTCACCTTCGAGGACGTGCTGGCGGCCCACGGACCTGACGAGCGGGAACGTCTGCGCGTCGTCTGCGAGTTGCTCCGGGAGAAGAGCCTCATCACTCTGGACCAGGACGGCTTGCGCATCGCCCACGAGGCACTGCTGTACGCCTGGACCGACCTGCGCACCTGGATCCTGGGCGCCCGCGCCCGCCTGCTCGCCCGGCAGCAACTGACCGAGGCCGCCCACGCCTGGGACGTCGGCCACCGCCATCGGGACTATCTGTACACCGGCAACCGCCTGTCCGCGGTCCGCGCCTGGGCCGGACCGGGCAACGGGCCGGACACCGCGAAGCGTCCGCCCGCCCAGCGGACGCTGCCCGAAGTCCCCTCGAATCCGCTCGCGTCGGGGACCGTCACCACGGACGAGGAGGACACCGGCGGCGACGCACCCCCTGTACTCACCGCCCTTGAACGGGAGTTCCTGCACAGCAGCCTGCGGGCCGACCGCCGACGCAAGCTCACCAGGGCCCTGCTGACCGGCGGCGTCCTCGCTCTCGCCCTCCTCCTCACCGTCGTCGGGACGCTCGCCTACACGGAACGCGCCAAGTCCCGGGAACAGGCCGCCGTCCTGGCCTCCGAGCGGATCGCGGCCCAGGCCGACGTGCTCCGCGCCCAGGACCCGGCGGCCGCGCTCGACCTGAGCCTGACCGCGTACCGGACCTCGCCCACCGAGGAGGCGAAGGCCAGCCTGGTGCGCTCCGCTCTGGCTCCGGTCCACACCAGCATTGCCGGACACACCAAGGGCGTCTACTCCGTCGCCTACCGCCCGGACGGCGCGGTGCTGGCCAGTTCCAGCCGGGACGGCACAGTGCGGCTGTGGCACACCGGCGACCGGTACCGTCCTCGCCCCGGCCCGGTGATCCGCGTGGGTACGAACTCGTCCGTCTTCTGGGCACCCGACGGCCGCCACCTGTACGTCCAGACCGTCAAGGATCTCCAGGTCTACGACCTCCGTCAGATCGACCGCCCTCGTCGCACGGCCCGCGCGACCACCGAGGGCCTCGAACGGCCGTACCGGCCCGCTCTCAGCTCGGACGGCACGACACTGGCCGTTCCGCTGGCCCGGGGCCGCATGGTGCTGTGGGACCTGCGCGATCCGACCGCTCCGGCTGCGCACACCGTGCGGATGTCCGACGGCTCCCGCGACCTGCTGGCGGTCGCGTGGCGGCCCGACGGGAAGCTGCTCTCCGTCACGGCCGCGGCCACCAAGCCCGGGGGACGGGACAGGGTCCAGCTCTGGGACACCACCGATCCCACCAGCCCCCGGCTGCGCACGACCCTGCGGAGGTCGGCCATCGCGACGGTCTTCAGCGCCGACGGCCGGTCGCTGACCACCGCCCTGCCCGGCCGCGGAATCGTGACGCTCGACGTGTCCGACCCGGATCGGGTGAAGGAGCCTGAGGGATTCAAAGCCCGGGGCAACCCCGCTGACGGCCTCTACTGGCAGCTCGACCGTTCCCCGGACGGCCGCCACCTCGTCGGGGCGGGCTCCACGGACGGCAACGCGTGGATGTACGAGAACAGCGCCGCGACAGCTGCACCGGATGACTTCATGAAGGGCGAAGTGCTGCCCGGCAACGTGCCGCTGGTCGCCGTGGCCTACCGGCCGGACGGGCGGGGCGTGGTGACCGGTGACGAGAAGGGTGGGGTCCATCTGTGGAGTCCGCCGCCGCACAGTGTGGACGGGGCCTATACCAGCGCAGGTCGGTTCAACCCTGGTGACTCCTTCGCGCCGGAACATCGTCTTCTCGCCACCGATGACGAGGAATTGAGAACCACCATCTGGCGGCTGACCGGAACCACGTTCCGGAAGGTGGTCACGGTGCCCGAACCGTGGCGATCCGTCGCCTTCCTGCCCGGCGGGTCGCTCTTCCTGGCCCGGGACCCGGACGGCCGGCGGACCGGCCTGTGGGACCTGTCCGGCGACCGGCCGGAACTCCGGCACGTGTTCACGGGAACACACGGTCCCACCGCCATCTCGGCGGACGGTGACCGCCTGGCCCTCCAGACCGGCGAGGACGGCCCTTTGGTCATCTGGGACGTCAGCCGCCCAGACCGGCCACGCCGCACCGGGTCGGTGCCGGTGGACACCAAGGGCACCGTCACCCCGGCGTTCACCTCGCCGGACGTCCTCGCGGTCGCGTCCGCCGAAGGCACGCAGTTGTGGAGAATCGACCGGCCGGACAGCCCCCACCGAGGGCAGAAAGTGCCGGGTACCGCCTCGTTCTCCCTGTCTCAGGAGGGGAAGCAGCAGGCCTTGCTGCTGGTGAAGCCGGCCAAGGGCCCCAGTGCAGACGAACGTTTGGCGGTCTACCGGCTGTCTTCCACGGCGACGGCCCACAGGCTCAGGGACGACGTGACCGTCGACCGTCAGCGGGCCACTGTCGCCTTCACCGTCCTGGACCACCGCTTCGTGGTGACCCTGCCCGCCAAGATCGGGCAGCCCCGCGTGTGGGACCTCGACGAGCCCGCGTCCAACGGCAGCAAGGACCCGCCGGCCGGCCTGCCCGGCTCACACTTTCTCATGGAGGGCGTCATGGCGGGTGACACGCGGCAGGGCGGGGTGGTCGCCGCCTGGCAGGAGGAGACCGGGGCTCGTGATCTGGCCGTCTGGGCCTTCACGGCCGACGCGTCGTCGGACGCCCCGCGCACCGGGCACTTCGAGCTGATCTACGACGTCCCCGCCGTCACGGAGGGAATCGGCGGCTTCTCCGTCCGACAGGTCAGCCCGAACGGAGACGACCTCGTCCTCTCCACCGGCCCCGGCCCCATCGATGGGCTCGGCGGCCAACTCGTCCTGCTGCCCACGGATCCCGACCGGCTGGCGGGACTGCTCTGCGCGGTGCGGCCCGGCACCGTCCCGCGCGGTGTCTGGACGAAGGCCTTCCCCGACCTCGAGTACCACGACCCGTGCGGCTGAGCGGGCAGCTGTACGCGTACGGCCTCGGGCGGCCCCCGGCTTGCCCAGCGTGCTGGTGAGCGCGGACGACCGTGGAGTCGACGGACACCGTCCAGGTAAGTACGTACGCGCTGCTGCGGGGACAGGTTCTGAAGGAGATCGCGTCCATCCACCGAGCCCGGGGCGACCAGCAGTCGGCGTCTGCCCGGCCGAGCATGCCCTGGAGGTCCACCGGTCCACCGGCCACCGCATCGGTGAGGCAAGGGCGCTCCGCGTTCTGGCCCACAGCCGGTTCATCCTCGCAGGCACTGCACCTGTCCGAGGAGTGCGGAGCCACGGCCGACGGGGAGGAACTGCGCCGCGCCGCCGGAACGTTCTGCTGTTCTGGCTCCCGGCGTACTCTTTGCGCGCGGTTGACCTTCGTCGTTGAACAGGCGGTGACGGTCGGCCGTACGGAGCATGACGGACCCGGCCCTACGAAGCTGATCCGCCGCGCCAGGCAGCAAGGCCATGTACGGAAGGAACCTCCGCGTGTCGCACCACACGCCGTCTCGTCATCTGCCCGACACCGACAGGGAAGCCGACACCGCCGCGGCCGACCCGGCGGACGACGGCACCGAGCCCGCGGCCGTCGCGGAAGAAGCAGCGGCATCCGAGACGGAGCCCCGGGACAGCGGCGACACGGCTACGGATGTGGCCACACCGGCCACCGCCCGGGAACATGGCCGACGGCGTGGATGGCGGGCAAGGCATCCAGGCGCGGCACGCTCCCTGAGCGTCGGTACGACCGTCCTGGCCGGCGCGCTCGTGCTCTTCGCGCTGCTGCTGCCGAACCGGATCGAGCGGATCGAGTTCGCCTCGTTCGTTCGTATCCCCGCCGAGGGTGTGCTGCTCGCGGGTCTGCTGCTCGCGCTGCCGCCGAGGCCCCGGCGGATCGTGGCAGTCGTCTCGGGCCTGTTCCTCGGGCTGGTCACGGTCCTGAAGTTCGTCGACATGGGCTTCTACCAGGTGCTGGCCCGGCCCTTCGACCTGGTCCTGGACTGGATTCTGATCGAGAACGCCACGGACTTCCTGCGGGAGACGTTCGGCCGTACCGGCCAGGTGCTGGCGGTGATCGGGGTGATCGTGCTGCTCGTCGCGGTGCTGGTCCTCACGACCCTCGCCGTGGTGCGGCTGACGAACCTCATGGTCCGGCACCGTCCTGTCGCCGCCCGTACGACGCTGGTCCTCGGCACGGCGTGGATCACCTGCATGACCCTGGGCGTGCAGATCGGCACCGTGCCGATCGCCACCAAGGGCAACGCGGAGTTCCTCGGCAACCGCGTGGACCAGGTGCGTGCGGGGCTGAAGGACGCGCGGGTCTTCCGGAAGCAGGCCGCCGTGGACGCCTTCGCGAAGACGCCGCCGGACCAGTTGCTCACGGGCCTGCGCGGCAAGGACGTCCTGTTCACCTTCATCGAGAGCTACGGCCGGGTCGCGATCGACGACCCGGCGATGGCGAAGCAGACCGACGCGGTGCTGAAGGAGGGCACCGCGTCGCTCAAGGCGGCCGGGTTCGAGTCGCGCAGCGGCTGGTTGCAGTCGCCGGTGACGGGCGCGGGCAGCTGGCTCGCCCACTCGACGTTCCTGTCCGGCCTGTGGATCAAGAACCAGCAGCGGTACCGCAGCCTGACCACCAGCGACCGCATGACGCTGACCAAGTACTTCGGAAAGACCGGCGCCTGGCGGACCGTCGGCATCGTCCCGGGTGTGCGCCGGGCCTGGCCGGAGGGCAAGTACTTCGGCCTGGACCACATCTACGACTCCGAGCACCTCGGTTACCACGGCCCGTACTTCAGCTGGACGCCCGTGCCCGACCAGTTCAGCATGGAGGCCTTCCAGCGCCTGGAGCACGGCAGGAAGGACCGCGAGCCGATCATGGCGGAGATCATCCTGGCCTCCAGCCACAACCCCTGGTCCCCCATCGCCCACATGATCGACTGGGAGGACCTCGGTGACGGTTCGGTGTTCCACCGCATCAAGAAGGAGGGCACCAACCCCACGGAGGTCTGGAAGGACCCGGAGAAGGTGCGCACCGAGTACCGGCGTGCCATCGAGTACTCGATCCGCAGCCTGACCGAGTGGGTCGAGCGCTACGGCGACGAGAACACGGTGCTCGTCTTCCTCGGCGACCACCAGCCGGTGCCGACGGTCACCGCGGGGGACACCGGCAAGGACGTGCCGGTCACCATCGTCGCGCACGACAAGAAGGTCCTGGACCGGGTCGCCGACTGGGGCTGGACCGACGGCCTCAAGCCGGCCCCGGACGCGCCCCGGTGGGGCATGGACAAGTTCCGCGACCGTTTCATGACGGCGTACGGTCCGCAGGGCTGAGGAACTCCCCCACCGCCGCGAGGAACTCCCGGGGCCGTGCCTCGTGCACGAGGTGCCCGGCGTCGATGGTGACGCGCCGGGCATCGGGCAGCAGCTCGGCGAGGGCGTCGATCTGCTCCTGGGGGATCAGGCTGGTCGGCCCGCCACCGATCAGCAGCGTCGGCATGGTGATCCGCCCCATGTCGTCCCACCACACGGGGTCCGGGGCGTTGCGCTGTTCGTCGGTGGCGAGGATCATCGCCCAGTCGTACGGCAGGTCCCCGCCCGGATGTTCGGCGGGCGGGCGCGGCGGGTCCAGCGGGAAGGGCGCGGGGACGTCCTCCAGGACGAGCCGCCGTACGAGCCGCGGGCTGTGCTGGGCGAGCAGGCAGGCGACGGCGCCGCCGAGCGAGTGGCCCACGACGTCGGCGCGGGCGATGCCGAGCGCGCCGAGGAAGGCGTGCACGTCGTCGCGCATGGCCGCGTAGGCGTATCCGCCGGGCCAGTCGCTGCGGCCGTGTCCGCGCAGGTCGGGGGCGTACACCCGGCGGGGCCCGGCGGCCAGCGCGGGGGCGATCTCCGCCCAGTCGGCGCCGTCGGTCCCGCGGGCGTGCAGGAGGACGACGGGCGGCGCGTCCGCCGGCCCCCAGACGCGGTAGGCCTGGGTGATGCCGTTCGCCCGTACGGTGCGTGGTTCGGTGTCCATGCCGGGCACGGTAGCGGGGTGCGGACCGCGGGCCGGGCCCGCTCTGCGGACAGCAGAGGATCTCAGTCCCGGGCGCGGAAGAAGCGTGCGACGCGTCGCACGAACCACTCCGGGTCGTCCAGCCACGGGTAGTGTCCGGCCCCCGGCTGCACCGCGACCTCGACCGCCGGGAATGCCTCGGCGGCACGCCGGGCCAGGCCGGGGCGGGGGCCGCCGTCGACCTCACCGGCGAGGACGAGCACCGGGGCGGTGACGCGGGCCAGGGCGGTCCGGGTCGCGTCCGGGTCGTAGGCGCCGTCCGCGCCGTAGCGGTCCGCGGCGAGGTCGTTGGTCTCGTCCTCCTCGCGGTCGGCGTGGGCCCGTGCGGTGTCGTCCCAACGGCCGTAGAAGAACGGCAGGAACACGGGGTCGAAGTCACCGGTACCGGACAGCCAGGCCTCGAACGCCGGGAACGCGTCGGCGAACCAGGGTTCCGCCGCGCGCAGCCGGGCCGCCGCGAGCCGGTCCTCGGCCGTCGCCGGCAGGCCCAGCGCCCACGGGATGGCGGTGATGAGCGCCAGCCGTCCCGTCCTGTGCGGATACCGAGCCGCGTACAGCAGGGCGAGACTGCCGCCCGCCGAGTGTGCGAGCACGTCCATCCGCTCCAGGCCCAGGTGGCGGCGCAGCGCCTCGACGTCGTCCACGAGCCGGTCGCAACGGTAGGTCGCCGGATCCTCGGGCACCGCGGACTGTCCGGTGCCGCGCAGATCGAGGAACACCAGCTGGCGGTGGGCGTCCAGTCCGCCCAGGTTCCCGAGGTACGCGGAGGCGCGCATGGGCCCGCCGGGCAGCACGACCAGCGTCTCACCCGCTCCGCGCAGGTGACAGGCGAGCCGGGTGCCGTCCGGGGCGGTGAAGATCGGCATGGCCCCGATCCTCACGCTCTCGGAGTCTTCGGCGCAACGCGTTTCGTCGGGGGACGGCGCGGCGTCATCCGTCCGAGGCCGCGAGACCCGGCCCGCCCCCGAGGCCTTTCCGGAGCTCCCGCTTGAGGATCTTCCCGCTGGCGTTGCGCGGGAGGCTCTCCACGAACACCACCCGCTTCGGAGCCTTGAAGGGGGCGAGCTTCTCGCGGGTGTGGGCGATGAGTTCCGCCTCGGTGACCTCGCCGCGTGGGACGACGACGGCTGTGACGGCCTCGATCCAGCGTTCGTCGGGCAGGCCCACGACCGCGGCCTCGGCGACCTGGGGATGGGTGTACAGGGCGTCCTCGACCTGGCGTGAAGCGACCAGTACACCACCGGAGTTGATGACGTCCTTCACCCGGTCGACGATCGTGTAGTAGCCGTGCGCGTCCCGTACCGCGAGGTCGCCGGAGCGGAACCAGCCGTCGCGGAAGGCCTCGGCGGTCTCCTCGGGCTTGTCCCAGTAGCCCTCGCACAGTTGCGGAGAGCGGTAGACGATCTCGCCGGGGGTGCCGTCCGGTACGTCCTTGCCGTCCTCGTCGACGACCCGCGCGTCGACGAACAGCACCGGACGGCCGCAGGAGTCCATGCGCCCCTTGTGTTCCTCGGGGGCGAGGACCGTGGCCAGGGGGCCGATCTCGCTCTGCCCGAAGCAGTTGTAGAACGCCAGTTCCGGCAGGCGTTCCTTCAGCCGTTCCAGTACGGGGACCGGCATGATCGACGCCCCGTAGTACGCCTTGCGCAGGCCGCCCAGGTCGCGGGTGGCGAAGTCGGGGCGGTTGGACAGGGCGATCCAGACGGTGGGCGGGGCGAACAGGCTGTCCACGCGGCCCGCTTCGACCAGGTCGAAGAGCCGGTCGCCGTCGGGTGCGTCGAGGATGATGTTCGTCGCGCCGACCGCGAGGTAGGGCAGCAGGAAGACGTGCATCTGCGCCGAGTGGTAGAGGGGCAGCGAGTGCACGGGACGGTCGCCCGCACTGAGGTCGAGGGCGGTGATCGCGCTCAGGTACTCGTGCACCAGGGCACGGTGCGTCATCATCGCGCCCTTGGGCAGGGCGGTCGTCCCGGACGTGTACAGCAGTTGCACGAGGTCCTCGGTGCGCGGCTCGGGGCCGTCGTACGGGGGCGCCTCGGTGAGCCGGGCGAGGAGTGAGCCGTGGGCGTCGCGCAGGGGCACCGTGCGTACGCCGTCGGGGAGTCGTGCGGCGAGGTCCGGGTCGGTGAGGACCAGGGAGCTGCCGGACTGGCCGACGATGTAGGCGAGGTCGTCGCCGGTCAGGTTCTGGTTGACGGGTACGTGCACCAGGCCCGCGCGGGCGCAGGCCAGGAAGGCGATCAGGTAGGCGTCGGAGTTGTGGCCGTACGCGCCCACCCGGTCGCCCGGGGACAGCCCCAGGGCGAGGAGGACGCTCGCCGCGCGGGAGACGGCGGTGTCCAGCTCGTCGTACGTCCAGGTGCGGTCGCCGTACTCGACCGCGACGCGCGCCGGGGTGCGCCGGGCGCTGCGTCGCAGGACTCCGTCGACCGTGCTGCCGTGTCCGGGCGTCGTCATGACACCTGATCCTCGGTTCACCTCCGGTCGAGGTCAAGGACCGACCGGCTCAACCCTGCCGCCGCCCGAGGCGTCCGAGGTCATGGTACCGATGTGCGAACGCGGCACGTCCGTACCCTCAAGTCCCCTTTCCCTCACTGATATTGGAGGGCACGATGCGCAGCCGCCTGAGACGACTCGTTCTCGGGGCCACGGCCCTGTTCACGGCCGCGTCCGCGTTACCCGCGGCCGCCGCCCCTGGCCCGGGACGGGCGGAGCAGCACCCGTCCCGCGACGGCCTGTCCGCCGTCATCCGCTACACGGAGTACGGCATCCCGCACATCCTCGCGAAGAACTACGCCGATTTGGGCTTCGGCACGGGCTGGGCGCAGGCGTCCGACGAGGTCTGCACGCTCGCCGACGGGTTCGTGACCCTGCGGGGCGAGCGCTCCCGGTACTTCGGCGCCGGCACGGCCGCCGACGGCGCCCTCTCCGGGGCCAGGACGAATCTCGCCAGTGACCTGTACTTCCGCGGGGTCCGTGAGACCCGCACGGTGGAGAAGCTGCTCGCCGAGCCCGCGCCCGCGGGGCCGAGCCGTGAGGTCCGGGACCTGATGCGCGGCTGGGCGGCCGGTTACAACGCCTGGCTGAAGCAGAAGAAGATCACGGATCCCGCCTGCGCGGGTGCCTCCTGGGTCCGTCCGGTCACCGAGCTGGATGTGGCCGCCCGCGGCCTCGCCATCGCCTCGCTCTCCGGCGAGGGTCGCTTCGTGGATACCATCACGGCCGCCCAGCCACCGACCGGGAACGGCACCACCGCCGACAATCCGGCCTCCCCGCTCGCCGCCCGCGCGCCGGACGCGAAGTCCGTGGCGAAGGCGGCCGACGAGCTGTGGGGCGACCCCGGCATGGGCTCCAACGCGGTCGCCTTCCGCGGCGACACCACGGCGAACGGCAGCGGTCTGCTGCTGGGCAACCCGCACTACCCGTGGCAGGGCGGACGCCGGTTCTGGCAGTCGCAGCAGACGATCCCCGGCGAGCTGAACGTCTCCGGTGGCTCTCTGCTCGGTACCCCGGCGATCTCCATCGGGTTCAACGCACATGTGGCGTGGAGCCACACCGTCTCGACCGGCATTCCGGCCAACTTCCACCAGCTGAAGCTGGATCCGGCCGATCCCACGACGTACCTCGTGGACGGCGAGCCGGAGCGTATGAGGAAGCGGACCGTGACGGTCGCGGTGAAGGACGGCGCGCCGGTGACCCGCACCCAGTGGTGGACCCGCTACGGCCCCGTCGTCACCTCTCTGAACGCACAGGTCGCGCTGGAGTGGACCGGTACGACGGCCTACGCCCTGCACGACCCGAACGCCGCGAACCTCCGCTTCGCCGACACCTCGCTCGGCTTCGGCAAGGCGCGCAGCACGGACGACGTCCTCGCGTCCCTCGCCCGGCACCAGGGCATCCCCTGGGTGAACACCATCGCCGCCGACCGCGCGGGACATTCCCTCTACACCCAGTCCCAGGTACTTCCGCGCATCACCGACGAGCTGGCGGAACGCTGCTCGACGGCGCTGGGCAGGACCACGTATCCGGCGTCCGGTGTCGCGATCCTCGACGGCTCGCGCGGCGACTGCGCCCTCGGCAGCGATTCCGACGCGGTGGCGCCGGGCATCTTCGGGCCTGCTCGGATGCCGACGCTCCGGGACGCGCCGTACGTGGAGAACTCCAACGGCACCGCGTGGATGACCAACGCCGACCGGCCGATCACCGGATACGAGCGGGTCTTCGGCACGGTGGGCACGCAGCTCGGCCTGCGCACGCGCGGCGCGATCGAGGACGTGGCGGCGATGGCGGACCGGGGCCGGCTGACCGTACGGGACCTGCAGCGGCAGCAGTTCGCCAACCGGGTGCCGGCGGGTGATCTCGCCGCGACGGACGTGGCACGGGCGTGCGCCGCGCTGCCCGGCGGCACGGCGACGGGCAGCGACGGCAAGGCCGTCGACGTGTCGGAGGCCTGTGCCGTGCTGACCGGGTGGGACCGCACCATGGACACCGGGAGCCGGGGGGCGCTGCTGTTCGACCGGTTCTGGCGGAAGCTGGAACGGACGGTGCCGGAGGTTGAGTTGTGGAAGGTGCCGTTCTCGGTGGCGGACCCGGTGCGTACGCCGAACACGCTGAACACCAACGCTCCCGGCCTCGCCGTCGCGCTCGCCGACGCGGTGGCGGAGCTGCGCGCCGCGGGCGTCGCGCTCGACGCGCCGCTCGGCGCACACCAGTTCGTCGTCCGTGGTGATGAGCGCCTTCCGATGCCTGGTGGCTCGGGGAGGCTCGGCGTGTGGAACGTGCTCGAACCGACGTGGAACGCGGCCCAGGGCGGCTACACGGAGGTGCCGTTCGGCAGCAGTCACCTCCAGGCGGTGGGCTGGGACGGCGGCCGCTGTCCGGTGGCCCGCACGCTGCTGACGTACTCCCAGTCGTCGAACCCCGAGTCGTCGCACTTCGCCGACCAGACCCGGCTCTTCTCCGGGGAGAAGTGGGTGACGTCGCGCTTCTGCGAGAAGGACATCCTGTCCTCGCCGAAGCTGAAGGTCGTGCGGGTGCACGAGCGCCGCTGACCGGGGCTGAGGGGGTGCCGCTCCCGGTGGGGCGGCACTCCCGTTCATTCGTCAACCCCGGCCGGCCCGGGGCCCGTACATCAGCCGGCGCAACACCGCTTCGGCCGGGCCCCGGCGACCGGCCCGCTCCAGGGCGTACGCTCCGGCCACGGTGACCAGCCAGACGGCGATCGCGAAGAGCGCCATGGTCGTGCTGCCCAGGTGCGCGCCGAGGCCGAGTCCCCAGGCGGCCAGCACCGGGGCGAACAGCAGCGAGTGGGCGAGGTAGCAGGACAGGGACCGTTTGCCGACGGAGGCCACCGCCGTCACCGCCGTCGCGCCGCGGCGGGGCCCGCGGGTGGTCCACCAGTGCGCGAAGAGGGCGACGGCCGCGACATAGCCGAGGCCCGCGGCGTTGCCCGTGATGTCGCGCAGGGCCGTGAGCGCTCCGGACTCGCTCTGCGTGTCGTCGGGCACGTGCAGGACGCCGGTGTGGGCGAGGGCGGCGGGCAGCGCGCCGAGCCAGCCGGCCGCGATGCCGATGACCGCCGTCCGGCGCAGCAGCCCGCGGTGGCGGGCCGGTTCCTCCAGGATGCGGCGGCGCGCGGCCCAGAAGCCGAGCAGGAAGAGGATGTACCCGCCGCCGACGAGGGTCAGCGGGGCGGCGGCGAAGGTGACGAACAGGCCTGTCTGGAGCCGGGTGCCCGCCGCGGTGAGCCAGCTCTCCTCGTGCGGCGCGTACGCCTTGAAGCCCGCGTCGCCGTCGGCGTCGCCGAAGGTGCCCAGCTCGCCCTGGAGCAGCGCGGAGATGACGGGTCCGGCCGTGACGAGGAGCAGCAGGGCGACTCCGATCCAGATCCACCACGTCAGGGCGCGTTCGCCGCGCCGCAGGAAGGCCAGGCCCAGGATGAGGCTCAGGACGCCGTAGAAGCCGATGATGTCCCCGGACATCAGCAGGGTGGCGTGCGTCAGGCCGATGACGATCAGCCAGAGGCTGCGCCTGCGCAGGACCTTCGCCGCGTCGCGCCCGTCGGTGCCGGCGGCGGTCTGCCGAAGGTAGACCTGCATCATGCCGTAGCCGAAGAGGAAGGCGAAGAGCGGGTAGATCCGCAGGTCGAGCACCACGATCATGGTGAACTGCACTGCGTGGTCCAGCCACGAGCCGTCCACGGGCTGCCATCCGGAGGGCCCGCGCCGGGCCGCCCACAGGTGGAAGGCGGTGTTGGACAGCACGATGGCCAGCAGCATGATGCCGCGGGCGAGATCGGGGGCGAGTGCCCGTTCGCCCGGCCGTACGCCCCCACGCCGCAGTGGTCCCTCTTCGGTCGCGATCGTCATGGCTTCACGCTAGGAAGGCGGGGCCCGGCCGGACATCGGCCCGAGGGCGGCCGGGCGCCGACCAAAGGATGACGCCCGGGCCCACCGTCGCGACCAAAGCCGCACCGCCGCCTCACACCGGCCGGGTCCGGCCCTCCCAGTACGGCTCCCGCAGCCGTCGCTTGTACAGCTTGCCGTTGGGGTCGCGGGGCATCTCGGTGATGAAGTCGACACTCCTGGGCCGCTTGTAGCCGGCGAGCCGGTGCGCGCAGTGGTCGAGGAGGTCGGCCGCGAGGGCGGGCCCGGGCCGGTGTCCGGGGGCTGGTTCGACGACGGCCTTGACCTCCTCGCCCCAGTCGTCGTGCGGGATGCCGAAGACGGCGGCGTCCGCGACGGCGGGGTGGGCGAGCAGGGCCGACTCGATCTCGGCCGGGTAGATGTTGACCCCGCCGGAGATGATCAGGTCGATCTTGCGGTCGCGCAGGAAGAGGTAGCCGTCCTCGTCGAGGTGGCCGAGGTCGCCGACGGTGAAGAAGTCGCCGATGCGGTTCTTGCGGGTCTTGGCCTCGTCCTTGTGGTAGGAGAAGCCGCCGGTGTTCATCTTCATGTAGACGGTGCCGAGTTCACCGGGCGGCAGCCGGTTGCCGTCGTCGTCGAAGATCGCGAGTTCGCTGATGGGCCAGGCCTTGCCGACGGTGCCCGGCTTCTTCAGCCAGTCCTCGGCGGTGGCGAAGGCGCCGCCGCCCTCGCTGGCCGCGTAGTACTCCTCCACACAGGGGCCCCACCAGTCGAGCATGGCCCGTTTCACGTGGTCGGGGCAGGGCGCGGCGCCGTGGATGGCGTGCCGCATGGAGGAGACGTCGTAGCGGTCCTTCACCTCGTCGGGCAGGGCCAGCAGGCGGTGGAACTGGGTGGGGACCATATGGGTGTGGGTGCAGCGGTGGCGGTCGATGAGACGGAGCATCTCCTCGGGTGTCCACTTGTCCATCAGGACCAGCCGGTGGCCGATGTGCAGGGACGCGCCCGCGAACTGCAGGACGGCCGTGTGGTAGAGCGGCGAGCACACCAAGTGCACGTTGTCGTCGAACGGCCGGATGCCGAAGATGCCGAGGAAGCCGCCGAGATACGCCTCCTCGGGGGGTTTGCCGGGCAGCGGGCGGCGGATGCCGCGGGGGCGGCCGGTGGTGCCGGAGGTGTAGTTCATGACCCAGCCGAGCGTGCGGCCGTCGGGCGCCGACTCGGGCTGCCCGTGGAGGAGTTCGGCGTACGGGCGGAAGCCCTCGACCGGGCCGACGGCGTACCGGTGGGTGGCCGGGAGGCCTGCCTCGTCGGCGGCGTGGCGTGCCGCGTCGGCATAGCGTTCGTGGACGAGGAGGACCTTGGCGCCGGAGTCGGAGACGATCCAGGCGATCTCCGGTCCGACCAGGTGGTGGTTGACGGGGACGAGGTAGAAACCGGCCTGGCCGGCGGCCAGGTACGCGGTGAGGAACTCGACGCCGTTGGGCAGGACCACCGCGAAGGTGTCACCGCGTTCCAGCCCGGCCGCGCGCAGACCGTGGACGAGCCGGTTGGCGTCAGCGTGCAGGCGGCCGGCGGTCCACTCCTCGCCGTCGGGGGCGACCAGGACCGCGCGGTCGGGTTCGGCGGTGGCCTGGGCGTAGAAGCCCGCGGGAACGCTGTTGTTCACTGGCCGCTCCTTCCGGCGATGCGGTTGATGCGGTCCACGGCCTGTTCGAAGCCGCGGGTGAGGTCGTCGAAGACGGCTTGGACGCTGCGTTCGCTGTTCATCCGGCCGACGATCTGCCCGACCGGGGTGCCGAGCAGCGGGTCGACCTCGTACTTCTGGATGCGCGAGACGGCCTCGGCGACCAGCAGGCCCTGCAGCGGCATGGGCAGCGGGCCGGGCCCGGCCGGGTCGTCCCAGGCGTCGGTCCACTCGGTGCGCAGTTGGCGTGCGGGCTTGCCGGTCAGCGCGCGGGAGCGGACGGTGTCGCCGGAGCCGGCCGCGAGCAGCTTGCGGGTGAGGGCGGGTGAGTGGAGGTCAGCTTCCGTGGTGGTGAGCCACAGGGAGCCCAGCCACACGCCTTGAGCGCCGAGCGTGAGTGCGGCAGCCACCTGCTGTCCGCTGCCGATGCCGCCGGCGGCCAGCACGGGCAGCGGGGCGACGGCGTCGACGACCTCGGGGGTGAGCACCATGGAGGCGATCTCGCCGGTGTGGCCGCCGGCCTCGTAACCCTGCGCCACGACGATGTCGATCCCGGCGTCCTGGTGCTTGCGGGCGTGCCGGGCGCTGCCCGCGAGGGCGGCGACGAGGACGTCCTGGTCGTGGGCGCGGGCGATGACGTCGGCGGGCGGGGAGCCGAGGGCGTTGGCGAGGAGCCGGATCGGGTAGTCGAAGGCGACGTCTAGCTGGGTGCGGGCGACCTGCTCCATCCAGCCGGTGATGCGCCAGCCGGACGCCTCGCCCTCGGCGAGTTCGGGCACGCCGTGCTTGGCGAGGGTCTCCCGGACGAACTGCCGGTGGCCCTCGGGGATCATCGCCTCGACGTCGGCCTCAGTGACGCCCTCGACCTTCTTCGCCGGCATCACGACGTCCAGGCCGTAGGGCCGGCCGTCCACGTGCGCCTCGATCCAGTCGAGGTCGCGTTTGAGCTCGTCGGGGGAGGTGTAGCGGACCGCGCCGAGCACGCCGAAGCCGCCGGCCCGGCTGATGGCCGCGGCGACGGCGGGGAACGGCGTGAAGCCGAAGACGGCGTGCTCGACTCCCAGTTTCTGGCTCAGCTCCGTCTGCATGGGCGCAGGATGCCGGAGTCCTCCGGAGGACGGAAGGGGTTTTCTGATACACCGTCAGATTTATGGGCGGGGCACGGGGACATACTGTCCGGGACGTCCAGGGCGGATCGGCGGAAGGATGCACGGTGACCGAAGGCACGGCTGAAAGAACGACGACGACCGGCGGGCTGACCCGCAGGCGCGCCCTGGTCCTGGGTGGCGCCCTGGCCCTCGCCCCCTTACCCGCCGAGGCCGCCCCGGTCACGGGGCGCCCCACGCTGCGGCACGGCTCGGCCGCACGCGCCGGGCTGCTCCCCACCCATCTGCGTCGACTCGTCACCGACGCCGAGGCGTTCCTCGGCCCCTCCCCCGCGCACCCCTGGTACGCGGGCGCCGTCCTGCTCGCCGGACGGGGCGGCACCGTCGCCCTGCACCGGCCCATCGGCATGGCGGTGCGCTACCGGGCCTACGACGAGAAGACCGACACCGGCGTCGAGTTCCCGGCCGGCGAGCAGATCCCCATGGCCGAGGACACCGTCTTCGACCTGGCTTCGGTGTCGAAGCTGTTCACCTCGATCCTGGCCGTGCAGCAGGTGGAGCGGGGCGGGCTGGAGCTGGAGGCGAAGGTCGCCTCGTACCTGCCGGACTTCGGTCGTGCGGGCAAGCAGGACATCACGATCCGTCAGCTCCTCACGCACACGTCGGGCTTCCGCGCGTGGATCCCGCTGTACAGCGCGCCGACGTACGAGGAGAAGCTCCAGCTCATCTGGGACGAGGCGCCGGTCAGCGCGCCGGGCACGGCGTATCTGTACTCGGACCTGAACCTCATCTCGCTCCAGCTCGTGCTGGAGCGGATCACGGGCCGCTCCCTGGACGTCCTCCTCCGCGACGAGATCACGGCGCCGCTCGGCCTGCGCCGCACCCGTTACAACCCGCCCGCCTCCTGGCGGCCGAAGATCGCGGCCACGGAGGACGCACGTGCTCCGTGGTCCGGGCTCGACCGCGGCCTGGTGTGGGGGGAGGTGCACGACGAGAACGCCTTCAGCCTCGGCGGGGTCGCGGGCCACGCGGGCGTGTTCTCCGACGCGTGGGACCTCGCGGTCCTCGGCCGTACGCTGCTCAACGGCGGCGTGTACGGGCGGGCGCGGATCCTGACGCCCGAGTCGGTGGAGCTGATGTTCACCGACTTCAACACCGCGTTCCCCGGGGACGAGCACGGCCTCGGCTTCGAGCTCTACCAGCACTGGTACATGGGCGCGATGGCCACACCGCGCAGTGCCGGGCACACCGGCTTCACGGGCACCTCGCTGGTGCTCGACCCGACGACCGACTCGTTCCTCGTCGTCCTGGGCAACTCGGTGCATCCGGTGCGGAGCTGGCGCTCCGGGTCGGCTCCCCGGGTGGCCGCCGCGAACCACCTGGCGCGGGCCGTCCCGGTCCGGCCGGTGCGAGGGCGCAGGGCCTGGTTCTCCGGCATGGCGGTCTCCGCCACGGCGACGCTCACCCTCCCCACGCTCGACACGTCGTCCGGCCGGGCGAGAATGCGCTGCGCGCTGTGGTGGGACACCGAGCCCAAGGCCGACGTCCTGGTCCTGGAGGCCACGACCGACGGCGGCACGAGCTGGCGGCCGGTGCCCTTCACGACGTCCCGCCGGGACGAGGGCACCCGGCCGCACCCGTCGGGCTCGGTCACGGGCTGGTCCGGCCGCGTCTGGCACGGGCTGACCGCCGACCTTCCCGCCGCGCGCCGACTCGCCCTGCGGTGGCGGTACGCGACGGACCGGCTGTACGTCGGCCGCGGGGCCTATGTGGACGGGCTGCGGGTGGACGCGGCCGACGGCGTCCTCTTCGACGAGGCACGCCCCGCGGACGCGTCGCGCATCGAAGCGGTGGGGTGGACGCCGTCGGCCGACTGAGACGGTCGGGTCACTGGTTGAAGACGGCCTTCTGTACCTCGTTGGGGCCGTCGAAGCGGTCCTCCTTCAGGCCGTCGAGAGTCCTGACGACCTTCTCGTCCGCGTGATTGCTGCGGGCACGCTCCACCAGGTGCTGCTTGTCCGTGGGGTAGTCCATGCCCTTGAGGGCCTTCTGGAGGTCGGTCGGGCTGAGCTCGGCCATGGGAGCCTCCCGTGGGGGTGGTGCGACCGTCCGCGCGGGGCGGCCGGCTGTACGGATGTCTTCGTCCTGTCGGAGTGCCCCTCGATGGAGCAGCGATTCAGTCGTTGCGGGTTTCCAGCACCGCCATCGCCGCATTGTGGCCGGGCACCCCGCTGACCCCGCCCCCGCGCACCGCGCCGGCCCCGCACAGCAGCACGTTCGTGTGCCGGGTCTCCACGCCCCAGCGGCCGGTGCCGTCCTGGGCGTGGGGCCAGCTCAGTTCCCGGTGGAAGATGTTGCCGCCGGGCAGCCCGAGGTCCCGCTCCAGGTCGAGCGGGGTCCGGGCCTCGATGCAGGGCCGTCCGTCCGCGTCGGTGGCCAGGCAGTCGGCGAGGGGCTCGGCCAGGTGGGCGTCGAGCTGGGCGAGTGTCGACTTCAGCAGCTCCTCGCGTACGGCGTCGTTGTCCCGCTCGAACAGGCGGGCCGGGGTGTGCAGGCCGAAGAGGGTGAGCGTCTGGTAGCCCTGGTCGGCCAGGTCCGGGCCGAGGATGGTCGGGTCGGTGAGCGAGTGGCAGTAGATCTCGGAGGGCGGCGCGGCCGGGAGGTCACCGGCGGCGGCCTGGGCGTGGGCGGTGGCCAGCTGCTCGTAGCCCTCGGCGATGTGGAAGGTGCCGGCGAACGCCTCGCGCGGGTCAACGGCGCTGTCGCGCAGCCGCGGCAGCCGCTCGAGCAGCATGTTCACCTTGAGCTGGGCGCCCTCGGCGGGAGCCGGGGGTGTGTCGCCGGTGAGCTCCGCGAGGGCCTGTGGGGAGGCGTTCACCAGGACGTGCCGGGCGGCGACGGTGCCCTCGGCGTCGGCCGTGCGGTAGGTGACCTCGGCCGTGCGGCCGTCCGTGGCGATGCGCAGCGCCTCGTGGCCGGTGGCGAGGACCGCGCCCGCGGCGCGTGCCGCGTCGGCCAGGGCGTCGGTGAGTGCGCCCATGCCGCCGACCGGCACGTCCCAGGCGCCGGTGCCGCCGCCGATCACGTGGTAGAGGAAACAGCGGTTCTGCTTCAGCGACGGGTCGTGGGCGTCGGCGAAGGTGCCGATGAGCGCGTCGGTGAGGACCACGCCGCGCACCAGGTCGTCCGTGAAGTGCTCCTCGACGGCGACGCCGATCGGCTCCTCGAACAGGGTCCGCCAGGCCTGGTCGTCGTCGAGGCGGCGGCGCAGTTCCTCGCGGGTGGGCAGCGGCTCGGTCAGGGTCGGGAAGACCCGCTGGGCGACGCGGCCGGTCATGCCGTAGAACTCCTGCCAGGCCCGGTACTCGCGGTCGGAGCCGGTGAGCCGGGCGAACGCCTCCCTGGTCCGCCGTTCCCCGCCGCCGACGAGGAGCCCGGTGGGGCGGCCGTCGCGTTCGGCGGGCGTGTAGGAGGAGACGGTCCGGGTGCGTACCCGGAAGTCCAGGCCGAGGTCCCGCACGATCTTTTTCGGCAGCAGGCTGACCAGGTACGAGTAGCGCGACAGCCGGGCGTCCACCCCGGCGAAGGGCCGGGTGGACACCGCCGCGCCTCCGGTGTGGTCCAGCCGCTCCAGCACCAGCACGGAACGGCCGGCCCGGGCCAGGTAGGCGGCGGCGACCAGGCCGTTGTGGCCGCCGCCGACGATGACGGCGTCGTAGGTCCGGTGTGCGCGGGGTCCCTCGGGTGCGGTCATGGTTCTTCGTAACACGGGGTGATCCGGGTCGGCCAGACGAACGGCTGCCGGGCACGCCGACGTGGCAGCACGGCCCCGCGAACGCCTGCCGGCCGCGCACGGTCACCCCCGGCACACCGGGCGTGCCTGCGGTGGCCGACGCCCGTCACCGCCCGACCGCCGCCCCCTGCCCGCGCAGGGCCGCCACCCTGCGGTACAGCGCCACTGCCTCCTCGCTACGGCCCAGTTGCTGGAGGCAGTGTGCTTCGTCGTTGCGGCTGGCGAGGGTGTCGGGGTGGTCCGCGCCGAGGACGCGTTCACGGGCGGCGGCCACCCGGCGGTACTCGGTGAGGGCGTCGGCCCAGCGGCCCAGCCAGCCCAGGCCGACGGCGACCTCGCGGCGGCTGACCAGGGTGTCCGGGTGGTCCGGGCCGAGGACCCGCTCGCGGACGGCGCTCACGTCACGGGACTCGGCGAGGGCCTCCTCCCAGCGGCCGAGCCGGCCGAGGTTGACGCAGCGGCCGTGGCGGGCGCGCAGGGTCTCGGGATGGGTGGGGCCCTGGACCCGTGTGCGGTCGCCGGTCAGGGCGCTGTAGAGGTCCAGGGCCTCCGCGCTGCGGCCGAGGCGGCCCAGGCTGATGCCGATCTCGTGCCGGGCGGCGAGCGTGTCGGGGTGGTCGGGGCCGAGGGCGCGGCCGCGGGCCTGGGCGACCTCGCGGTACGTCTCCAGGGCCTCGGCCCAGCGGCCGAGCTGGCCGAGCGCGTAGGCGACTTCGTAGCGGGTGACCAGGGTGTCGGGGTGGTCCGGTCCCAGCACCCGGGCGCGGGCGGCGGCCACCTCTCGGGCCATGCGGTAGGAGTCCTCCAGGCGGCCGAGGCGGCTGAGGTTGAAGGCGAGGTTGTGCCGGCAGCGCAGGGTGTCCGGGTGGTCGGGACCCATCGTGCGCTCCCGGGCGGTGAGCACGGACGTGTACACCCGGTGCGCGTCGAAGGGGCGGCCGAGCTGGCCGAGCACGTAGGCCATCTCCTGGCGGGCGGCGAGCGTGTCGGGGTGGTCGGCGCCGAGGGTGCGGATCCTGGCCTCGGTGACGTGCTTGTACTCGCGCAGGGCGTCCGGGGCGCGGCCGGTGCGGCTGAGGGTGAAGGCGACCTCGTAGCGGCTGGCGAGGGTGTCCGGGTGGTCGGGGCCGAGGAGGTGCTCGCGTTCGGCTGCGACCGCCCGGTGCACCTCCCCCGCCTCCGCCCAGCGGCCGAGCCGGCCGAGGCTCAGGCCCGCGTTGTGCCGGCCGGCCAGGGCGGTCAGGACCTCCGGGGGCGGGGCGGGCCGCTCCTCGGGGGCGGGTTCCTCGACGGGGCCGGCGGCGGGCCGCGCGATCCACTCGCCGGACAGTCCGGCCGCCGGGTCCGGCGGCGTGCTGCGCAGTCCGGTGCCGGCCGCCTTGTGGCCGGTGGTCATGCCGCGGGTCCAGGACGGCAGCCGGCCGGTGTGCGCCGGCTCGTCCGGGGCGGGCCGGGCCGCCACCACGCTCGGCACGTAGGCGGGCGCGGCCCGGTGCGCGCTGATCCGGCGGGCCAGCTCACGGGCGTCGCCGGGTCGTTCGTCGGGTTCCTTGGCGAGCAGGTCCAGGATGACCCGCTCGAGGTACGCGGGCAGTTCGGGGCGGTGCTCGCGCGGCGGGCGGGGCGGGGTGTCGCGGTGGCCGACGAGGATCGCCCAGGCGTCGTCGAGGTCGAACGGCGGTACCCCGGTGGCGATCTCGTACAGCACGCAGCCGAACGAGTAGAGGTCGCTGCGCTGGTCGACCTCGGTGCCGCCGATCTGCTCCGGGGACATGTAGTGCGGGGTGCCCATGGCGATGCCGGTGCCGGTCAGCCGGGACGTGAAGCCGATGTCGTGGCCGAGCCGGGCGATGCCGAAGTCGCAGATCTTCACCGTGCCGTCGCCGATCCGCACGATGTTGGCGGGCTTCAGATCGCGGTGGACGATGCCCTGTTCGTGGCAGTAGGCGAGGGCGGCGGCGACCTGCTCGGCGATCTCCACGACGTCCGCGACCGGCAGCGGGTGCTGCTTGTTGTCCTCCAGGAGCTGGCTGAGGTTGCGGCCGTCCAGCAGCTCCATGACGAGGTAGAGGACGCCGTCGGACTCGCCGAAGTCGTGCACCACGGTGATGCCCCGGTGCTGGAGCGCGGCGGCCACCCGGGCCTCGCGGCGGAACCGCTCCCGCAGCACCCGGGTGAAGGCGTGGTCGTGGTTCGGGCCCAGCGGTTTGAGGCACTTGACGGCGACGTGCCGGCCCAGCGACTCGTCCCGTGCCCGCCACACCTCGCCCATGCCGCCGCGCCCGATTCGGTCGAGCAGCCGGTACCGGCCGTGGATGAGCCTGGTCTCCCCCATCTCGCGCGACGCTCCCCCCGGTAGCTGTTCGCCCGCCCCTCCCCTGCCCCACCCAGTATGGCGGCCTATCGTCCGAGTTTGTACGGCGCAGGGCGCGCGTGCGGGCCGAGCCTCGCCATGGCGCGCAGGATGTGTTTGGGCGGGAGTTGCCACCGCACACGTGCGGGAACGCGGCGCAACAGGAGGCCGGTGAGACGCAGTTGCCGGGTGACGGTGGCGGGTGTGGGGGCCGGTCTGCCGTACAGCTCGTGGGCGTACGGAGGCAGGGAGGCGTACGCCAGTTGTGCCACGCGCCGCCACAGCACCTCGCGCAACGGTACGAGAAGGGGATGCGTCGGCGGGCGGAGCAGGAAGTCGTCCACCTCGCGCGCTTCGGGACCGGCGGCCAGTTCGGGGCGCACCTTCTCGAAGTACGCCGCCAGTTCGGCCCTGTCGGCGGGTACGGTGCCGGGGTCGAGGCCCACCAGGCGTGCGCTCTGCCGGTGTTCGGCGACGTAGCGGTCGGCCTCGGCGTCGGTGAGCCGGAATCCGGACCTGCGCAGGACGTCCAGGTAGGAGTCGATCTCGGCGCAGTGCACCCAGCGGAGCAGACCGGGTTCGTCGACGCCGTAGTGCTCGCCGGTGTCCGGGTCGGTCGCCGTCAGCATGCTGTGGATCTTCCGGACGCGGGCGCCCACCCGCTCGGCGGCGTCGGTGGTGCCGTAGGTCGCCGTGCCGACGAAGTTCGCGGTGCGCATCAGGCGGCCCCAGGCGTCACGCCGGAAGTCTGAGTTCTGCATGACGCCGCGTACCGCGCGGGGGTGCAGGGCCTGGAGGTAGAGGGCCCGGATGCCGGCGATCCACATCATGGGGTCGCCGTGCATCTGCCAGGTCACCGAACGGGGACCGAACAGCCCGGGGTCCGCGCCGGTCATGCGCCTCACCTCCACCCGGCGCCCACGATGGCACAGTTCGCACAGCCGGTCGACACCGTCGGTCACGCGCCCCCTGCCGTCCGGTTGTTGAGATTTCACCCACCCGATGCGGAGTTTGGTAAGGCTCTCCTTATATGCTGACGCCGCCGATCAAGCCCTCCCACCGGGCCGCTGCGGCATGCCCGACCTCCGCACGACAGGACTGACATGCGCATCACCTCCCGCGGCCTCATAGCGGCGCTCGCTCTCACCCCTCTGCTGGCCGGCTGCTTCGCACCCGGCGACAGCGGCGGCGGCACGGGGGCCGCAGCGGGATCCGGCGGGCGGCTGCGGGTCGCGCTGGCCGTGCCGCCGGTGCAGGCGCTGTCCCCGTACAGCAACGACGCCACCGTGCTGAGCAAGCTGTCCGTCGCCGAGGGCCTCACCGCCCTCGACCGCAACGGCACGGCCAAGCCCGCGCTGGCGAAGTCCTGGAAGCAGGACGACGACACCACCTGGACCTTCGAGCTGCGCAAGGCCGAGTTCCAGGACGGCACCGAGCTCACCGCCCAGTCCGTCGTCAACGCGCTCGACCACGCGAGTGCGGCCAAGCCCAAGCCCCGCGTGCTGAGCGACGTGGCCCTGACGGCGAAGGCCGACGACGCCGACACCGTCACCCTCACCACCAAGTCACCCGACCCCGTGCTGCCGCTGCGGCTGGCCAGCCCCGCACTGGCGATCCTCTCGGCGAAGGCGTACGCGAAGGACGGCGCCGTCAGCCCGGTCGGCACCGGCACCGGCCCGTTCGAGATCACCCGGCTCAGCGGCAAGACCAAGGCGACGCTCGACCGCTTCGACGGCTACTGGGGCGGCAAGGCGAAGGCGCCCGGCATCGACGTGAGCTGGATCGCGGACGGCACCGCCCGCGCCAACGCGCTGCGCAGCGGCGAGGCCGACATCGCCGAGTGGATCCCCACCGCCCAGGCGAAGTTGCTCGACAAGGACACGCGGCACGAGGTGCCCTCGGTGCGCACCGACAGCCTGATCCTCAACACCGGCAGCGGCATGTTCACCGACGCCGGGCTGCGCGCGGCCGCCCGGGAGGCCGTCGACGGTTCCGCCCTGGTCGATTCCGTCTTCGGCGGGTACGCCGACCCCGCGCAGGGCCTCTTCGGGCCCGCCGTGCCGTGGGCCGCCGGCCGGCGGGTGGACGTGACCGGCCGCGCCGAGGCCGACACCGCAGCCGAGGTGAAGGCCGCGACCAAGGGCAGGACGCTGCGGCTGGCCACCTACACCAACCGGGCCGAGCTTCCCGAGGCCGCGACCGTGCTCCAGCAGCAGCTGGAGAAGGCCGGGTTCACCGTGAAGCAGGACGTGCGCGAGTACACGCAGATGGAGGCCGACCTCCTCGCCGGGAAGTACGACGCCCTCGTCTTCTCCCGGGTGACGCTCCTCGACACCGGTGACGCGGTCGACTACCTCGCGAGTGACTTCACCAGCGACGGTGTCTACAACATCGCCGGGCTGAAGGACGGGGCGGTGGACAAGGCCATCCGGGCCGCCGCCGCGGAGCGCGACACGCAGCGCCGCCACGAGAAGATCATGCGGGCGGAGGCGGAGATCCTGCGCACCGATGCCGTGGTGCCGCTGGTCCACGAGCAGGCGGTGCAGGGCATCGCCACCGGTGTCGAGGGCGTGATCCTCGACCCGCGCGAGCGCTCCCTCATCGACGTCGACACGCACGTCGGGTAACGCATGAGCGTCGCCCACGCCCCGGCCGCCCGCCCGTCCCTCTGGCCGGCGGCGGCCGGCCGGGTGCTCGCCGGAGCCGTACTGCTCGGTGCGGTGGCCCTGCTGCCGTGGCTGACCGGCGCGGACCCGGCACGCACGGTGCTGCGCGCCCGGTCCGCCGACCAGAATTCGACAGCCGCGGAACTCGCCGCCGTACGCGAGCAGTTGGGGCTGGACGAGGGGCCGCTCGCGCATCTCGCGCACTGGCTGGGCGGCCTGCCGCGTGGGGACGCGGGCGTCTCGTGGGTCTCCGGCGAACCGGTCATGCCGCAGGTGGAGACCGCCCTGTCGGTCTCCCTGACGCTGATGCTGGGCGCGCTCGTGGTGACCGCGCTGGTGGCCGCGCTGGTGTGCGCCCGCACCGTGTTCCTCGGCTCCCGGCGCCGGCTGCGGCGGGACCGGGCGGGCGCCACGGCCGCCGTGCTGGCCGCGCTGCCGAAGTTCCTGCTCGCGTCGGTGCTGGCCACCGTGTGCGGCGTCTGGTGGGGGTGGTTCCCGTCCAGCGGCTGGGACGGGCCGCAGTCGATGGTGCTGCCCTCGCTCGCCCTCGGCATCCCGTCGGGCGCGATGCTCGGCGGGCTGCTCGACCAGGCGCTGCCCGCCGCCTTCCACGAACCGTGGGCGCGCACGGCGTACGCCGTCGGACTCCCGCCCGGCCACATCGCGCGCAACGCGCTGCGCCGCACCCTGCCCGGCATGCTGCCTCAGCTGCTGCCGACCGTCGTGGCCCTGGTCGGCGGTGCGGTCGCGGTGGAGAAGATCTTCAACATCCCCGGGCTCGGCCGGCTAGCCCTGGAGGCCGCCGTCGCGCAGGACCTCCCGGTGCTGCAGACCGCGACCCTGGCGCTGGTCCTGCTCGGCGTGAGCGCCGGCATCCTGATCCGGGCCCTGCGTCAGGCGCTCCTCGGCCGGCCTCTGCGCGACGGGGCCCTGCCCGCCCTGCACCGCCCCCCGCTCACCGTGCCGCGGTCCCTGCGCTGGATCACGGTGGCCTGCGCCCTCGTCCTGCTCACCCTGGTCACGGCGGGCCTCCTGCGCGACCCGCTCCAGGTCGACACGGCGGCACGGTTGCTGTCCCCGTCCCTCGAACACCCCCTGGGCACGGACGCGCTGGGCCGTGACCTGCTGGCCCGGCTGGGCCACGGGGCGCTGCGCACGGCCGGTGTCGCCCTCGTCGTGACGGCGGTCAGCGCCGTCATCGGACTGTTGCTGGGCATGGCACCGCGGGCGAGCGCAGGCCCGACGGAGGTCGTGTCGACGCTGCCCGCCGTCCTAGCGGGCCTGCTGATCGCGGGCGTGACCGGGCCGTCGGTGTGGGGTGCGGCGTGCGCGGTGTGCGCGGTCGGCTGGAGCCCGTACGCCGCCCAGACCGCGGCGCTGCTCGAACAGGAACGGGCGAGCGGGCACATCGCCGCGTCCGTCGCACTGGGCGCCGGGCGGCTGCACCTGTTGCGCCGTCACCTGCTCCCCGCCGTCCTGCCGGCCGTCCTGCGCAACGCGCTGTTGCGGCTGCCCACCACCGTCCTCGTCCTGGCCTCGCTCGGCTTCCTCGGCCTGGGCGAACAGCCGCCCACGCCCGAGTGGGGCCGGCTCCTGTCGGAGAACCAGCCGTACGCCGAACTCGCCCCCTGGACGGTGCTCGGCCCGGCCGCCGCGCTGGTGGTGCTGTCCGTGCTGGCGGTGACGGGCAGCGCGCTGGGACGCCAGAAAGGCGAGTAGCAGGCACCCCGGCCGGTGGAGTCCACGGACCGGGGTGCCTGCTGCTCGCCCTTCAGACGGGGGGCGTCTCGTCGACCACGTAACCCCGCCGCTTGTCCACGACGTTACGCAGAGGGCGACCCTCGATGTGCCGGGTGAGGTTGTCGAGGAACACCTCGACGAGCGCCTCCCGCTCGCTGGTGGTCTCGCCCGCCGTGTGCGGGGAGATCATCACACCGGGCATGTCCCACAGGGGTGATTCAACCGGCAGCGGCTCCTGGCCGAAGACGTCCAGGGCGGCGCCGGCGAGCCGGCCGGCGGCGAGGTGGTCGATGAGCGCCTCCTCGTCGACGAGTCCGCCCCGGCCGACGTTGATCAGCCGTGCCCCCGGCTTCATGGCCGCCAGCACGGAGGCGTCGACCATGCCCCGGGTGCCCTTGGTGAGGGGCGCGGCCAGGACGACGTAATCCGCCTTCCCCAGGGCCGCAGTCAGGGTCGTCGAGCCGTGGACCGTGCCGAAGTCGGGATCGTCCGTGCGGGCCTTGCGGCCGGCGCCGCAGACCCGCATCCCGACGGCGCCCAGCAGCCGGGCGATGGCCCGGCCGATCGGCCCCGTCCCCCAGACCAGCACCGTGCGTCCGGTGATGCCGTCGCTGAGGCGCGGACGCCACTCGCGACGCCGCTGGTGCTCCCAGGTGCCGGGGAAGTCCTTCGCGAGGGCGAGGATCAGACCGAGGACGTACTCGGCGGTCGGCTCGTCGTACACCCCGCGGGCATTGGTGAGGACGACGCCCGGATCGTCCACCAGGGCGGGGAAGAGGAAGGAGTCCACGCCCGCGGAGGACGCGTGGACCCAGCGGGGTGCCTTCTCGGGGTTGTCGGGCCAGGCCTCGCGGACGGCCGGGGTGATGGTGACCCAGGCCAGGAGGGCGTCGGCGCCGGGGAGGAGGTAGGGCAGCTCCTCCTCGGTGGCGTAGACGGTGTCCGCGAGGCGTTCGATGAGCCCGGTAGCGGGTGGACGGTTGCCCCGGTAGAGGACGACGAGTCGGTCAGGCATGTCATGCTCCGACGGGCACGGCGATGTACTTGTACTCGAGGAACTCGGCGATGCCGACGCGTCCGC
>NZ_WWIQ01000021.1:445-851 GCF_009862985.1 Streptomyces sp. SID5464 | reverse complement strand
GAACAGGTAGGCGGCCAGGCCGAATTCGGTGTTGTTGGCGGCGGTGACTGCCTCGTCTTCGTCGTCGAAGGTGAGGAGGGCGGCGACGGGGCCGAAGACCTCGGTGTCGTTGATGGCGGCGTCGGGGGCGATGCCGGTCAGGACGGTGGGCGGGTAGAAGCAGCCGGGGCCTTCGGGCAGTTCGCCGCCGGTGAGGACGGTGGCGCCGCGTTTGACGGCGTCGCGCACCACGTCGTGGGCCTTGCTGCGGCCGGCCTGGTCGATGAGCGGTCCGACGTCGGTGCCCGGTTCGGTGCCGTCGCCGACCTTCAGGGCCGCCATGCGGGCGGCTAGGCGGGTGGCGAACTCCTCGGCGACGGAGGTGTGGACGTAGATGCGGTTGGCGGCGCAGCAGGACTCGCCCATG
>NZ_WWIQ01000021.1:0-269 GCF_009862985.1 Streptomyces sp. SID5464 | reverse complement strand
GCCCAGTTCCATGGAGGTGCGGATGACGGTGTCGGCGCATTGGGCCAGCAGGATCCGGCCGACCTGCGTGGAGCCGGTGAAGGAGAGCTTGCGGATCTGCCCGCCGCGCAGGAGCGGCTCGACGACACCGGCGGCGTCGGTGGTGACGACGACGTTCAGGACGCCGTCGGGCAGACCGGCTTCCTTCAGGATCGCGGCCAGGGCGAGGCTGGTCAGGGGGGTCTGGGGGGCGGGCTTGAGGACCATGGTGCAGCCGGCGGCGATGGCCG
>NZ_WWIQ01000020.1:270923-273125 GCF_009862985.1 Streptomyces sp. SID5464 | reverse complement strand
TCTCCCACCTCGATGCTCTTGAGTCGGAGGCGGTGCACATCTTCCGTGAGGTGGCGGGTGAGTTCGAGCGGCCGGTGATCCTGTTCTCCGGTGGCAAGGACTCGATCGTCATGCTGCATCTGGCGCTGAAGGCGTTCCGGCCGGCGTCGGTGCCGTTCTCGCTGCTGCATGTGGACACCGGGCACAACTTCCCCGAGGTCCTGGACTACCGGGACCGTACGGTCGAGAGGCACGGGCTGCGGCTGTATGTGGCGTCGGTGCAGGACTACATCGACCGGGGTGTGCTCAAGGAGCGCCCGGACGGCACCCGCAACCCGCTGCAGACGCTGCCGCTGACGGAGAAGATCCAGGCGGAGAAGTTCGACGCGGTCTTCGGCGGGGGGCGCCGGGATGAGGAGAAGGCCCGGGCCAAGGAGCGGGTGTTCTCGCTGCGGGACGAGTTCTCGCAGTGGGATCCGCGCCGGCAGCGTCCGGAGCTGTGGAACCTCTACAACGGCCGGCATGCCCCGGGTGAGCACGTCCGGGTCTTCCCGTTGTCGAACTGGACCGAGCTGGACGTGTGGCAGTACATCGCCCGTGAGGGCATCGAGCTGCCGGAGATCTACTACGCGCACGAGCGTGAGGTGTTCCGGCGCAGTGGGATGTGGCTGACGGCCGGTGAGTGGGGCGGGCCGAAGGACGGCGAGGTGGTGGAGAAGCGTCTGGTGCGCTACCGGACCGTGGGTGACATGTCCTGCACCGGCGCGGTCGATTCGGAGGCGGACACGATCGAGAAGGTGATCGTGGAGATCGCCGCCTCCCGGCTCACCGAACGCGGCGCCACCCGCGCCGACGACAAGATGTCCGAGGCCGCGATGGAAGACCGCAAGCGCGAGGGGTACTTCTAGAGATGAGCACGATCACCACCGAGGAGCTTGCGGAGACCACGCTGCTGCGGTTCGCCACCGCCGGTTCCGTCGACGACGGTAAGTCCACCCTGGTCGGGCGGCTCCTGCACGATTCGAAGTCGGTCCTGACCGACCAGCTGGAGGCTGTCGAGCGGGTCTCCGCGAGCCGTGGCCAGGAGGCCCCGGACCTGGCGTTGCTGACCGACGGTCTGCGCGCGGAGCGGGAGCAGGGCATCACCATCGACGTGGCCTACCGCTATTTCGCCACGCCCCGGCGCCGGTTCATTCTCGCCGACACCCCCGGCCATGTGCAGTACACCCGCAACATGGTCACCGGTGCCTCGACGGCCGAGCTGACGGTGATCCTGGTCGACGCCCGCAACGGCGTGGTGGAGCAGACCCGCCGGCACGCGGCGATCGCCGCCCTGCTGCGGGTGCCGCACGTGGTCCTGGCGGTGAACAAGATGGACCTGGTGGGCTATGAGGAGTCGGTGTTCGCGGCGATCGCCGAGGAGTTCACCGCGTACGCCACCGAGCTGGGTGTCCCCGAGGTCACCGCGATCCCGATCTCCGCGCTGGTCGGGGACAACGTGGTGGAGGCGTCGGCGAACATGGACTGGTACGGCGGGCCGACCGTGCTGGAGCACCTGGAGACGGTGCCGGTCGCGCACGACCTGAGTCACTGCCACGCCCGGCTGCCGGTGCAGTACGTGATCCGGCCGCAGAGCGCCGACCACCCCGACTACCGGGGTTACGCCGGGCAGATCGCGGCCGGTTCCTTCCGCGTCGGCGAGCAGGTCACCGTGCTGCCCTCGGGCCGTTCCACGAAGATCACGGGTATCGATCTGCTGGGTGAGCCGGTGGAGGTGGCCTGGACGACGCAGTCGGTGACCCTCCTGCTCCAGGACGACATCGACATCTCGCGTGGCGACCTGATCGTGCCCAGCAAGGACGCGCCGCCGACCACGCAGGACATCGAGGCGACCGTCTGCCATGTCGCCGACGCGCCCCTGACGGTGGGCCACCGGGTGCTGCTCAAGCACGGCACCCGCACGGTCAAGGCGATCGTGAAGGACATCCCCTCCCGCCTGACCCTGGATGATCTGTCCCTGCACCCGCATCCGGGACAGCTCGTCGCCAACGACATCGGCCGGGTGAAGATCCGTACCGCCGAGGCGTTGCCGGTGGACTCCTACGCCGCCTCGCGCCGCACCGGCTCGTTCATCCTGATCGATCCCAACGACGGCACCACGCTGACCGCGGGCATGGTCGGCGAGTCCTTCGCCTCCCCCGAGCCGGTCAAGGACGAGACCGA
>NZ_WWIQ01000020.1:270303-270861 GCF_009862985.1 Streptomyces sp. SID5464 | reverse complement strand
TCAAGGACGAGACCGAGGACGACGGGTGGGACTTCTGACATGAACTCCCCCGACTTCTACTCGATGTTCGCGAAGGAGGGCGGCCGCGTCGGCAGCGGTGCTCTCGGCAGCGGGCAGGGCGGAGTGGCGCGATGTGTGCGCTGACGTACGCGCACTGCCTGCGCGCCCTCACCCCCCACCGCCGTAGACGAAAACCTGCCGACCTCCCGGCCACGACCTGAGAGACCGTGACCGCCGGGCCTCCGAGAGGAAACCCTCCCGTGCCTGCATCATCCGCTCTGCGCCGATCCTTCGCGGTACTGGCCGCGCTGCCCCTGCTCACGCTGGCCGCCTGCGGTTACGGCTCCCAGGCCAAGGACGACGGAACCGCCAAGGTCGCCGCCGGGGCGAAGAAGATCGACGGGCTCGACACCGTCAAGATCGGTTACTTCGGCAACCTCACCCACGGAACCGCGCTGGTGGGCATGCAGAAGGGCTTCTTCCAGAAGGCTCTCGGCGCCACCAAGGTCGAACCCGCGCTCTTCAACGCGGGGCCCTCCGAGATCGAGGCGCTGAACT
>NZ_WWIQ01000020.1:267653-270191 GCF_009862985.1 Streptomyces sp. SID5464 | reverse complement strand
GAGATCGAGGCGCTGAACTCCGGCTCCATCGACATCGGCTGGATCGGTCCGTCTCCGGCGATCAACGGCTATGTCAAGTCCGGTGGCAAGAACCTGCGGATCATCGGTGGTTCGGCGTCCGGTGGTGTGAGGCTGGTGGTCAACCCGGACAAGATCACGTCGTTGAAGGACGTCAAGGGCAAGCGGATCGCGACTCCGCAGCTGGGCAACACCCAGGACGTGGCGTTCCTCAACTGGGCCGCCGACCAGGGCTGGAAGATCGACCCGCAGAGCGGCAAGGGCGACGTCACCGTCGTGCGCAGTGACAACAAGGTCACCCCCGACGCCTACAAGTCCGGCTCCATCGACGGGGCGTGGGTGCCGGAGCCGACCGCCTCGAAGCTGGTCGCCGAGGGCGGCAAGGTCCTGCTGGACGAGGCGTCGCTGTGGCCGGACAAGAAGTTCGTGATCACGAACATCATCGTGCGCCAGGAGTTCTTGAAGGAACACCCCAAGGTCGTCGAGGCGGTGCTGAAGGGCTCGGTCGAGACCAACAAGTGGATCAACGCCCACCCGGACGCGGCGAAGACGGCCGCCAACGAGCAGCTGGCCGCGGACTCCGGCAAGGCGCTGCCGGCAAATGTGCTGGATCCGGCGTGGAAGTCGATCCAGTTCACCGACGACCCGCTGGCCGCCACCCTCAACACCGAGGCCGCGCACGCCGTGAAGGCCGGACTGCTGCAAAAGCCCGACCTGAAGGGCATCTACGACCTCGCGCCGCTGAACAAGGTCCTCAAGGCAGAGGGTGAGCCCACGGTCGACGACGCCGGTCTCGGCGCGAAGTAAGCCCGCATCCCCAAGCCGCCATTGTGAACAGTTCCCAGGAGGTGACGACCATGGCCACGACCCTCGCCAAGGCCGCCGACGACACCGGGACGGCCACCCACGCCGCCCGGATCGAGCACGTCTCGAAGTCGTTCGCGGGCCCCGCCGGGCAGCAGCTCGTCCTGGACGACATCACCCTCGATGTCGCCCCCGGCGAGTTCGTCACCCTCCTGGGGGCCTCGGGCTGCGGCAAATCCACCCTGCTCAACCTCGTGGCCGGCCTGGACGGGCCCTCCGCCGGCACCATCAGCACCGACGGCCGCCCGGCCCTGATGTTCCAGGAACACGCCCTCTTCCCCTGGCTGACCGCCGGCAAGAACATAGAACTCGCCCTGAAACTCAGCGGCGTGCCCAAGGCCGAGCGCCGCGAGCGGGCCGAGCAGCTGCTGGAACTGGTCCGGCTCAAGGGCGCGCACGGCAAGCGGGTGCACGAGCTGTCCGGCGGAATGCGCCAGCGCGTGGCGCTGGCCCGCGCGCTGGCCCAGGACAGCAAGCTGCTGCTGATGGACGAACCCTTCGCCGCCCTCGACGCCATCACCCGCGATGTACTGCACGACGAGCTGACCCGTATCTGGCGCGAGACACAGGTGTCGGTCCTGTTCGTCACCCACAACGTGCGCGAAGCGGTCCGCCTGGCCCAGCGGGTGGTGCTGCTGTCCTCCCGCCCGGGCCGCATCGCCCGCCAGTGGAGCGTGGACATCCCGCAACCGCGCCGCATCGAGGACACCGCCGTGGCGGAGCTGTCCGTCGAGATCACCGAACAACTGCGTGGGGAGATCCGCCGTCATGGCCAGCACTGACACCACGATCGCCGACAAGGACGGCAACGACCTCGCCGGTCTCGAAGCCGGCCTCGACGCCCTGGAAACCGTCCAGACCAGCCGCAAACCCTTCCGGCAGACCCTCACCGAGAAAATCCTGCCGCCCGTCCTCGCCGTCGCCCTGGTCCTGGCGCTCTGGCAGGCCCTGGTCTCCTTCAAGGTCGTCGACGACCCCACCAAACTCCCCGCACCCTCAGCCGTATGGGACGTCGTCCACACCGCCTGGCTCCAGGGCGAACTGCTCGACTACATCTGGACCAGCGTCTCGCGCGGCCTGCTCGGCTTCTGCTTCGCCCTGCTCATCGGCACCCCCCTCGGCCTGCTCGTGGCCCGCGTGAAGTTCATCCGCGCCGCCATCGGCCCCATCCTGTCCGGCCTGCAGTCCCTGCCCTCGGTCGCCTGGGTCCCCCCGGCCGTCATCTGGCTCGGCCTGAACAACTCCATGATGTACGCCGTCATCCTCCTCGGCGCCGTCCCCTCCATCGCCAACGGCCTCGTCTCCGGCGTCGACCAGGTACCCCCACTGTTCCTGCGCGCGGGCCGCACCCTCGGCGCCACCGGCCTGAAGGGCACCTGGCACATCGTCCTCCCCGCCGCCCTGCCCGGCTACGTCGCCGGCCTCAAACAGGGCTGGGCCTTCTCCTGGCGCTCCCTGATGGCCGCCGAGATCATCGCCTCCTTCCCCGACCTCGGCGTCGGCCTCGGACAACTCCTCGAAAACGGCCGCAACGCCAGCGACATGGCCATGGTCTTCGAAGCCATCCTCCTCATCCTCATCGTCGGCATCGCCATCGACCTCCTCATCTTCAGCCCCCTGGAGCGGTGGGTGCTGCGCAGCCGCGGCCTGCTGGTG
>NZ_WWIQ01000020.1:193906-267479 GCF_009862985.1 Streptomyces sp. SID5464 | reverse complement strand
AAGTGAACCCATGACCAACAAGCCCGTTCTCCTCGTCATCGCGCACGGCAGCCGCGACCCGCGGCACGCCGCGACGGTGCACGCCCTGGTACGCCAGGTCCGCTCCCTGCGCCCCGACGTACGCGTGGAGACGGGCTTCCTGGACTTCAACGTGCCCTCGGTGCAGGGGGTGCTGGAGTCCCTGGCGGTCCAGGGTGTCCGTGACGTCGTCGCCCTCCCCCTCCTCCTGACCCGGGCGTTCCACGCGAAGGCGGACATCCCGGCGGTTCTCGCGGACGCGCCCCCGCAGCTGCGTGTCCGCCAGGCGGAGGTCCTGGGCCCGTCGCCCCTGTTGCTGTCCGCGCTGGAGCGACGCCTGTACGAGGCGGGCCTGTCCCCCGCCGACAAGTCCTCGACCGGGGTCGTGCTGGCCTCGGCGGGGTCCACCGACCCGGAGGCGATCGCAGTGATCGCAGAAATCGCGCGGGAGTGGCGGCACACCGGTTGGTGCGCCGTGCGGCCTGCGTTCGCCTCCGCATCTCTCCCCCGCACGGAGGACGCCGTCCGGGAACTCCGAGCCCTCGGCTGCGCCCGAGTGGCGGTCGCCCCCTACGTCCTCGCCCCCGGCTTCCTCCCGGACCGCATCGCCCGGGGCGCGGCGGAGGCGGACGTCCTGGCGAGTGTCCTGGGGCCGGCGCCGGAGGTGGCCCGGGTCGTACTGGAGCGCTACGAGGCGGCTCGGATACCGGCGTTGGCGGCCGTGAGCGCCTGAGGGAGAACCGGCCATCAGGGCAGGTTCCCCGCCAGGCCGTCACGCGGCGGGTTCCGGCTCCGGCTGGAGTGCGAAGGAGTAGGGGGCCCAGGGGCCGGTGACTTCGACGCGGAGGCCGGGGATGCCCTCGGCGGCCGCCAGTACGCCGGTGCGGAAGGCGTCGACGCGGTCGGCGGGGACGAGGTACGCGTCGTTGCCGACGTTGGTGCCGGGGGCCGGGCCCGCGAGGCTTCCGCGTTCCGGCGTGTGTGCGACCCGGTCGACGGCGAGGGTGCCGGCGGTCCGGGTGAGGTGTGCGGCGGCCTGTGCGACCGTGCGCCAGGCTTCGTCGTTTCTGCGTTGTCTGCGGCGGCGGATCGACAGGTAGGCGCGGCCGACGCCGAGGCCGGTGGGCGTTTGCTGTCCGGCGTCGGGGTCCGACTCGGGTGGTGTGATCTCGGGTGTGGCGTAGATCTTGACGCCGAGTTCGACGTGGCCGGTCAGACGGTCCAGGAGGGATGCGAAGTACGCGCGGCGGGTGTCGAGGGCGTGCCGGGCGCGGTCCTCGTCGGGGTAGACGGTGGCCAGGCGGAGGGGCAGGACGGCGGCGCCGCTGGCGACGAGCGCGGCGACCACGGCGTGGTGGGACCGGACCGTGGACTCCATCCAGTCCAGGTCGTGGAGGTGGGCCCTGAGGGGAGCCTCGTCGTAGTCGGCGGCCGGGACGTGACCGACGGCGAAGGCCAGCCGGGACGTGGGGTCGGCGGGCTCCACCAGGTGGATCGGGTCGCCGGCGACCCCGCGCACGTGCGCCGCCGCCGCGGCGGCCTCGGGGGTGCGGCGCAGGACCGCGTAGGCATAGACGAGGTTCGGGTCGGTCATGGCTCCGGCCTCCTGTCGGCCGCCTTGAGGGCGGCGATCTCGGCGCGCAGTCGTTCGTTCTCGTCGGCGAGGGACCGCTCGGGGCGGGCGGCGCGGGAGGAGAGGGAGGGATCGTGTTCCCACCAGTCGATGCCCATCTCCTTCGCCTTGTCGACGGAAGCGACGAGCAGGCGCAGCTTGATGGTGAGCAGTTCGATGTCGAGCAGGTTGATCCGGATGTCGCCGGCGATGACCACGCCCTTGTCGAGGACGCGTTCGAGGATGTCGGCGAGGTTGGCGCTCTGCGCGCCGGGCCCGTGGCCGTAGGGGGAGGGAAGGCGGGGCGGCCCGGTGAGTCCGCCTGTTGCCGGATGGGTGGTCATGGTCGGGGGGCTCGTCTCCGGGCGTCGATCTCGTCGAGTCGGTCCAGCAGTTCGTCCTCGCGGCGGTCGTACTCGTCCTCGTCGACGCGTCCCTCCAGCAGGGCCCGTTCCAGGTCGACGAGGGCCTGCCGGACGGGGGCCGGGTCGTAGTACTGCGCCTCGGCGGCTGCCTGGAGCTGCTCGGCGGCCCAGAGGGTGGTGCGCAGGGGCGCGAGCGGGAGGGTGAGGATGCCGGTGAGCAGGCCCATGTCAGGCGGCGAAGCTGTACGGGGGCAGGGGGCCGCGCAGCCGGAAGTCGTAGGCGTCGCCGTAGTCGTGGGCCATGCGCCGGCCGGCCGTGGTGAACTCCTCGGCGCGGGCGCGTTCGACGAGGAACGACACGTTGAGGAAGTCGTCGTTGGCCGGGTCCGCCAGGACGCTCGATCTGGCGAGTCCGGACAGCCGTCCGACGATCTCCTCGGCCTGCCGCCGCTGCCGGGCGTCGACCTGCCGGGCGACCAGTTCCCCGAGGGCGAGTCGGTCCTCGTGGCTGCCGGTGCCGTCGCGGGTGCACTGGTTGAGCCGGCGGGCCTCCTCGGACGCGCCGAGCACCTCGCGCAGCAGGTCGTCCTGGTCGCGGGCGGCCTTGAGGTTGAACTCGGCGGTGCCGTGCAGTTCGCCGAGCCTTCGGGCGTAGTCCTGGCCGTGCTCCTCCAGGGCCGTCCTGACGGCGGTGTCGTCGGGGGCGACCAGGCCGAACCGCATGGGCAGGACCGATCCGTCGGCCATGAGCCGTTCCTGGAGTTCCTGGTGGGCGGCGAGGTCGCGCCGTTTGGGACGCAGGCCGGGGGGTGCGGGGCTGACCACGGCGGCGAGCGGGCCATGGACGACCACGCGCGGGGGGTCGTCCCTCCCGCCGACGGTGCGCAGGCCGTCGAGGCGCAGGGGGTGGTCGGAGCGGGTGACGGCGTAGACGTAGACGCCGCTCACCGCTCGTCCTCCCTGCTGTCCTTGTCGTCGCGGTCGAAGATGTCGCCGATCGCGTCGATGGCGCCGCCGATCGCACCGCTGGTCCTGCCCCGGGCGCCGCTCTCGACGAGGTTGCCGACGATGTCGGTGAGCTTGTCGGGGGCCTTGCGGCCGGACTCGAGGTCGAGGCGGTTGCAGGCCTCGGCGAAGCGGAGGTAGGTGTCGACGCTGGCGATGACGATCCGTACGTCGATCTTGAGGATCTCGATGCCGACCAGGGAGACACGGACGAACACGTCGATCACGAGCCCGCGGTCCAGAATCAGTTCGAGGATGTCGAAGAGGCCGCCGGTTCCCGACCCGCTGGAGGTGGTGGCGGGTTGCGTCCCGCCGGTGTGCGTCATGACGGTCACGGTGCGATTCCTCTCGCGAGACTCGTTCTCGTGCCGCCCGTAGGTACGGGGGTGGCGGCGGGCGTGTTCACGCACACACCGGAAACGGGTCCCGCGGAGGGGAGCCGAAGAGGAGCGGGACGGCGCTAGCGTCCCCGGTCGAGCTGGCCGCGGGCGTACCGGCGCACCCGCTCGTAGCCCAGGAGCCGGCCCTCCGGGTCGAGGGTGACCCGGTACGTCGCCATGATGGTCATGGTGTCGGGGACCCGCTCCAGCTCCACGACCTCCACGTCGGCCGTCCAGCCGTCGGGCGTCGGACGGACGGCGGTGACGGAGTCGGGGGCCGTGCCGAGCAGTTCGGCAAGCTGGGCCGCCGCGCCGCGCATGGCCTGGACGGCCGTCGCACGACCGGATGGAGTCGCCTGGTCTTCGGTGCTCGTCATGGTCCTACCGTGCCAAGGCCCCGGTTCGTGTGGGGGTGATTCGGCCAAACGTCCGGTGCCGTTGATCGCCGGCCTGGTACGGAACCTGATCATCCAGCGGGGTGACTGAGGGCTTCCGTCAGCTCCACCAGCTTGACGACGGTGTTCCAGTTGCGGGTCGTGGCGATGATCCCCTTGTTGATGCGCGGCTTCGAGAGGTGTTCGGCCAGTTTGGAGCGGCCCAGGCCGTTCGGCGCGTACAGGTACAGGGCGCGGTCGCCGAGGCGGAACTCCTCGGGGAGGTAGGCGGACCCGTCGATCTCCGCGAAGCGCTCGGGGGTCACGGGGGCGGAGAAGTAGGTGACGTGGAGCTGCTTGGGCTCCAGGTCGGCGGCTGGGAACGGGCAGGCGTCGGCGATCGCCTTCAGATAGGCGTGGTCGCGCACGATCACGTCGACGCCGAACCCGAAGTGCTTCTCGATGGCGTGCCTGATCTCGACGGCCAGCGACTCCTCGTCGCCGTGCCCGGAGGCGAACACCGCCTGGCCGCTCTGGAGGTAGGTCGTCACGTCCTCGTAGCCGAGGCCTGCCAGGAGTGTGCGCAGGTCCGCCATCGGGACCTTTTTGCTGCCGCCCACGTTGATGCCGCGCAACAGTGCCGCGTACGTCGTCGTCATCCGTTCACCATAAGACGGCCGTCGTGCCCCGTGGGGGTGGGCACGACGGCCGGTGGGCGGCTGCCCGAGCCCCGTAAATTACTCATCGGTCACCACGGGGCACAACCTTCTGCTCAGGATCCACACACCCGAGGAGACCGATAGGTGTAAGGGACCGCGGTTCTCTCCGGTCCTCCCCAGTGGGGAGAGAGCGCGGGCCATGGGGATGAGGTCCGGCCCCGCGACTTCACCGGGCAGCACGACGTGAGGGCTTTATCCGGCCCATACCTTCGAAACGAAAGGGGGCGGCAGGGGGCCGCCCTCGCATCACGAGGGGGCAAGCCCGTCATGGGGAACGGAGAAGCACGGGTGCGGGGCCTGGCCGCCCGGGCCGGAGGCTGGAGCGCCCGCCACCGATGGGCTGCCGTCGGGATCTGGGTGTTGTTCGTCGTCCTGGCGATGGGGCTCGGTTCGGCGGCGGGCCGGGTCGACGTCAAGGACAGCGACCAGCTGAAGGGGGAGACGCACACCGCCGCGAAGATCATCGAGGACGCCGGGATCGACGAACCGGCCGGCGAGACCGTGCTGATCCAGGCCAAGGACTCCGGCCTGAAGGCCACGGACGCCGAGTTCCGGGACGCCGTCACGGCCGTGGTCCAGGCCGTCGGGAGGACCGGCCGCGTCACCGACGTGACCTCGCCGTACGACACGAAGACGATCTCGAAGGACGGGCGCAGCGCGCTCGTGCAGTTCGACATGCGCGGCGAGCCGGACACGGCCGGTGAGCGGGTCGAGCCGGTGCTGAAGGCCGTGGAGGGCGTCCAGAAGGACCACGGGTCGCTGCGGATCGAGGAGATCGGCGGCGCCAGCATGATGAAGACGTTCGCCGACGCCTTCGGGGACGACTTCAAGAAGGCCGAGTACTCCGCGGTGCCGGTGGCCTTCGGCATTCTGCTCATCGCCTTCGGCGCGCTGGTGGCGGCGCTGCTGCCGGTGGCGCTGGCGCTCACCGCGATCATGGCGACGATGGGCCTGATGGGGGTGATCAGCCACGCGGTGCCGATGACGGACGCCGCGAACTCCGTGATGCTGCTCGTCGGTCTGGCCGTCGGTGTCGACTACTGCCTGTTCTACCTGCGCCGCGAGCGGGAGGAGCGCGCCGCTGGCCGGGACGCGCAGACGGCGCTGCGGATCGCCGCCGCGACCAGTGGCCGCGCGATCGTGGTCTCCGGTGTCACGGTGTGCGTGGCCATGGCGGGCATGCTGTTCACCGGGCTCGCCGAGTTCGAGGCGATGGGGCTGGCCTCGCTGATCGTGGTGGCCGTGGCCATGGTGGGGTCCGTGACCGTACTGCCCGCGCTGCTGTCGCTGCTGGGCGAGCGCGTGGAGAAGGGCCGTGTCCCGTTCCTGCGCCGGCGCGGGCAGGGCGGCAACGGGGAGAGCCGGTTCTGGACGGCCGTCCTGCGGCGGGTGCTCGCCCAGCCGGTCGTGTCCGTCGCGGTGGCGACCGGTGCGCTGCTGGCCATCGCGGCTCCCGCGGTCGGCATGAAGACCCAGAACCTCACGCTCGACCAGGAGTTCGGCGACTCGCTGCCGATCGTGCAGACGTACAACCGGCTCAACGAGGCCTTCCCGGGTGGCTCGGATCCGGCCCAGGTGATCGTCAAGGCAGACGACATCAACGCGCCCGAGGTGCGGTCGGCGCTCGCCGACTTCCGTGAGCGGGCGGTCAGTTCGGGAGCCTCGCGCGGCCCGGTGGAGATCGAGCTGCACGACGCGCAGAACCTCGCCTTCGTGTCCGTCCCGCTGGTCGGCGGCTCCGACCTCGACAAGGCGGGAGCCAGCCTGGACAAGCTGCGCAACGAGGTCCGGCCCGCAACGCTCGGCAAGGTCGAGGGTGTCGAGGCCCCGATCACCGGGCAGGTCGCGGGTTCCAAGGACTTCAACGACCAGCTGGCGGGAGCCGTCGTGCCGGTCTTCGCCTTCGTGGTGGTGTTCGCCTTCGCGCTGATGCTGCTGTCGTTCCGCTCGCTGACCGTCGCGGTCACCTCGATCGTGCTGAACCTGCTGTCCGTGGGCGCGGCCTACGGCATCCTCGTCGCGGTCTTCCAGCACGGATGGGGCGCCTCGCTGGTGGGCGCGGAGGGCGTCGGCGCGATCATCACGTGGCTGCCGCTGTTCCTCTTCGTGATCCTGTTCGGCCTGTCGATGGACTACCACGTGTTCGTGGTGTCCCGGATCCGCGAGGCGCGGCTGCGGGGCCTGGCGACGAAGGACGCGATCCGGCACGGCGTGGTCACCACGGCCGGGGTCGTCACCAGTGCCGCGGTCATCATGGTCGCCGTGTTCGCGATCTTCGGGACGCTGTCCATGCAGTCCATGAAGCAGATGGGCGTCGGCCTCGCGGCCGCGGTGCTCATCGACGCGACGATCATCCGGGGCGTGCTGCTGCCGGCGGTGATGGCGCTGCTCGGGGAGCGCAACTGGTACCTGCCCAAGTGGCTGCACCGGCTGCCCGATCTCACGCACGACGAGACGCCGCGGGCGCTCGCGGGACCGGCGGCGCGGGACGACGAGGGTGAGCCCCTCAGGGTCTGATCCCCGTCTCCCCCACCGCTGTGTGCAGGGCCCGTCGGTTCCGGGGGAACCGACGGGCCCTTTCAGCCGGTGAGCCGCCGCACGTGTCAGCCGGTGAGCCGCCGCACGTGCAGCACGTCCTCGTCGCAGCGCAGGATCTCCAGCTCCCGGTCGGGGCGAGCGCCCCCGAAGGTGAGCGCGATGTGACGGTCCGACACGAGCCGCCAGCGGCCGGGAACGGCGCCGGGAGCGTCCCCGCGTCCCAGCGGGTGGTCGACGAAGGTGCCGTCGGGCGCGAACTCCATGCCGCGCCGCCCGCGCGCCGGCGGGAAGGGGTGGTCGTCCGGCCGGTAGACCCGCACGTCCTCGTGGTCCTCCTCGTAGGAGTGGAGCCACGAACGGAACAGGCCCGATGGGGGCTCACGCATGACCCGGCCACCTCACTCGACCAAGTAGTCCAAATTGCCGGTTTTGTACGTCAAAGACTAGGATTATCAGTGTATGGGTTCGGAGGGAACGGGCAACCGGCCGGCCGCTCCGCCCGGCCCCCGCAGCGCGTGTCCGACGCGCACTTCCGCAGCCGCGTGCGCGGCACACCCCCAGGCTCCCCCAAGGGGCAGACATGTCCGATGCGCAGTCCTACCATCGCGTCACCTCCGCCGACTACAGCCGCTGGTGCGGCGCCATGGAGGTGCACCGCAGACTCCTCAGCATGAACCCCGAGTACGCCGAGAACCGGGCCCAGATCGAGAACGCCGCGTTCGCCTACGAGCAGGTGGAGACGGGCACGGCCCGGCAGAGCGTCGTCGACATCCCCGTCGTCGTGCACGTCGTGCACAACACCCCCGAGCAGGACATCAGCGACGCCCAGATCCACAGTCAGATCCAGGTGCTCAACCAGGACTTCCGCGCGAACAACCCGGACGTCGACAAGGTCCCCGAGGCCTGGCAGGACCTCGTGGCCGACGCGCGCGTCCAGTTCCACCTCGCCCGGACCGACCCACTGGGCCGCCCCACGGACGGCATCACGCGGACCCGGACGTCGACTCCCGCCTGGGACACGGACGACCTGGTCAAGTTCAGCCTGAGCGGCGGTCACGACGCCTGGCCCGCGGACGTCTACCTGAACCTGTGGGTCTGCCAGTTGCGCCGCGGGCTGCTGGGCTACGCCCAGTTCCCGGGCGGCGCCGCCTCCACGGACGGGGTGGTCGTCACGCACACCGGCTTCGGGACCACCGGCACCGCCACCGCGCCCTTCGACGGCGGCCGCACCGCCGTGCACGAGATCGGGCACTGGCTGAACCTGCGGCACATCTGGGGCGACGACGACGAGGGGTGCAGCGGCAGCGACTTCGTCGCGGACACCCCCAATCAGGGCGGGCCGAACACGGGTTCACCCGACTTCCCGCACGTGTCGTGCGGCAACGGCCCGTCCGGCGACATGTTCATGAACTACATGGACTACACGGACGACGCCGCGATGTTCATGTTCACCAAGGGGCAGGCGGCACGCATGGACGCCGCTCTCGAGCACGCCCGCATGAACCTCACCCGCCAGGCCGTCACGGTGTGACGGTCCGGCGGGCGACTGCCGTCCCGACTACCCCTGGCACGCGGGCAGTTCGGCCTCGATGAGGTCGGCCGCGCGCCGCGTGCCGCCCTCCTGGGCCGACTCCGCCCGGATCTCCTTCAGGCGGCGGGCGACCTCCGGGTCGTCCACGAGGGCGAGAGCCGCCTCACGCAGGGCCTCACCGGTCGCCTCCTCCGTCGGGAGGTACCGGGCCACACCGAGTCCCTGGAGCATCTCCGCGTTGCCGAACTGGTCCGCGGCCTGCGGTACGGCGATCATCGGCGTGGCCGTGGCCAGGCCCTCCTGGCTGCCGCCCGCGCCGGCATGCGTGACGAACAGGTCGGCCTGCTTAAGGATCGCCAGTTGCGGCACCCAGGAGCGCACCTCGACGTTCGCCGGGACCTCCCCGAGTTCGGCCGGGTCGATGTGCTTGCCGACCGAGAGCACCAGGTGCCAGCCCGGCAGGTCGCCGAACGCCTTGACGCACTCCCGGTAGAAGCCGGGCTGCTTGGTGAAGGCGGACCCGAGCGACACGAGCACGACCTTCTCGGCACCGGCCGGCCGCTCCCAGCCACCCTCGGCGGCACGGTCGCCCTGGCAGGCCCCGACGAAGGAGTACACGGTCTCGTCGACGCGGTCCGCGTTCGGCTGGAGCGCCCTGGGGATCAGGACGATCGAGCGGTCGGGACGGCCCCCGAAGGCATCGGGGTGCCGGGTGATCCCGTTCTCCTCCAGCCAGGCGTGGAAGCGGGCGTAGTAGGCACGGCCGCGCTCGGTCTTCTTCGGCTCCTCCCACAGGGGCGCGGCGACCTCCTCCTCGTACCCCTCCCAGGCGACCATGGCCGGCGACAGGGAGACCGCGGGCACGCCCCAGCGGTGGGCCAGCACGCGGGCCGGGTAGGAGGCGATGTCGTGCAGCACGAGGTCCGGCTCGTCGCCCTCGTACGCCTCGATCAGCTGCGGGAGGGCCTGGATCGCGTCATCGAGGAACGGCTCCGCGTTGTCCAGCAGCGTGCTCCCCCAGGCCTCCGGGTCGTCGTCGGGCGAGGGCAGTGTCGAGTTCCACGGCTTCACCTCGGCACCGGTGTCCGCGACCTTCTCCGCGAAGACCGGCGGGATCGCGTACGTCACGCGGTGGCCGCGCGCCACGAGCTCGCGGATCACCTCCAGACTCGGGTTCACGTGGCCGTGGGCGGCGATGGAGAACATGGCGATGTGAGCACGACTGGTCATGGGCCGACCGTATGCGAGACGAGACGTCTCGTGCAACCATTTTGGAGATCAGCTGGTCAGCTCCTCGTGCAGTCGCAACCACCGCTCCGGCGCCACCTCGCCCACCAGCACGCCCGGGTCCAGGCGCGCCGCCCGGAACGCGGCGTCCACCCGCCGCCTCGGGTGGGCCCGCCGCAGCGACGCGTGCAGTGAACCGCCGGTGCCGGAGAAGCCCAGCTCGACCAGCCGGCGCCAGCTCCGGTACCCGGCGGCGTCGAGCAGCGGGTTGTCGCGCCGTTCCATGCGCAGCACCCCGGCGTCCACGCGCGGCACGGGCCGGAAGCTGCGCCTGCCGACGCGGCCCAGCAGCCGCCACTCGTAGCGGGGCCAGGTCCGGACCGTCAGCAGCGTCCAGCTGCCGTAGTCGCCGGTGCGCTTACGGGCGTACTCGAGCTGGGTGAGCAGCGTGGCGTCGGTGAGGGCGGGGGCGCGCAGGCACCAGTCGACGACGGCCGCGGTGCGGGAGAAGGGCACGTTCCCGGCGACCGAGAAGGGCGTGCGGGGCGGGTGGGCGGCCAGGAAGTCCCCGCCGACGACCCGCACCTGAGGGGTGCCGGAGAAGCGGCCGCGCAGGACGGACACGAGCCGCGGGTCGATCTCGTACGCGCGCAGCTCCCGGCAGCGTCGCGCCAGCGGGCCGGTCAACGCGCCTTTGCCCGCGCCGACTTCGAGCAGCAGCGGGACCGGCCGGTCCTGCGGGGCGGCGAGCCGGGCGAAGCGTTCGGCGGTGGCGCGGTCGGCGAGGAAGTTCTGCGAGAGCGCGCGGGAGGTAGCGGTGGGGCGGGCCATGGCCTGCGGTCCTTGTCTTCCGTGACGGGGTGAGGGCAGCCGAAGGCCCCGACCGGAAGACAGAGGGAGAGCGGAGAGGTGAGACGCCTGGCTCAGCGGCTCAGCGGGCGTGGCTCCCCGGGCCGGTCAGGGCTCCGGGGCCGCTGCGCACCCGTGCGGCGTGCGCGCAGCCCCGGCCGTGACCGGAGATGCAGATCGCGTTGATTCCCACAGGCAGCACGCTAGGCGCTGCCGGGACCAGGCTCAACGGGATTTCGCCGGGTTCAGCGCTGGTAGCGCGCCAGCACCAGGTTGCCGTCCTCCTCCAGGCGTTTGCGCAGCTCACGGATGCCGATGGCGCCGCTGTAGTACTCCTGGAGGGCCGGGGTCGCCACCTTGTCCTTCCACTCGGGGTAGCCCCGTACGGCCTGTGCGGGCGCCGGGCGCAGGTGGGCGGCGAGCGCGGTGCCCGTGGCCCAGCCGTGCTCGGGTGTGCGCAGGGCCGGGTCGTTCAGCGCCCGGCTGCCGGTCGGCAGCATCCAGTCGCCGAGGGCGAGGCGGACCATGTTCCGCGGCCTCAGCAGGAAGTCGATGAAGGCGGCCGCCTCCTTCTTGTGCGGGGAGTCCTCGGCGATGGACAGCGTCTGCGGGCTGACGCCCTGGGTGAGTCCCCCGGCGCCGGCGGGGGCGGGCAGCACCTGCCAGGAGAAGCCCTTCGGGGCCTGCTGCACGATCTGCTGGCGGTAGGAGAAGCCGAGCGGGACCATCGCGTATCTGCCGCCGAAGAAGCCGGGCAGGGTGTCGGAGCCGCCGCTGCCCAAGGTGGTGGGCGAGGCACTGCGGTCGGTGCCGGCCTGGGCGTGGATGGTGCGCGGCACCACCTGGTCGGCCGCCTCGAACCGGACCGTCACCTTTCCGTCGGCCCCGCGGTGGAAGAGCCGTCCGCCCGCCGACAGGGAGAGGTTGAGCGTGGCGGAGACCGGTTCCTTCAGGGGCCAGGCGATGCCGTACTTCCCGCGGCCGCTGAGCCGTTCGGTGATGCGGCGGAACTCGGCCCAGCTCCACGGCTTTTTTGTGGTCGGGATCCGCACTCCGGACCGCTTGAGCCATGTCGTGTTGGCGATCAGCACGCGCGGCTCCTGGAGGAACGGCACGCCGTAGATGCCGTCCCCGAAGGTGGTGGTCTCCCAACTGCGCTGTGGGATGTCCGACTTCAGCCGGTCGGGCAGCAGGCCGGTGAGGTCGGCGAGGTAGCCGCCGTAGGCGAAGTCGGCGAGGTCGTCCGAGGCGTCGTGGATGATGTCGGGTGCCTCGCCGCCCTCGAAGGCGGTGAGGAGCTGGTCGTGGACGCTGTCCCAGCTCCCCTGGACGTACTCGACCCGGACGCCCGGGTGGGTGGCGTTCCACTCCTCCACCAGTTCCTTGTTGGCCTCGACCGACTCCCCCTGCCAGGCCAGGGACAAAAAGCGCAGGGTGATCCGGCCGTCGTCACGGGTGCCGCCGGAGGAGCAGCCGGCGAGGAGCAGCAGGAGAACGAGGCCCAGCAGGCGTGCGCGCATCAGCTCTTCACCGCCCCGCTGAGCATGCCGCCGGTGATCCGCCGCTGGATGAGCGCGAAGACGACCAGCGAGGGCAGCGTCGCGAGGAACGCCGCCGCCGCGAGCGGGCCCAGGTCGGCGACGCCCTCGGCGCCGATGAAATGGGTGAGCACCACCGGCAGGGTCTGTTTCTCCGGTGTCTTGAGCAGTACGAGCGCGAAGAAGAACTCGTTCCACGCGGTGATGAACGCGAACAGCGCGGTCGCCACGATGCCTGGCGCGAGCAGCGGCGCCGTCACCGACACCAGGGTCCGCACCCGGCCCGCCCCGTCGACCGTGGCTGCCTCCTCCAGCTCGGGCGGCACGGCCCGTACGTACCCGGCGAGCATCCACAGCGCGAACGGCAGCGCCCACACCACGTACACCAGCACCAGCCCCGGCACGGAGTTGATCATGCGGAGGTTCTTCAGCACGAGGAACAGCGGGATGATCAGCAGCACGAACGGGAACGCCTGGCTGACCACCACCCAGCCCGTCACCGCCTTCGCGAGCCGGGTGCGGCGCCGGGCGACGACGTAGGCCATCGGCGTCGCGATCAGCACGGCGATGCCGGCCGCCGCGAGCGCGGCGAGCAGGGAGTTGAGGGCGGCGTGCAGCAGCGGCTGTTCGTCGAAGGCCTGCCGGAAGTTGGCGAGGGTGGGGTCCTTCGGGATCCACGTCGGGTGCAGGCTGCCCAGCTCGCGCGGCGGCTTGAACGCGGTGGAGACCAGCCAGAGGAACGGAAAGGCGAGGAAGACGAGATACGCGAGCAGCGCGGTGTACTGGCCGACGCGGGCCGGGGTGCTGGTCCTCACGCGTCGTCACCTCCCCTGAGGCGGCCGGCGAGGAAGACGGCCAGGGCGATCGAGATCACGGCCACCATCACGCAGCCCATCGCCGCCGCGTAGCCGAACTGCCCGTAGCGGAAGGCCTCTTCGTACGCGAAGAGCATGGGCAGGCGGGTCCGGCCGCCGGGGCCGCCGCTGGTGAGGACGTAGACCAGGGCGAAGGAGTTGAAGTTCCAGATGAGGTTGAGCGCGGTGATGGCCAGGGCGATGGGTCTGAGGGCGGGCCAGGTGACCGTGCGGAAGCGGCGCCAGGCGCCCGCGCCGTCGACCGCCGCCGCCTCGTGCAGTTCGCGCGGGGTGTTCTGCAGTCCGGCGAGCAGCGCGACCGTCGTCTGCGGCATGCCCGCCCAGACGCCCACGACGATCACGGCGGGCAGCGCGGTGGCCAGCCCGCTGAGCCAGTCGCGGCCGCCGCCCAGGCCGAGGTCGCGCAGGGTCTCGTTGAGGATGCCGGCGTCCGGGTTGTAGACGAGGCGCCACATGATGCCGACGACGACCTCGGGCATGGCCCAGGGGATGATCGCCAGGGCACGGGCCAGCCAGCGCAGCCGCAGGTCCTGGTCGAGCAGCAGGGCGAGGCCCAGCGCGAGCAGGAACTGCGGCACGGTCACCCCGACCGCCCACACCAGCCCGATCCGGAACGACTCCCAGAACAGCGTGTCGTGGAGCAGATCCTGGAAGTTGAGGCCGCCGATCCACTGGGTCGGCTCGGTACGGCCCGACTGGGCGTCGGTGAAGGCCAGCAGGATCCCGTACAGCAGCGGCCCGACGCTGAGGACGAGGATGGGGAGCAGGGCGGGCAGCACCAGGAACCAGGCGCCGTGGTCGACGGCCCGGGGCCGGCTCCGGCCGGGCTTTCGGCCGGCCGGTCTCCTCGGCGTCGGCGGTGAAGCCTCAGTCACCGATGTCACAAATCAGCCCCTTTGACGGCTCGGCCGGCCAGGTCATGGTCGTGAAGGCGTTCTGCCTCGTCAAGGCACCGCGCACGCCGCCCGACCTGTGCCGATGCGACACTGACCGGCGGATGGCCGGAACCCGACGGCGGAAGACGTGGACGACGGAGGCGGACGATGGACGAGGCACGGGCTCGGGACGTACTGGCCGCGGCGGGCGTGCTGCCCGGAGCGGCCGGCGAGGCGCGGCTGCTCGCGCTGGGTGAGAACGCGGTGTTCGCCGCCGGTGACCTGGTCGTCAAGGTGGGCCGCGACGCCGAACTCCTGGACCGGGCGCGGCGTGAGCTCGACATCGCGGTGTGGCTCGCCGAGGCGGGCGTACCGGCGGTGCGGGCCGCGGAGCCGAAGGCGCTGCTGGTCGACGGGCATCCGGTGACGGTGTGGCATCGGCTGCCGGATGCCGCACGGCCCGCCGAGCCGCGGGATTTGGCCGAACTGCTGCGGGTCCTGCACGCCCTGCCCGCACCCTCCTTCGCTCTGCCGCCCCGCGATCTGCTGGGCGGTGTGGAACGCTGGCTGCGGCTGGCGGGGGACGCGATCGATCCGGCGGACGCCGCGTATCTGCGGGAGCGGCGGGGCGGGTTCGCCGCCGAGGCCGCGGCGCTGACGCCTCATCTGCCGCCGGGGCCGATCCACGGGGATGCTCTCCCGCGCAATGTGCATGTCGGGCCTGATGGGCCGGTGCTGGTCGATCTGGAGACCGTGTCGGCGGATCTGCGGGAGCACGATCTGGTGGTGATGGTGCTTTCGCATGACCGCTACGGACTCCCGGACGACGCGTACGCGTCGTTCACCGCGACATACGGATGGGACGTCCGCGCGTGGGAGGGGTGTTCGGTGCTGCGTGGCGCCCGGGAGACCGCCAGTTGTGCATGGGTGGCTCAGCACGCGCCGAGCAATCCGAAGGCGTTGGCGGAGTTCCGGCGGCGGGTGGCTTCGCTGCGGGAGGGGGACGAGACGGTGCGGTGGTATTCGTTCTGAGCGCCTGAGGTTCGGGGGCCTGCGTAGTGCGGCGAGTGCGGGTCGAGTGGGGCCGGTCGCGCAGTTCCCCGCGTCCCTCAGGGGCGTCACCCGCCGTCACCGGCTCACGCGTCCGCCGGCTCCTTCAACGGCCAGGCCCCCTCCACCAGTGCCGTCGCGTCGCCCTTGCCGCGCAGGAAGTTCTGGAAGTCCGCCGCCCACTCCGCGTACCACTCGATCTGTCTGCGGTGGAGGTCTGCCGGGCCGAGGGACGCGATCTTGGGGTGGCGGGCGGCTATCGCACCGGCCAGGCGGGCCGCCGCGAGGGCGTCGGCCATGGCGTCGTGGGCGGAGTCGAGGACGACGCCGTACTCGGCGCAGACCGCTTCGAGGTTGCGCTTGCCCCGGCGGTAGCGGTCGACCCAGCGGTCGATGGTGTACGGGTCGATCACCGGCGCGGGGTCCACGCCGCCCAGGCGGTCGCGCAGGGACGGCAGTCCGTGACGGCGCAGTTCGGCGGAGAGCAGGGTCAGATCGAAGGCGGCGTTGTAGGCGACGACCGGCACGCCCGTCTTCCAGTAGGAGGTGAGGACGCCGGCGAGGGCGTCCGCCACCTGGTCGGCCGGTCTGCCCTCGGCCGTCGCGCGCTCGTTGCTGATGCCGTGCACCGCCACCGCGTCCTCGGGGATCGGCACCCCCGGGTCGGCCAGCCACTCCCGGCGCCCCATCGGCTCCCCGGCCCTGACCTCGATCACGGCTCCCGTGACGATGCGCGCCTCGCGCGGATCCGTGCCCGTCGTCTCCAGGTCGAAGCCGATCAGCAGCTCCCGGTGCCAGCCCATGGGCGGTCCCCCTTCGTGTGGTGCGTTCCCCCAGTGGTCTCCACCTTCCCATGCACCACTGACAATCAGAGGACCGCGTTCCGCTTAGGCGCCGAACCGCACGACCACGAGGGACGGTTCACGACACGGGTCGCGAATCCGCCCACATCACCTCGAACTCCTCGCGATAGGTGGGGAAGAGGCCGCTTTCGTCGATCTCACCCGACTTGACCACCTTGCCGCTGTTGCGCAGCACGAACACCGGCGCTTCCATCCCCCGGGTCCGGCGCAGGTAGTTCTGCACGACCGCGATACCGTCCGCCCCGTCGCCGTCGACCAGGTAGGCCGTGAAGCGGGGCGTCTCGTCGAAGACCTGGATCTCGAAGGCCCCCGGGTCCCGGAGCCGGGCCCGTACCCGGCGCATGTGCAGGATGTTCATCTCCACGGCCCGGCTGAGCTCGCCGCGCTTGATGCCCAGTTCGCGCTCGCGCCGCTTGACCGCGCTGGAGGCCGGGTTGAGGAACAGCAGCCGCACCCGGCAGCCCGACTCGGCCAGCCGGACCAGGCGGCGGCCGGAGAAGTTCTGCACGAGCAGGTTGAGGCCGATGCCGATGGCGTCGAGCCGACGCGCGCCGCCGAAGATGTCCTCGGCCGGGAACTGGCGCATCAGCCGCACCCGGTCGGAGTGGACGGCGACCACGTCGGCGTACCGGTCGCCGACCAGGTCCTCGACCGCGTCGATGGGCAGCCGGCGCGCGGAGGGCACGTCACCGCCCGTGCCGAGCATCTCCAGCAGCCGGGCGGAGGCGCGCTCGGCCTGGTTCAGGACGGCCTCGGACAGGGCCCGGTTGCGGGAGACGACGTTCCGGGTGACCTCCAGCTCGTCCAGGGCGAGCTCGACGTCCCGGCGGTCGTCGAAGTAGGGCTCGAAGCAGGGCCAGTGCTGCACCATCAGCTCGCGCAGCTGCGGCAGGGTGAGGAAGGACAGGACGTTGTCGTCGGCCGGGTCGAGCAGATAGCCCTTGCGGCGGCTGACCTCGCGCACGGCGACCGCGCGCTGCACCCACTCCTGCCCGGCGGGTCCGGCGGCGGCCACGACCCAGTCCTCGCCGTGGACGGGTTCGTACACGGGGCGCAGTACGGCGGCGACGACCGCGCGCAGCCGCTGCTCGACGAGGTTCAGCCAGATGTAGGCCCGGCCGGCCCGCTGGGCGCGGGTGCGCACCTCGCGCCAGGCGTCGGCGTCCCAGTCCAGCTCCGGGCCGATCGAGCCCGTCGCGTCCATCGGCCGTGCCAGGGACACGGCACCGGTCGGGACGTCTGTGGAGTTCCCCTCGTGACCTTCGTCACCAGGGGGCAGCTCCAGCCCTCCCGAGCCCACCCGCGCACCGCCTTCCGCTCCCCCGAGCACTCCCCTTGTCAACGATCAAGGAAGGGTACTCCGGGAGCGGTCGGCGGTGCAGCCGGATGGGCAGGACAGTTCTCGGCAGCGTGCCCGTTCCGCCGGGCGAGCCCGGCGGGAGTGAGCGGATTCATAGCCGTGACGTCACGCCCGGCGAGGCAGAGTCGTGCCCGTGTGGTGCCCGCTCAGGGCGGTCGCGACCCGCTCCGTCTCGCCATCGGCCGGTGGACCGTGGCCCGTGCCCTTCGCGGCTTCGGCCGGCGTCTCCGCTGCGTCCCCGGCGCCTCCGGGGCTCCGCCCGGCCTCCTCCCGGACGGGGGCTGCCCCGCCCGGGTCCCCGTGTCATATTTTCCCCGTACTCCCCCACAGCCCCGGGAGTATCCCGTGCCCCACTGGTTCGGCATAACGCGTATGCACTGGTCACTTGGTAAGAGGGACATAAGTCATAGGAGGTTCCCTCACTTTCGGGGAGACTCGGGGCCAAGGCGTCCCCACCGGCGCCGCTCACCTGAAAGAGTCGTATCCATGCAGGTCTGGCCTGGAGAGGCGTATCCACTCGGTGCCACGTACGACGGCGCCGGCACCAATTTCGCGGTCTTCTCGGAGGCCGCGGACCGAGTAGAGCTGTGTCTGCTGCACGACGACGGCTCGGAGACGGCGATCGAGCTCCGGGAGAGCGACGCGTTCGTGCGGCACGCGTACGTGCCGGGCATCATGCCGGGGCAGCGGTACGGGTTCCGCGTGCACGGCCCGTACGCCCCGGAGCGCGGGCTGCGCTGCAACTCCGCGAAGCTCCTGCTCGACCCGTACGCGCGTGCGATCAGCGGTTCGATCAGCTGGGGCGAGGAGGTCTACGGCTACCACTTCGACGAGCCCGGCCGGCGCAACGACCTGGACTCCGCGCCGCACACGATGACGTCGGTCGTGGTCAACCCGTACTTCGACTGGGGCGACGACCGGCGCCCGCGCACCGAGTACCACCACACGGTGATCTACGAGGCCCACGTCAAGGGCCTCACCATGCGGCACCCGGGCCTGCCGGAGGAGCTGCGCGGCACCTACGCGGCCCTCGCGCACCCGGCGATCATCGAGCACCTCACCGAGCTGGGCGTCACGGCCCTGGAACTGATGCCCGTACACCAGTTCGTGAACGATCACCGCCTGGTCGACATGGGGCTGAACAACTACTGGGGCTACAACACGATCGGTTTCTTCGCCCCGCACAACGCCTACGCCTCCTGGGGTGACCGGGGACAGCAGGTGCTGGAGTTCAAGTCGGCGGTGAAGGCGTTGCACGAGGCCGGGATCGAGGTGATCCTCGACGTGGTCTACAACCACACCGCCGAGGGCAACCACCTGGGCCCGACGCTGTCCTTCAAGGGCCTCGACAACGCGCGCTACTACCGGCTGACGGACGACCCCCGTTATTACATGGACACGACAGGGACCGGGAACTCCCTGCTCATGCGGTCCCCGCACGTGCTCCAGCTGATCATGGACTCGCTGCGGTACTGGGTCACGGACATGCACGTCGACGGGTTCCGCTTCGACCTGGCCGCGACGCTCGCCCGGCAGTTCCACGAGGTGGACCGGCTGTCGTCGTTCTTCGACCTGGTGCAGCAGGACCCGGTGGTCTCGCAGGTCAAGCTGATCGCCGAGCCGTGGGACGTGGGCGAGGGCGGCTACCAGGTGGGGAACTTCCCGCCCCTGTGGACCGAGTGGAACGGCAAGTACCGGGACACCGTGCGGGACCTGTGGCGGGGTGAGCAGCGCACGCTCGCGGAGTTCGCCTCGCGGCTGACCGGCTCGTCCGACCTGTACCAGGACGACGGGCGGCGCCCGCTGGCCTCCATCAACTTCGTGACCTGCCACGACGGCTTCACGCTGCACGATCTCGTGTCGTACAACGACAAGCACAACGAGGCCAACGGCGAGGACAACCGCGACGGCGAGAGCCACAACCGGTCCTGGAACTGCGGCGTCGAGGGCGACACCGACGACGCCGACGTGCTCCGGCTGCGGGCCCGGCAGATGCGCAACTTCATCGCGACGCTGATGCTGTCCCAGGGCGTCCCCATGATCAGCCACGGCGACGAGTTCGCCCGCACCCAGCGCGGCAACAACAACGCCTACTGCCAGGACAACGAACTGGCCTGGGTCGAGTGGCCGGCGGACGGCGAGGACGGCGAGGACACCGAGGGCGGCCTGAGCCGGGAGCTGCTGGCCTTCACGCGCGCGATGGTGTGGCTGCGCCGGGACCACCCGGTCTTCCGCAGGAGGCGCTTCTTCCACGGCCGGCCCGTGGAGGGCACGCACGACGACCTGTCCGACATCGCATGGTTCACCCCCGAGGGCCGGGAGATGACCCAGCGGGACTGGGACTCGGCACGGGCCTCGGCGCTGACGGTGTTCCTCAACGGCAACGCGATCTCGGAGCCGGGCCCGCGCGGGGAGCGCATCACCGACGACTCGTTCCTGCTGATGTTCAACGCCTCGCCCAAGCCGCTGGAGTTCCTGGTCCCGGTCAATCACGGGCGGCAGTGGCAGGTGGTGGTCGACACGGCCCGCGCGGACGGGGTGCCGCCGGGCACGGGCCCGAAGGTGCAGGCCGGGGACCGGCTGACCCTGGCCGACCGGAGCATGACCGTGCTCCAGCGGCCCGTGTGACCGGCGGCCGGTGCGCCGCCCGGTGCGTCGCCAGGAAGGGCCACTCGTCCGGGCGACGCACGGCGCACCTGGCGCGGGCGATGACACGAACGGCGGCAGGGCGGGTACGTAGGTCTGCATGACACCTGAGCGACCTGACCCGGTGGTGCCCACGGCCACGTACCGGCTGCAACTGCAGCCCGAGTTCCCGTTCGGGGCCGCGGCGGCCGTCGTGCCGTACCTGGCCTCGCTCGGCGTCTCGCATCTGCACCTGTCCCCCGTCCTGGAGGCCGTGCCGGGCTCGGCGCACGGCTACGACGTCGTCGACCACGCGCGCGTACGCGAGGAGCTGGGCGGTGAGGAGGGACTGCGGGCGCTGGCGGGCACGGCACGCGAGCACGGGCTCGGTCTGGTGGTGGACATCGTCCCGAACCACATGGCCATGGCCCCGCGCCACAACCGCGCCCTGTGGGAGGTGCTCCGCGAGGGCCCGAAGTCGCCGTACGCGCGCTGGTTCGACATCGACTGGGAGGCGCAGAACGGCCAGGTGCTGCTGCCGGTGCTCGGCGGGCCGCTGGGCGAGGTGCTCGGGGAACTGCGCGTCGACGGTGACGTCCTGCGCTACTACGACCATGTGTTCCCGCTGCGCGAGGGCACCGAGGACCTGCCGCTGCCGCACCTGCTGGACGCGCAGTGGTACCGCCCGGTGTGGTGGCGGCTGGCCCGGACCGAGCTCAACTACCGGCGGTTCTTCAGCATCTCCGAGCTGATCGGGGTGCGGGTGGAGGACCCCGAGGTGTTCGAGGCCACCCACGACAAGATCCTCCAGCTGCTCCGCGAGGGCGTGATCGACGGGCTGCGCGTCGACCATCCCGACGGGCTCGCCGACCCCGACGGCTACCTCCGGCGGCTGCACGAGGCGGCGGAGGGCCGCTGGACGGTCGTGGAGAAGATCCTGGCCGACGGTGAGCGGCTGCCGGCCTCCTGGCCCGTCGCGGGTACGACCGGCTACGACGCCCTGCGGCACGTGGACGGGCTCTTCACGGACCCGGCCGGGTTCGGGGAGCTCCTGGGGCAGTACCGGCGGTTCGCGGCCCCGCAGACGGACCGGGGCGGGCAGTGGGAGGCGACGGTGCGCCGGGCGGCGTACAAGGTCCTCACGCACGAGCTGGCGACCGAGACCGACCGGCTGGTGCGGGTGGCGGCCCGGCTGTGCGCGACCTCGCCGGAGCCGGCGCTGCGCGACCGCGCGCCCTGGGCGCTGCGCACCGCGCTCCAGGAGCTGCTGGTCCGGATGGAGGTCTACCGGCCCTACGAGTCCGTCGACGCGGCGACCGTGGTCACCGAGGAGGCCGCGGCCGAGGCCCGGCTCGCGTTCGCCGTGCCCGAGGAGGCCGGTGCGGTGGACGTCGTACGGGACCTCGTGCTGGGACGGTACGGCGACGGGCCCGCGCAGGTGGAGTTCCGGACGCGGTTCGCGCAGACCTCGTCGGCGCTGCGGGCGAAGTCCGTGGAGGACACGGCGTTCTACCGCTACGTGCCGCTGCTGTCGGCGACCGAGGTGGGCGGGAATCCGGGCGGTCCGGCGCTGTCGCCGGAGCAGTTCCACGCGTACTGCGCGCGCGTGCAGCGCGACTGGCCGGTGACCGGCACGGTCGCCTCGACGCACGACACGAAGCGCAGTGCCGACGTCCGGGCGGCGCTGCACGTGCTCACCGAGTGCCCGGACCGCTGGGCGGACGTCCTCGCCGAGGTGACCCGCACCGGCGAGGGCGTGCCGGACGCGCAACTGGCCTGGGCGGCCTGGCAGACGGTGTTCGGGCTCGGCCCGGCGTCCGGGGCCCCGGAGCGGGTGCAGGGGGCACTGCTGAAGCACGTGCGCGAGGCGGGCCTGTACACCAGCTGGACCGAGCAGGAGCCGCCGTACGAGGAGGCGGTGGCGCGGTTCGTGGCGGCCGGGCCGTGCGGGGCGCCGGGTGAGCGGGTCGCCGCGTTCCGGGACTCCCTCGGGCCGCACATCCGGGCGAACGTGCTGGGCACGGCCCTGGTCCAGCTGACGATGCCGGGTGTGCCGGACGTCTACCAGGGCACGGAGGCCGAGTACCGGGCGCTGGTCGACCCCGACAACCGGCGGCCGGTGAGCTTCCCGCCCGAGGAGTCCGGCGGGACGTCCGGGGAGAAGACCGCGGTGACGCGGGCGGCGCTCGGGCTGCGGGCACGGCGTCCCGACGCCTTCGGCGACACGGCGACGTACATGCCGCTGCCGGCGCAAGGTGCGGCGGCGGCCCACTGCCTGTCGTTCGCCCGCTCCGGTGAGGTGGTGACGGCCGTGACCCGCCTGTCGCTCCGGCTCGCGGAGGCGGGCGGCTGGCGGGACACCCGTCTGCCGCTGCCGCCGGGGCGCTGGGCGGACGTGCTGGAGCCGGGACGGGAGTTCACGGGGCACGCACGCGTGGAGGAACTGTTCGAGCGGCTGCCGGTGGCGTTGCTGGAGCGGGTCGGAGAGTGAGGCGGGGCGGCTGGTCGTCAGGCCGCCGCCGTGCCGTCCTCGGGGCAGTCCCCGTACGCGCGCAGCGATGCGGTGGAGGGGACGCGTGGGTAGGGCCAGGCCGAGTGCAGCAGGGTCACGAAGGCCTCGGCCGCCCCGGTCGGGGGCAGCCGGGAGAAGACCGTCAGGGTGCGCTTCCAGGGCGGGTCGGGGGTGAGGACGACGCAGCCGTCGCCGACCGCGTCGCGGACCAGGTGGGCGGGCGCGGCGCAGACGCCGACACCGGCGGCGGCCATCCGTACCGCCGTCGACGTGTGCTCGGTGAACACGGCGGTGCGGGGCGTGAAGCCGGCCCGTCCGCACGCCCAGTCGAGGAAGCGTTCGCCGTGGACGACGGGTTCCATGGCGCAGCGCACCCAGGGGCGGTCGGCGAGCTCCGGCAGCGTCACCGTCGTACGGCCGGCGAACCGGTCGTCGAAGGGCACCACGAGGACGATGTCCTCCTGGCCGACCGGCACGACGGTGCCCGGCCAGTCGGCGGGCGCCGGGCCGACGGCCAGGTCGGCGGTGCCGCGCTCGACCTGCTCCTCCAGGGCCTCCGACGTCGCGTACTCGTGGAGGTGCAGCAGCACGCGCGGGTGGGCCGCGCGCCAGCGGGCGAAGACGTCCGCGAGGACACCGACCGCGACGGAGTGCACGGCGGCGATGTGCAGTTCGCCGCCCTCGGCACCGGCGGCGGCACGGGCCGCGCGGCGGGCCTGGGCGGCGCTGCGCACGGCGAGTTCGGCGTGCGGCCGGAAGGCGCGCCCCATCGGGGTCAGGCGCACGCCGCGCGGCATGCGCTCCAGCAGCGCGCCGCCGACCGACCGTTCCAGGGCCTTGATCTGGTGGGAGAGGGCGGGCTGCGAGACGTGCAGGAGTTCGGCCGCGCGGGTGAAGGACGCCTCGTCGACGACCGTCAGGAAGTACTCCATCTGCCGCAGGCTCATGAACGGCCGCCCCTCCCATAAACGCCCTGCATCGATTCCACAAGAACATTGCCTTGGACTCATGGCAAGGGCCGGGCGGACGCTGAGGGCATGAACTCACCGGACGCCATCGTCATCGGCGGCGGCACGGGCGGTTACAGCACCGCCCTGCGCGCCGCGGCCCTCGGTCTGGACGTCGTGCTCGTCGAACGGGACAAGGTCGGCGGGACGTGCCTGCACCGCGGCTGCATCCCGAGCAAGGCGATGCTGCACGCGGCCGAACTCGTCGACGGCATCGCCGAGGCACGCGAACGCTGGGGCGTGAAGGCGACGCTGGACACCGTGGACTGGCCGGCCCTGGTCGCCACGCGCGACGACATCGTGTCCCGCAACCACCGGGGCGTGGAGGCCCATCTCGCACACGCGGGCGTGCGAGTGGTGAGGGGCAGCGCACGGCTGACCGGATCCCGCTCGGTGCGGGTGGCGGGCGTGGACGGCGAACCCGGCGGGTACGACCTCTCCGCGCGCCGTGGCCTCGTGCTCGCGACCGGCTCACGGCCGCGCACGCTCCCGGGGCTCGCACCGGACGGGCGGCGCGTGGTGACGAGTGACGACGCGCTCTTCGCGCCGGGCCTCCCGGCGTCCGTGCTGGTGCTCGGCGGGGGTGCGATCGGCGTGGAGTACGCCTCGTTCCACCGCTCCCTGGGCGCCGACGTCACCCTCGTGGAGGCCGCCGACCGGATCGTGCCGCTGGAGGACGCCGACGTGAGCCGGCATCTGACCCGCGGTCTGAAGAAGCGCGGCATCGACGTGAGGTCCGGCACCCGGCTCTTGGACGCCGAGGTCCTCGACGACGGGGTGCGCGCACACCTGCGCACCGCCCGGGGCGAGACCCTCACGGTCGAGGCCGAACGGCTGCTGGTGGCGGTCGGGCGGGCCCCGGTCACCGACGGCCTGGACGTGGCCGCCGCGGGCCTCTCCACGGACGAGCGCGGTTTCGTCGTACCGGCCGACTGGGACCGGCTGGAGACGGCCGTGCCCGGTGTCCACGTCGTGGGCGACCTGCTGCCGCCGCCGTCGCTCGGACTGGCCCACGCGTCGTTCGCCGAAGGGCTGTTGGTGGCCGAGACGCTGGCCGGCGTGCCGTCCGCACCCGTGGACTACGCGGCCGTGCCCCGGGTCACGTACTCGTCGCCGCAGACCGCGGCCGTCGGTCTGACCGAGGCCGAGGCACGCGCGCGGGGGCACGAAGTGGTGGCCGACAGCATGCCGCTGACCGCCGTCGCGAAGGGCATGGTGCACGGGCAGGGCGGCATGGTGAAGGTCGTCACCGAGGCCGGCGGCGGACGCGTGCTGGGCGTGCACCTGGTGGGCCCGCACGTGTCGGAGATGATCGCGGAGAGCCAGCTGATCGTCGGCTGGGACGCGGAGCCGCTGGACGTGGCCCGGCACGTCCACCCGCACCCGACCCTGTCGGAGGCGGTCGGCGAGGTGTTCCTGACCCTGGCCGGACGCGGGCTGCACCGGCAGTGACCCCGCGCCGGTGACGTGACGCCGGCGGCGGTGACAGCACACCGGCCAGGGCGCCCACCGCGCACGGGCCGGCAATGCTTCCGGGCGCCCCCTGGGACCTCCCCCATCGCGCCCTTGACACCGCACCAAGGCCGTGGGGTACTGCGATTGCGAACTCGGGCGGATGTGACGGGGGTGAGTGTCCTGCCGGAGCTGCGCTACCCGACGGTGGCCGAACAGGTCTCAGCCGCCCGGGCGTTGACCTCTCACCGGCCCGGGGTGTGCACCCTGCGGCAGGTGGGTGCCTCGCGCGCGGGCAGGCCTTTGCACCTGCTGTCGGTGGGCCGCGCCCGTCGCGCCGTGCTGGTGGTCGCCGGGGCCCACGCCAACGAGCCGACCGGCTCCTGCACCCTGCTCGCGCTCGCCCGACGGGTGCTGGAACAGCGGGAGTTGCGCGACGGCATCTCCTGGCACTTCCTGCTGTGCGCGGACCCCGACGGGGCCAGCCTGCACGTGACGCCGGCGCCGCGCAGCCTGTTCGACTACCACCTCGGCTTCTTCCGCCCGGCGGGCCCGGAACAGCCGGAGTGGGCGCCGTCCGTGCTGCCGCCCGACCGGCTGCCGCCCGAGACGCGGGCCCTGACCGGCGTCATCGACGAGCTGCGCCCCTACCTCCAGGTGACCCTGCACGGCACGGACCTGGGCGGCAGCTGGGTGCAGTTGACGAAGGACGTGCCCGGGCTGGCCGAGCCGTTCGCCAAGTCCGCGGCGGAGCTGCACATCCCGGTGGAGACCGGCGCCTCGGACGCCGCGGGCTGGCCCGCGTCCGGGCCGGGGGTGCACGTCATGCCCGCGCCGGGGGCGGGGCCCGCGTACCCCAGCCTGCCGGACGACGCGCGGCACAGCACCTGGTACCACGCCCACCGGTACGGCGGTCTGACCGCGGTCGTCGAGGTGCCGATGTGGGCGAGCGACCTGGTGGACGACCCGGCTCCGCATCCGGCCCCCGCGGCGGCGATCGGGCGGCTCGCGCGCCGGCTGCGACGGGACGCCCTGGAGGTGACGCGGGTGCTCGACGGCGCGCTGCCCCGGCTCGAAGACCTGGACGGGCCGTTGCTGCGGGCCGCGCGGTGGGGGCTGGAGCTGGTGCCGGGGCTGGCCGACGACCTGGTGCACACCCCGCCCGCCGACCGCACCAGGGCGTACGTGGGCAGCGTGGACGCGTTCGCGCGCCGGGTGCCGCTGCGGGCGGCGGCCATGCTGCGGCGGGTGCTGCGCGGGACCGACGACCGGGCGGCCGAGCAGTTGGAGGGACTCGTGGCGACCTGGAGCGACGCCTTCGCGGAACGCTTCCGCGCCCGCTGGGTGCCGTTGGAGCACCAGGTCGAGCACCAGTCCCGCACGGTGGTCGCCGCGGCGCTGCACGCGCGCGAGGGCGCGTCGTAGACACCTGCGGCGTCACGGACCCCGGTGCCGCACCGCCCCGGGCGTCACTCCCGCTGCATCGGCAGCGCCGCCCCCGACTCCCACCCCGGCTCGCCCGGGCGGGAGCGCGCGGGCGTGTCCCGCACGGCCAGGTCGAAAGCGGCGAGCACCACGCGCGCCTGGTACTCCGCCTGGCGCGCCACCGGGATCCAGCGCGCCCCGCAGCCGTCGCGGTAGTCGGCGCACCACGCGTCGATCAGCCGGTCCAGCTCCGGCAGTGCCCCGGCCGGGTCGTCTCCGGCGGCCCGCACGAGCTGGTGCAGGAGCCCGGCTGTGCGCAGGGCCAGCCGCCGCCCGGAGATGCGCAGGGCGGCGAGGTGGGCGGTGCTCAGGGGCGGCAGGGGATGGGCCGCGCCGTCGCCGGTGTCGGGGTCCCAGGCGTCGGCGAGGCCGGGGCAGACCAGTACGTAGTCGTCGACCGGGGCGAGCAGGCGCGCCGCGTCGGGCACGGCGGCGAGGTACGGCCGGACGCGGGCCAGGAGGTGCCGCAGGAGCCCCGTGTCGTGGCGCAGGGTGTGGCTCACGGCCCGCAGCACCGCCTCCCGGTCGGCGGGCGGGGAGCCGTCCGTCACGGCCGCCACGCCCCACATGGGCGCCTCGACGACCGCGGTGATCGTGCCGTGCGGGTGCGGGTGGAACCAGGTCGACTCGACGGCGGCCTCCGTGATGGCCGCGGCCAGGCCGGCCCGGCGCGGCGGCGGGATCCGGTAGACGGCGGGCCCGAGGCCGGGCCAGTACAGGGCGTCGTACGCGCCGAGTTCGCGGGGGATGCCGAGCCGGGCGGCGATGTGGGCGAGGCGCTGGGCGAGGCCGGGCAGGTCGTCGGTGAGCTCGACGAAGCCGCCGCCGACATCGACGCCGTGCAGCGAGCACTGGAGGAACGGCCGCAGTTCGTCCTGGACCTCGAGCAGGGCGCGGGTCTCCGGCAGGGCGGCGCCGGCCGCGCCGTCGGGCAGCCACTCGGGCTGTTCCAGGAAGCCGGGCCGGAAGAAGTTCCGGAAGTACTGGCCGAGTGCGTACGGGCCGGTCAGCCAGCCCTCGTTGCGACGCAGCCCGTCCGGGTCGAGGCACAGCAGCAGGTTCCAGGTGGCGTCGGCACCCTCGGTGAGCCGCGGGTCGGCCAGCGCCCGCTCGGCCAGGCGCAGCACGGTGGCGCCGCCCACGGGTTCGTTGGCGTGGGGGCCGGCGACGACGAGGGCCTGACGGCTGCCGTGGCCGACGGAGAGCAGCCACAGGGGTGTGCCCGCGCGGGACGTGCCGATCCGGCGCAGCCGGGCGTCTCGCGGGTGGCGTGCGACGAGTGCGGCGGCCCGGGCGCCCAGTTCGTCGACGGTCGGGTAACGCAGGAGGGGCGGCAGGGCACACCTCCCCGATGCGGTGCCGTCGCTTCACCAGCTGTACATGGCGTACGCACAGTCAGTCACGACTTCAGGGGTACGTCAACACCGTGGGGCGCGATGGGTTTTGAGCCACTCCCCAGGGAGCGACACCTGGTAAATCCAAGGCCAGAGCTAAGGCATCGCTCGGTTTCCGGCCAGGCGACCGTGGAGCCGCTCCCGGTCAGCCTGCCGACAGCCGGAACGTCATGCGCCCGAACCCGACCTGGTCGCCCTCGCGGACGACGGCCGCGCCGACGACGCGCCGCCCGTTCACCGTCGTGCCGTTGGTGGAGCCGAGGTCGCGCAGGACCCACATGCCGCCCTGGTGGCGGAGTTCGGCGTGGACGCGGGAGACCGTCTCGTGGTTGAGGCGCAGTCCGCTGGCGGGGTCGCGGCCTATGCGCAGCGGATGGCTGTGCGACGGGTGCGGCAGCAGCAGCTTGGGCAGGCGCTCGGCCTGCCAGGCTCTGCGCAGCCGTACGGTGAACCCGGAGACCGCCTCGACGGTGCCGAACACCAGGCGGGAGAACCGGCTCTCCGTGGGCAGGTCGGCGGTGAGCACGGCGAGCTCGTCCGGGCGGCGGGCGGCGAGCGCCAGTTCCATGCGGCGGATGAACGTGTCGTGGGACAGGCGGCCCATGGCGACGCCGTCACGGAGCACCTTCAGCGCCCTGTCGCGCTCCACGTCGGAGAGCCGCGCGGGGTACGTGTTGAACTCGAAGGACGACGTCACGCTCGTGATTGTCGGGCAGTGCGGCCGGGCTGTCCAGAAAACGGGAAAACGCCCGCCACGCGCGCGTACCGGGGCGACACCCGCCGCAAATGGGTGGATGCACCAGCGGATTGATCGCGTTTGACGCACCATGGACGGGCTACATCACGGTGAGCAGACGAAGGGGAACCGTCCGTGCAGTTCGAGGTGTGGGCACCGCAGGCAGGCCGTGTGACGCTCCGGTGCGACGGCGTCACGCGCGCGTTGGAGCGCGATCCGGAACGGGCGGGATGGTGGCGGGGCGAGGCGGACGCGCGCGACGGGTCCCGGTACGGCTTCGCGCTGGACGACGGTCCCGTACGACCCGATCCGCGCTCCCGCCGGCAGCCGGACGGCCCGGACGGGCTGAGCGCGGTCGTCGACCACGAGCGGTACGAGTGGCGCGCGCAGTGGCGGGGGCGGCCACTGCCCGGCGCGGTGCTGTACGAGCTGCACGTCGGGACCTACACGCGCGAGGGCACCCTGGACGCGGCCGCCGAGCGGCTCGGTCATCTCGCCGAACTGGGCGTGACCCACGTGCAGCTGATGCCGCTGTGCCCCTTCCCCGGCACGCACGGCTGGGGGTACGAGGGCGTCTCGCTGTGGGCCGTGCACGAGCCGTACGGCGGGCCCGAGGCGCTGAAACGCTTCGTCGACCAGGCCCATGAACTCGGCCTGGGCGTGGTCCTCGACGTGGTGCACAACCACTTCGGCCCGTCCGGCAACTACCTGCCCGTCTTCGGGCCGTACCTCACGGACCGGCATCACACGCCCTGGGGCGCCGCGGTCAATCTGGACGCGCCCGGCTCGGACGAGGTGCGCGCGTTCCTCGTCGGCAGCGCGCTGGCCTGGCTGCGTGACTACCGGATCGACGGGCTGCGCCTGGACGCGGTGCACGCGCTGGTGGACACGCGCGCGTTCCACTTCCTGGAGGAGCTGTCGACGGCCGTGGACGCCCTGGCCGCCGAGGTGGACCGGCCGCTGTTCCTGGTCGCCGAGTCGGATCTCAACGACCCGCGGCTCATCACCTCCCGGGACGAGGGCGGTCTCGGGCTGCACGCGCAGTGGAACGACGACTTCCACCACGCCCTGCACACCACGCTGACCGGCGAGTCGCAGGGCTACTACGCCGACTTCGCACGCGCTCCCCTCGCCGGGCTCGCCAAGACCCTCACCGGCGGCTACTTCCACGACGGGACGTACTCCAGTTTCCGGGAGCGGCACCACGGGCGACCCCTGGACCGTACGCGGGTGGCCGGGCACCGGCTCCTCGGCTACAGCCAGACCCACGACCAGGTGGGCAACCGCGCCCAGGGGGACCGCCTTTCGGCCCTGGTGCCCCCCGGGCTGCTGGCCTGCGCGGCCACGCTCACCCTGACGGCCCCCTTCACGCCGATGCTCTTCATGGGCGAGGAGTGGGCGGCGGGCACACCCTGGCAGTTCTTCACCGACCACACCGACCCGGAGCTGGCGGACGCCGTACGGCGGGGCAGGCGACGGGAGTTCGCCGCGCACGGCTGGAAGGAGGAGGACGTGCCCGACCCGCAGGACCCGGCGACCCGGGACCGCTCCTGCCTCGACTGGTCCGAGCCGGAACGCCAGCCCCACGCGCGCGTGCTGGCCTGGTACCGGCAGCTCCTCGCCCTGCGCCACGAGCAGCCGGACCTGACCGATCCCGACCTCGCCGACACCAAGGTCGCCTTCGACGAGGAGCGCCGCTGGATCGCCTTCCGGCGCGGGGACGTCCTCGTGGCGGTGAACCTGGCGCCGGAACCGGCCGCGCTGTCGCTCGGCGTCCCGCACGCGCGCGTGCTGGCCGCGTGGGAGCCGGTGGAGGACCCCGGGGCGGACGGGGTGCTGCACGTGCCCGGGGAGTCGGGCGTGGTGCTGTTGCAGGAGTGAGGCCCGCTAGAGGGCGTCGTCCGTGTCCCGCAGGTCCGTCACGCGTTCCAGCAGGATCGGCTCCCAGGCCCGGCGCAGCTGCGTGCGCAGCAGGGTGAGCCGGCCCGTGTCCCGGCTCGTGAGGGCCCCGGCGAGGTCGACGACTGTGTCGCAGCGGGCCAGCCACAGGCCGCGCAGGCAGGGGCGGGCGCCGTAGCCGGCGAGGGTGGCGGCGCGTACGGCGGCGGGTGAGCCGACGGCGAGCGCGAGGCCCGCGATGTCCTCGGCCGGGTCGCCGACGACCGCGTCGGCCCAGCCGAGGGCCCCGCGCACCCGCCCGTCGGCGCTGACCACGAGATGGCCGCCGGTGAGCGCGTGGTGGGTGAGGACCGCGGAGCCGGACTGCGCGGCGAGCTGGGCCGCGGCGGGCGCCGTGAGCTGGTTCAGACGGGCGGCGTCGAACTCGTCGGCGTCGGCGAGGCGTTCGGCGGCGCGTACGGCGGCCCGGCGCAGCGCCTCCAGGGAGCGCGGCGCGGTACGCGGCACGCCGAGGGTCTCGGCCTGCCGGACCGGCACCTCGCGCAGCCCCGAGAGCAGTCCCGCGAGGTCGGCCTCGCCGACGGCGGACACGTCGTGCTCCTCGCCCGAGCCGCCCGGCACCTTGGTGTCGAGCGTGTAGGTCAGCCCGGCCGCCCACTCGCCGTGCGCCACGCTGACCGGCACCGCCACCGGGACGTGCGGGCGGACGAGGTCGCGCAGGCGCAGTTCGCGGCGTTGTCGCACGGTGGCCTCGCGGTCGGGGGCGAGGCGCAGCACATGGCGGGTGCCGACCCACCAGGTGGCCGGGTCGGCGCCCTCGGTCACGGGCCGGACGTCGGGTCCGGCGGCGGGGCCCCTTCCCTGCCTGGGTTCCTTGCCGCCCTTGCCGCCGCTGCCCTCCGTGCCGCCGTCCGTGCCGTCCTTCAGCAGGGAACGGACCAGTCGGCGGACGGTGTCCGCGGTGGGTGTCGGTGCCTGGGTCATGGTCGCGCCGTTGCCGTTCGGGAGGCGTGTGGTGGACATCGGTGCCGTCACTCCACTATGACCAGCTCGCGGGAGGTGGTGTTCAGCCGCCGCCCGCCGTCCTCGGTGACCGTCACGATGTCCTCAATGCGCACGCCGAACCGGCCGGGCAGGTAGATGCCGGGTTCCACCGAGAAGCACATGCCCGGCACGAGGAGCCGCTCCTCGCCCTCGATCATGTACGGCGGTTCGTGGGTGGTGACGCCGATGCCGTGTCCGGTGCGGTGGATGAAGTACTCGCCGTAGCCGGCGTCGGCGATGACCGCGCGGGCGGCCCGGTCGACGTCCTGGCAGGCGGCGCCCGGCCGCACGGCGCTAAACCCCGCCTCCTGGGCCTCGCGCACGATGTCGTGCACGCGGCGCTCCTCGTCGGTGGGTTCGCCGACGTGGACCGTGCGGGAGGTGTCGGAGCCGTAGCCGTCCTTCAGTCCGCCGAAGTCGAGGACGACCATGTCGCCGCGTTCGATGACGCGGTCGCCTGCCTCGTGGTGGGGGTTGGCTCCGTTCGGACCGGAGGCGACGATGGTGAAGTCGACCTGCTCGTGTCCGTACCGGCGCAGGAGCCGGTCGAGGTCGGCGGCCACCTGCGACTCCCGGCGGCCGGCGAAGGGGACGTTCCGGATCTCCTCGAACGTCGCGTCGGCGGCTGCTCCCGCGGCCGTCATGAGTTCCAGCTCCGCCGCGTCCTTGACGGCGCGCAGCATCGGCAGGGCCTCGGTGAGCGACGTGTACGAGCTGCCGGGCAGGGCCTGCTGCAGCGCCAGCAGGTGCAGCGCCCAGGCGTTGTCGCTGATGCCGAACCGGCCGGAGGCGTCGATCAGGGCGGCGGTGGCGGCGTAGGGGTCCTTGCCGTCGGTCCAGTCGCGCAGGGCCAGGGCGGGCGCGCCGGCCGCCTGCTGCGCGTCCGGGGCCTCCAGCGCGGGGACGACGAGGACGGGGTCCTGTCCGGCGGCGAGGACCAGCAGGGTGAGCCGTTCGGTGACCGCCGGGGGCGTGTAGCCGGTGAGCCACACCAGGTCCGGCCCCGGGGCGACCAGCAGGCCCGCGAGACCGGCCTCGGCGGCCGTCCGCGCGGCGCGCTCCATGCGGGCCCTGTAGTCGTCGGCGGTGAAGGACGCGGCCGTGCTTCCGGTCATCCGGGCCTCCCAGGGGACGGACGAAGGGGCTACGGGCAGCATCCTGCCCGGCCGGAGGGGGCGGCGCGAGCCGTCTGCTGCACTTCACCTGAGCATTGCCGCTAACGGCAGAGGATTGCTCAGACGTTAGATCTAATGCTTAGATGCTCGGCATCCATTAATTGTTCGATCGAGAGGGCGTACGACCGTGCTCGTACTCGCGCACATCAGCGATCTGCATCTGGACGGGAGCGAGCGGGCGACGGAGCGCGCCGAGCGGGTGTGCGAGCGGTTGCGGGAGCTGCCTGGGCAGGTGGACGCGCTGCTGGTGACCGGGGACATCGCGGACCACGGCACGGAGCCGGAGTACGAGGAGGCCGCACGCATCCTGGGGCTGCGCGACGGCGACGCCCCCTTCCCGGTACTGGCCTGCCCGGGCAACCACGACAGCCGCGCGCCCTACCGCAAGGCGCTGCTGGGCCTGCCGGGGGCGGAGGAGCCCGTCAACAGCGTGCAGGTCTTCGACGACGGTGCCGTGCTGATGTGCGACTCCAGCGTCCCCGGCAGCGACGACGGGGAGCTGGACGAGGAGACGTACGACTGGATCGAGACGACCCTCGACGAACTCGACGGCGGCCTTCCGGCCCTGCTCGCCTTCCACCACCCGCCGGTGGCGCTGCACCACCCACTGCCCGACTCGTACCAGTTGCGGGAGTCCGGCCGACTGGCCGGACTGCTGGCCCGCCGGCCCGAGATCGCCGGTCTGATCACCGGCCACGCGCACACGCCCGCCGCGACCTCGTTCGCGGGGCGGCCGCTCGTCGTCGGCCCCGGTGTGACGTGGACGCTGCGGCTGCCCTGGGAGGGCGAGCAGATCGCCGACCGGGACGCGCCGCCCGGGATCGCCTTCCACGTCCTGGACGACACGGGGCGGCTCACGAGCCACTTCCGGGTGGTCACGTGACGACGGACGGTACGACCGTCACCTGCTCGTAGCCGCCGCTGCGGTGCCGCACCGTCAGCTTCACCTTGGCGCCGGGGCGGGCGCGGGCGACGGCCCGGGCCAGGTCGGCGGCGGTGTCGATGCGGGTCGTGCCGAAGACGAGGAGCACGTCACCGCGCACCAGGCCCGCCTCCTGAGCCGGCCCGGGGACGTGGAGCCCGACGACCAGGGCCCCCGGCTTCCCGGTGTCCATGACCTCCACGCCGAGGGTCACGGCAGCGGGCGCGGACACAGCGGCGGACGGCGGGGGCCCGGTCAGCGACGGCCTGTGCCACCCCCGCGGATCGATGCCTCCGCCCTGGCCGATCACCGTGGCGCCCATCGCCCCCAGGCCGATCCCGGACAGGACCAGGGCCGCACCGACGAACCCGGCGAACAGCACGTTGAGCAGCCGCCGCCCACGGCGCCGGGCGGCGTGCAGACGGGGCCGCGACGGGCCGGACCCCGTCGCCGGCGCCACTGCGTCGGGCTCCTGACCCGGCATCGGCTTGGGTCGCAGCGCGGTCTGTTCCATGGCTCGCCTCCGGATGGTGCGGACCGCCCCCGTCGGATGCGGAACGATCACGGCTGGTGCTCTACCCGGCACTCCGGCGCGCGATGAGCCACGAACGAGTGAGACTGACCGGGCGCCGGTCGGGGCGGGCATGCCGCCGGGAGGGGCCGGAACGACGGCACGGCTCGCACCGCACCCGGCGTGCCGGATGCGGTGCGAGCCGTGGTCGAAACGTCAGCACCTGCGCGGGCATGACGACGAAGGGCCGCATCATGCCCTGCCCGCCCGAGCGGTCGGCGTCGCCTCAGCCGAGAGCGGGCACGGGCACGGCGGGTGGCCGGTCCGGGAGGAAGCCGTGGGCGCGCGAGGCCAGCCAGTCGGCCTTGTAGCGGTCCACCTCGCGGTGCCAGTTGAGGATGCCGGCCATCCAGTTCCGGAGGTCCGCAACATACTGCTGCATGGCGGCGCGGCCCTCGTCCGTGAGCCGGAAGTCCTCGTACAGGATGGGCAGTTCGTGCTCGACCACATGCTCGAACTGCCGCATGCGCTGGCTCATCAGGTCGTGCACGATGCCGAGCCCGGTCGGGTAGTCGCAGCCGAAGAAGGACTGCACGACGAGGATCGCGTTGTGGATCTCACCCTCGTACTCGATCTCCTTCTGGTAGGAGAAGACGTCATTGAGGAGGCACGCGAAGTCCATCGCGGCGTTCTCCAGGGAGCGGACCGGGCCGCTGCGGTAGACCTCCGGCGGAATGGCCGGGCCGTGGCCCATCCGGCACAGGCTCAGGGTGAGGTCGGACCCGAAGGTCGCCCGGCGCATCTCCAGGTAGTCGACCGGGTCGGGCACGCGGTTCTGGAGCTGGTTGGACAGCTCCCACACCCAGCTCTCGGTCATGACGTTGATCGCGTCCTTCAGGGTGCGCCGCGCCTCGGGCGTCATCTCCGCGGTGGTGCGCAGCCACAGGTCGACGAGGCCACGCTCCATGGCGTTGGCGGGGGCCAGCGGCGCCTCGCCGGCGACCGGCATGCAGTCGGACAGACGGGCCGTGGTCAGCCGGGCGGCGGCCAGGTCGCGGCGGTGGCCGTAGACCAGCGGGTAGTAGTCGTCGCCGTAGGTGCCCCAGGCGAGCCATTGCGCACTGAGGTCGAGGGCCTCGGGCGTGGCGTCCGGGTCGAGGCCCGCCGAGCAGAGCGGGAGATCGTAGGCCCGGAGCTTGTCCTCGTCCCAGACGCCCTCGGCGAGGATGCCCATCCGGTCCACCCAGTCGCGCAGGCTCCGGCGGGCGTTGTCCAGGTGCGGGCTGAGCTCCAGCGGGAACGGCATGCGGATGTCGGGGATCTGCGACGGTCCGACCTTCTGGTACGGCACGTGCGTGTAGGCGCGCAGCCGCTCCGCTCCGGCCGTGGCGAGCAGGGCGCGGACGTCGGCGGCGGAGGTGCCCATGCCGCTGCAGCCCGGCCAGGGCTTGCTGCCGCGCGCGTTCTCGTTCATGTAGCGGCTGGAGCGCAGGTGCCACTCGTGGCCGCCGGACTGCCAGTCCTGGAGGCCCTTGGTGTACGCCGCCACGGCCGCGACCTCGTCCGGGGTGAGTCCCTTCTCCAGGGCCACCGCGGGGACTTCGGTGAACGCCGTGTGCTCGAACTGGTGGAGCCGGGAGGTGAGGACGTCGTTGACGGTGTCGGCGGCCTCCTGGGTGGTGCAGCCGAAGAAGGTCTCCAGGACGAGCACGCCGTTGCTGTTCTCGCCCTCGTCCTCGACCTCCCGCTGGTAGGAGAACAGGTCGTTGCGCAGGTGCACGGCGTCGGAGAACGTCTCCATCAGTACCCTGAGCGGCCTGGACTCGGCGACGGACGCGGGCACTTCGGCCGTCGCGTACTCCACGAGACCCGCCGACCAGGGGGCGCCGCCCACCTTGCGGCGCATCTCGATGTACTCGACGGGATTGGCGATCCGCCCTTCGTTGATGTTGGACAGCTCCCACAGGGACTCGTTCAGCAGGTGCTCGGTCGCCACGGCGAAGCGGCGACGCCAGTCCTGCGACATCCTGGGCACCGTCCGCGCCCACAGGTCGGCGAGGCCCGCCTCGACCGGGTTCTCCGGCTCCGGTACGGGAGTCGAGAGGTCCAGCGGCATGAACAGGGGCAGCCGGTCCAGGTGGGCCTTGCCGGCGACGCGGTCCTGGCTGCGCTTGTACATCTCCAGGAAGTGGTCGTCGAAGAAGAAGACCCACACGTACCAGTCGGTGATCAGGGAGAGAGCGGGTCCGTCGCAGTCGGGGTGGGTGTAGGCGCAGAGCAGGCCGTAGTCGTGCGCGTCGAGGTCGGCCTGCTCCCAGACACCGGATCCCTCCAGCATGCCCATCTCGCGTGCCCACTCGGACGAATGGGCCCGAGCCTCGTCGACATGGGGGTTCAGCCGCGCGGGGTGCGGCATGTAGAAGTGCGGGAGTTCGAACGGCTGCGTCATGGCCGGGCCCTACCCGGCGCCTCGCTGCGGCATCCGCCGGGCCGGACATGATCACACTATCGCGTGAATCGGGAATGAATGCGGGAGTTCTCGCCGGACCTTGTGGCGTTCACCTCTACGCGCGCAGACTTACGCCCGCACCCCGGAAGTTCACGTCCCTCTCGTTCACCGGAGTCCACCATGAAGCAGTCCCGAGCCCTGCCGCGCCGGGCCGCGCTCACCTCGCTCGCGGGGGCGGCGCGCGAACGGCGTGTTCTGGCCGACGTCCGGCGACCCGCTGTACATGCTGGTGGGGGACGGCAGGACGGTTCCGACGTCGGACCACCGGCTGGTGTGGCAGGACGTGCGGGTGATCTGACCTACCCGGGCGTCCGCACCTGGATCAGCGCGTGCGTGCCGCTGGTGCGCCAGCGCTGGTCCTCCGCCGCGACGAGTTCGGCCTCGGTACGGGCGTCGAGGCCGGTGATCACGTCGGACTTCAGGGTGCGCAGGGCGGCGACGGCGCCGGGGAAGTACGCGGTGACGTCCGGGAACGGCGTGGTCGGGGCCCAGAGCCGGTCGCCCACCAGGCGGCGGTAGTTGAGGTCGCCCTTGACGACGGTGAGCGTGGCCGAGGCGAAGTCGGCGCGCAGGTCGCCGGGCATCTCCTCGTACGGCAGCGGGGCGCAGGAGAAGGGGTGGGCGCGGAGGGTCAGGCGGCCGTCGGCCAGGGCGGACCACAGGCGTTGTCCGTACTCGGCGGCCGTTCCCCCGGCACCGGTCAGCCGGCGCAGCGCGTCGACGACGTCGGCGGTGGTGGCGTCGGAGACGTAGTACGGGTAGGGCTTGACGTGCAGGACGGCCCGTCCGACCCGCCCGTGGGCCAGGAGGTGGGCGATGAGGAGCAGGTCGGGGACGAGTTCGCGGCCCGCGTTGTCGGCGACGAGGCACAGGGTGCCCGTGCCGGTGCCGCCGAGCAGGGCCCACAGGCGGTCGCTGTCGTCGGCCACCAGCCCGGGGGCGGCGTCGGCGGCACGCGCGCCCTCGGCGGAGAGACGGAAGCCGAGATCGGCGCGGTTGCCCCAGAGGGAGCCGTGCAGCAGGGCCTGTGCCACGTCTCCGGCGGGCCGGCCGGCGAGGTCGTCGAGCGCGGCCAGTTCCTCGTCGGTCTCGTGGGAGTCGAGTTCGTCCCGTTTGAAGGGGCGGAAGGGGTCGATGCCCTGCCAGGGGCCGGGGCCGAAGTAGCCGACGGCCTGGAGCAGCCGGCGGTAGAACCAGCTCTCGGACCAGAGCCACGGCACGTCGAACCAGGACCGGCCGGCGTACTCGCGCAGCCCCCAGGTCTCCCAGAGGTCGCGGTCGTGCGCGTCGGCGGGGAGCGGTTCGATCTCGCCCTTGGTGCAGTTCGCCAGCAGTTCGTCGAGCGCGCGGTGCTGCCAGGGCTCGTACGGGAAGGCCTCGCGCACCTGCCGGATGATGGCCGGGTGCCGCTCGGCGAGCACGCTGTGGGGGAAGGAGCCCGGCTGGTCGCCGAGGAGCACGGGTGCGGATGGGGTGTCGGGCATGCGGCTCACCGTAGCGCGCGTGCGCCCCACCCCTGTCGAACTGGCGGGCGCCCGGGCCGATCACCGCAGCCCGGGCCGGTCTCGTCGCAGCCCCGGCGGGCTCGGGCCGCATCGCCCCGGCCGAGACCGTCCGGATCTCCCCCGCCGAAAGCCCCGTCAGACCGGTGCCAGTTCACGTTCCAGACGGGCCGCCAGGCTCAGGTAGCGGGCGCGGCGGGTGACCGGGACCAGGCCGCGGATGAGTATGTTCCACATCTCGGCCGTGCGGCGGGGCTGGCGTGCGACGGGCTCGCGGGAGCGGCCCACGACCCGGGTGCCGACGAAGAAACAGACCAGGGAGTGGGCCACCACGTCGATATCGATGTCCGGGTGGACGTCCGACTCCTTGACCGCGCCGACGAGCCGGGCCGTGACGATGTCCAGCCACTCCGTGAACGGATGGCTCAGCGGCGGGCGGGGCCGGATCCCACCGGTGGCGAGCCGCAGTCCGGCCCTGAGCACCGGGTCCTCGACCGACATGCGGGTGATGCCGAACGTGAGGCGCATCAGCGCCTCCAGGGACGTATGGCCGCGATGGTCGGTCTCCGCCGCCAGCCGGCGGGCGGTGTGCGACTGGAGTTCGAGGATCGCGTGGGCGAGATCCTCCTTCGCCGCGAAATGGAAGTACAGGGCGCCCTTGGTGACCTGAGCGTGCTCCACGATGTCGCTGAGACTGGTCGATTCGTAGCCGCGACGGTCGAACAGGTCAGCGGCGGCCGTGATGATCGTCGAGCGGGTCTGCTCGGCTCGCAACTGCCTCGCCATCGACTGAACTCTCCCGGGACAGAAATGAACGGGTCATGCCGTTTGTTTTTACCCCCCGTACACGATAACTCACCCTCAGACGGCGTTCACCACACCAGTGTGCCGGAGTGCGGGTGCACATCCGGCAAAACAATCGCAACCGGTGAAAGAAAACAGCGCGTTCGGTATCTAACTGTGGGGGTTGTGCGGCCGGACGTAAAGACGGGCCGGCCCGGTGCCCCATCCGCACCGGCCGGCCCGCCCGCTCGTGAGCTGCCCGTTCACCGTCCTCGCCGAAGGAGGACCGGGAGATTCAGAAGGATCAGAACGTCAGCTTCCAGCCGTTGAGCGTGCCGGTGTCCTGCGCCGCGGTGTCCTGGACGCGCAGCTTCCAGGTGCCGTTGGCGCTCTCGCCGGAGGCGTTCACCGTGTAGGTGGTGTTCACGTTGTCGGCGGAGTCGGAGGCGGCGGACTTCAGACGGTACGCCGAACCGTCCGGTGCGACCAGGTCGATGACGAGGTCGCCGCGGTAGGTGTGGGTGATGTCGACGCCGACCTGGAGGGCGGAGGGGGCGTTTCCGCTGCGGCCGGTGACGCTGATCGGCGACTCGATGGCCGCGCCGTTGTCCGGGATGGCGACGGCGGTGGTGCTGGAGAAGGTCGTGCCGCTGGACGAACCGCCCTTGACGGCCTGGACCGTCTTCGCGGCGTCCGCGAGGCCGGCGCCGCAGCCGCCGGAGCAGGTGCCGGGCAGCGGACGGGCGTTGGCCTTGATGGCCGACTCGATCTGCGCCGGGGTGAGGGCGGAGTTCGCCGACTTCACCAGGGCGGCGAGCCCCGCGACGTGCGGGGTGGCCATGCTGGTGCCCTGGTAGTAGGCGTAGTTCTCGCTCGACGGCGTCTTCGTGCCGGAGTTCAGCGTGGACAGGATGCCGTTGGCGGTGGAGGTCCGGGTCTCGCCGCCGGGGGCGGAGATGTCCACGATCGAGCCGTAGTTGGAGTACGAGGCCCGGCTGCCCGCGCGGTTGGTCGCGGCGACCGTGATGACGTTGTTGCAGTTCGCCGGCGAGGAGTTGCTGGCGTTCTGGTTCTCGTTGCCGGCCGCGACGACGACCGTGGTGCCGCGGTTCACGGCGCCGGTGATGGCGCTCTGGGTGGCGCTGGAGCAGGCGCCGCTCCCGCCGAGGCTCATGTTGATGACCTTGGCGACGTTGGTGTTGGCGGGGACACCGGAGACGGTGCCGCCGGACGCCCAGGTGATGGCGTCGATGATGTCGGAGTCGTAGCCGCCGCACTTGCCGAGGACGCGGACCGGGGAGATCTTCGCGCCGTGGGCGATGCCGGCGATGCCCTTGCCGTTGTTGGTGGCGGCGGCGATGGTGCCGGCCACGTGCGTGCCGTGCCAGGAGGAGCTGGAGGCCGGGATGCCCTGGCCGCACTCGTTGTCGTTGTACCAGTCGCCCGGGTCGGCCGGGTTGCTGTCACGGCCGTTGCCGTCGACGGAGACGGCGGTGTCGGAGATGAAGTCGTAGCCGCCGACGATGTTCGCGGCCAGGTCGGAGTGGGTGACGTAGCCGGTGTCGATGACGGCGACGGTGACGCCGCTGCCGGTGGTGGTGTCCCACGCGGCCGGGACGTTCATGCCCGCGGTGGACTCGAACAGGTCCCACTGCTTGCCGTAGTCGGTGTCGTTCGGGGTGGCCGTCGGCTTGTTCAGGCGGTCCGGCACGACGTACGCGACCTGCGGGTCGGCCTGGTACTGGGCGACGACGTCGGCGACGGCCGCCCGGGCGGGGTTCGTGCCCAGGTCGACGAGGGCGGCGCCGGTGCCGAGGCGGCGCTGGAAGTCGACGTCCTCGCCGGTCTTCTGCGCCTTGGCCGCGGCGTCGGCGGCGGCGGCCTTGTCGGACTTGGCCTCGGAAGCGCCGGACTTGTAGCCGACGATGAGCCGCTCGGCCGGGGTGCCGGGGGCGGCCTCGGTCCGCTCGGCCGGGACGGCGGGCCCGGGGGCGGTCTCCTGGGCGACGGCGACCGAGGCGGGGGCGGCGGTCAGCAGGGCGGCGGAGACGGCGGCGACGGATATCAGCTTCCGTCTGAACTCTGGGGAGATACGCACGGTCGTTGCCTTTCGTGGCCGGACTCCGGGCTGGGCGGAGCGGCGGTGGATGCGCTTCGTCGCCGAAGCGGAGGGGGGTGGTTCGAAAGAGCGACGCGGTGGCCGGCCAGGCGTGTGGGGAGCGACCCGTTCGGGGTTACCTGTGGGTCAGCTGTGGTCGAACGATAGGCAAAGGGCAGGTCATCGGGATACGGGGGAAACCCTCGATCCGGCCGGAAACCCACCCTCTATGGCGGGCAGTTGGGCGCGAATGACCCCCTTTTCGAACAGGTCGTGGCGCGGTGAACGCACCGAGCCGGTTGTCCGTATGGCACTACCGACCGCTCCGGCCCGGCCGAGGAGACGCAGACGGATGTCCCGTACGACCGCACACCGCACCGCACTCGCGGCCGCCCTCGTGACCCCGTTGCTGCTGCCGCTGTGGGCGGCGGGGCCGGCGCGGGCGCACGGCGCTCCGACGGATCCGGTGAGCCGGGTGGTGGCCTGTTCCCCCGAGGGCGGTGACCGCGCGGGCTCGGCGGCCTGCCGCGCGGCCGTCGCCGCGAACGGTGCGCCCTTCACCGCGTGGGACAACCTGCGCGTGGCCGACGTGGGCGGCCGGGACCGGCAGGTCGTCCCCGACGGGAAGCTGTGCAGCGGGGGCCTGCCCGGCTACCGGGGTCTCGACCTCGCCCGCGCCGACTGGCCGGCGACCCGGATGACGCCCGGCGGGACGCTGACCATGCGGTACGTCTCGACGATCCCGCACACCGGCACGTTCCGGATGTACCTGACGAAACCCGGCTACGACCCGACCGGGCCGCTGTCCTGGTCCGACCTGCCCGAGAAGCCGTTCGCCGAGGTGACCGACCCGGCCCTGACGGACGGCGCGTACCGCGTCGAGGCGACCCTGCCGTCCGACCGGACCGGGCGGCACGTGCTGTACACGGTCTGGCAGAACAGCAGTACGCCGGACACGTACTACTCGTGCTCGGACGTGGTGTTCCCGGAGAAGAAGGAGGCTCAGGGAGGGGAGAAGGAGAGTGCCCCGCCGGCCTCCCCCTCGAAACTCGCCTCTGGACCCGCCTCCGATCCCGCCTCCGATCCCGCCACCGGCCCGTCCACGCCCGTGCTGGCGGGCGGCGCCGCGGCGGTGCTGGTGCTCACCGGCGGCGCCGCCCTGGCGGCACGGCTGCGTCGGCGCTGAACCGACGCTGATCCGCCGTCAGTTGACGTTGACGGCGACGCCTCCCTTGGTCACCGGGGCGTACTTGGCGGTGAAGAAGGCGTTGGCGAAGCACAGCGACGAGCCGGACGTCTTCGTGAACTGCTGGTTGCTGAAGGAGATGCTGTTGTCGGCGTTGCTCGCCTTGCCGGTCAGGCTGGGGGCCTGGTAGACGCAGTTGATGGTGCCGAGCAGGGTGCGCAGCTTGACGGTGGACTGGATGGCGGAGCCCGCGCCAGGGGTCACGGAGACGGTGCCGTCCGAGGACACGCTGGTGGTGTAGGGCAGGTTGTCGACGGTGATGCCGCTGACGCCGAGCACGCCGACGACGTTGGCGGTGCAGCCGCTGGTGTCGAAGGTGTGCGAGGTCAGGGACTCGGTGGCGGTGCCGGGAGCGGCCGGGTTGTCGGTGACGGTGGCGGCGAAGGCCGACTTGGTGCAGGAGATGCCGCTGGTGCCGGTCGCGCTGGAGTAGAAGGTGGCGGCGGTGCCGCCGGCCAGGGACGCGTCGAGGACGTCGCCGACCGCGACGGCCGCGCCGTCGGTGGTGGTCAGGACGGGGGTGTCGGCCGCCGAGGCGGGGGCGGCGAGCCCCAGGGCGGCGACGGCGGCGGTGAGGGTGAGGAGGGTGCGCGTACGCATGCGGGTGTACCTCTTCTCTGAAGCGGGGTGAGGTGCGGGGGACGCGGTTCGGCGTCCGCCGTTGCCGGCCCGTTACGCCTTCTCCGTACGTGACGGACCGGCAACGGCAGACCGGTGCCGGCCGGAGGCACGCACGGGGACGGGCCGCCGGCCGGGCCGGGCGGGGGGTGGCTGGTGGTACGGCGTTCCGGGGGAAGGGCCCGTGCCGGTGCCGTGGAGGGTCGGACCCGGCCGGTGGAAAGCCCGTGCGGACGCACCGGGCGGCGAGCTGCCCGTACGGGACGAGCGGTTCCGGGACACGCGGACGGTTGCCGCGCGGCGGATCCGGCGCCACGGATCCGGTGAGACGAGGAGAGTTGTAGACCTGCCGCTCAGTCAACGTCAAGGCTTGGAAGGGGAGTTGTGCGTTCGCTGAGACTTCCCGAAGGACAGTGACTCACATGCGGCGCACATTCGACACTCTTTGTTCACACTTCCCTTGACCCTTCATGTAACCCCCGGTAACTTCCGAGTCGGCTACTGCGGCGTAACGAGAAAGCCCTTGCAACCGCCGGGAGTTGCGGGGGGACGTACGTACGCGGTCGGTGTCCGCGCCAGGGCAACGTGCCACCGAAGTCCGATCCGCACCGACATGCACCTGGAGCAGACATGACCTCCTCCGCCGAGCACACCTCCGAAAGACCGGAAGGTCCCGCCGCCGCGGACACCGGTGACGTCCCCGCGCGCCGCGGGCGGGTCCGGGCACGCCGGGCCGCCGTGATGGCGGTGCCGGCCGCCGCAGTCGCCGCCGGCCTCGCGATCCTCACCGCCGAGGGGGCGCTGGGCGTGCAGTTCGCCATCTCCGGCATGCCGTTCACGGTCACCGCCACCGAGCTGAACGGCACCGGCTTCGCACAGTTCGGCGGTCTGGACGAGATGGCCGAGGGCAGCCCCAACGCGGGTGACACCGGCGGTCAGGTGCTGGTCGTCACGTCCGTGATCAAGAACGCGACGCTCACCAAGCTGTGCCAGAGCGTGGACCTGGGTGGCACGAACCTGGTCATCAGGGCCGGTGGCGGTGCGGAGAAGGTCCGGGCCAGCGACCTGACCACCGACTCCACGGAGCTCTCGGGCGACGCGGCCTTCAACAACATCGAGATCGGCAACGACGCCAGCACGCTCGACAAGGCCGGGCCGATGGGCCGCGGACCGAAGGGCGTGTTCAGCCAGCAGTCCGACACCGTGCACATCGCCAACCTGCGGCAGACCAACTACGCCACGACAGCCGGTGTGTTCAAGCTGCCGGGACTGAAACTGGGCTTCAGCGGGTCGGGTTGCTGATGCCCGGCGCTCCACGCGGGAAGATCCGGCCCGCCTTCCGCCAGTGGCGGGCGGGCCGCCCCTTCTGGGGCGGGCTGCTGCTCGCCCTGGGCGGGGCGGAGGTCCTGCTCACCCTGAAGGCGTCCCTGGACGTCATCCTGCACGTCGGCATGCAGGGCCTGGCCGGCTATCTGCTTCCGGCCGTGATGCTGCTGTGCGGCGTGCTGATCCTCTTCAACCCCTCCCAGCGCCTGTTCTACTCGGTCATCGGGGTGCTGGTCTCCCTGGGGACCTGGCTGACCTCGAACCTGGGCGGCTTCTTCGTGGGTCTGCTCCTGGGCGTGGTCGGCAGCTGCCTCACCTTCGGCTGGCTGCCGGACCAGGAGCCGCGCGTCAGCCGGCGGCAGCGCAGGAAGCAGGCCCGGGCCGCCGAGGCGGTGGCACAGCCCGTGGAGCGGGAGGCCGGCCAGACCGCCTGAAACAGGCCAGTGATCCTGGACCCCCTGGCGCCGCCCGGCCGCGACGACTTGGCTGGACACGGCACGCACCCGCACACGACGGGTCCGCGTGCCCTGCGAACCGCCGCCAAGCCCAGGGAGAGAGTCCGATGGAGTTCACGCACCCGACAGTGATCGACCCGACCGGCCGAGACATCCACGGCGAGGCCGCCCGGATCCGCGAGCGCGGACCCGTCACCCCCGTCGAACTCCCGCACGGCGTCCCGGCCTGGGCGGTCAGCAGCGCCCCGCTGCTGAAGCGGCTGCTCACCGACCCACGGGTGTCGAAGGACGCGCGCCGGCACTGGCACCGCTGGCTCGACGGCGAGGTCTCACCGGACTGGCCGCTGTACACCTGGGTCGCGGTGCGGAACATGTTCACGGCCTACGGCACCGAACACAAGCGGCTGCGCACCCTCGTCTCCAAGGCGTTCACCGCCCGCCGCACCGCCGCGCTGCGGCCCCGGATCGAGGAGATCACCGCGGCACTGCTCGACCGGGTCGCCAAGGCCGGGGCGGGCGGTGGGGCGGACGGCCACGCGGTCGATCTGCGGGAGGAGTTCTGCTATCCGCTGCCCATCCAGGTCATCGGCGAACTGCTCGGATTACCCGAGGAGTTGGGACCCGAGCTGCGCGCCGTGGTGGACGGCGTCTTCCACACCTCGGCCGACGCGGCCGAAGTCGCCGACACCTACGCCCGGTTCTACGCCGTTCTCGGTGAACTCGTCGCCGTGAAACGGGCGGCGCCCGGCGACGACCTGACCAGCGCGCTGATCGCGGCCCGCGAGGAGGAGAGCGGCACGCGGCTCAGCGAGCAGGAACTGCTCGACACGCTGATGCTGATGATCAGCGCCGGTCACGAGACGACGGTCAACCTGCTCGACAACGCCGTCCACGCGCTGCTCACGCACCCCGACCAGCTCGCGCACGTCCGCGGCGGTCGCGCCTCCTGGGACGATGTGATCGAGGAGACCCTGCGGGCCGAGGCACCGGTGGCCAGCCTGCCGCTGCGGTACGCCGTCGAGGACCTGCCCCTCGGCGAGCTGGGCGGTCCGGAGGGCAGTGTGATCCGCAAGGGCGAGGCGATCCTCGCCGCGTACGCCGCCGCCGGACGCGACCCGGAGCAGCACGGTCCGGACGCCGGCACGTTCGACGTCACCCGCGCCGTGAAGGATCATCTGGCCTTCGGTTACGGCGTCCACCACTGCCTGGGCGCCCCGCTCGGCCGGCTGGAGGCGCGCGTGGCCCTGCCGGCCCTCTTCGAACGGTTCCCCGGCCTCACCCTCGCCGTACCGGCGGACGAGCTGCGGCCGGTGGACTCGTTCATCTCCCACGGCCATCGGTCGCTGCCGGTCCTGACGGGCTGACGGGCTGCGCGGCGGGCCCGGCCGGACCTCCGGCGGCCGGGTCCGCCGCGCCCTCCTCCTTCAGCGCCCTCGCCTCGCTCTTGAGGATCCGCATCGAGCGGCCGAGTGAACGCGCCGTGTCGGGCAGTTTCTTCGAGCCGAACAGGACGATCACGACGATCGCCACGATCAGCAGATGCCAGGGCTCCAGTCCGTTGCGCAGCACGTCATGCCCTCCCTCTCTTCAACAGTTGCTACATTGCGCAACTGTACAACCCCCGGGCGAGAGGCAAGCAGACGCCGATGACGGTCACCAGCAACCGGAGGACGGAGCCGCCGCGGCACAGGGCCAGGGCCGCCGCGCGGGAGCACAGGCGACGGCGCGGTCGCCGCCGTGGCCGCGGCCGCGGCATACGGGTGGGCCTCGTCGTCTGCCTGGCCCTGCTCGTGCTCGCCGCGGGCGGCGCCGGCTGGCTGTACCTGAAGCTGGACGGCGACATCAGCACCTTCGACTCGGGCGGTCTCTCCGACAACCGCCCCGAGGCCGGCTCGTCGAAGGGCGAGAACGTCCTGGTCATCGGCTCCGACACCCGCACCGGCGGCAACGAGGCCCTGGGCGGCGGCGACAAGGACGACGTCGGCCGCTCCGACACCGCGTTCCTGCTGCACGTCTACGCCGACCACCGGCACGCCATCGCCGTCTCCATCCCCCGCGACACCCTGGTCACCATCCCGCCGTGCAAGCTGCCCGACGGCAGCTGGACGAAGGCCCAGCCGGACACGATGTTCAACGCGGCGTACTCGGTCGGCCAGACCGCCAAGGGCAACCCCGCCTGCACGCAGAACACCGTCGAACAGCTCACCGGGCTGCGCGTCGACCACACCGTCGTCGTCGACTTCAAGGGCGTCGCCCGGCTGACGGACGTGGTGGGCGGCGTCAAGGTGTGCCTGCCGCAGGACGTCTACGAGAACGACCTCAACCCGCACCTCACCGCCCCGGGCAAGCTGCTCTTCCACAAGGGCGAGCAGACCGTCGCGGGCCAGAAGGCGCTGGACTACGTCCGCATCCGGCACGGCATCGGCGACGGTTCCGACATCGGGCGGATCAAGCGCCAGCAGGCGTTCGTGGCGAGCCTGCTGAAGGAGGTGAAGAGCAAGGGCCTCACCCCGACGCGGCTGCTGCCGCTGGCCGAGGCCGCCACGAAGTCGCTGACCGTCGACCCCGGCCTCGGCTCCGCCGACAAACTGATGTCCTTCGCGATGTCCCTGAAGGACATCGACCTGCACAACACCAAGTTCGTGACCTTGCCCTGGCGCTACGAGGGTTCCCGGGTCGCGATCGTGCAGCCGGACGCCGACGCCCTGTGGGCCGCACTCAGGGCCGACCGTACGATCGACGGCAAGAACGCCGGCGGAAAGAAGACCGGAGCATCGGGATCTGAGGCGTCCGCCTCCCCCACGCCGGTCTCCGGTGAGGGCATCGACGTCGCCGTCTACAACGGCACCTCCGTCCCCGGCCTGGCCGCCCGCGCCGCCGCCGCTCTCACCGCGGACGGCTTCACCGTCACGGGCACGGCGACGGCGTCCGCCCAGGACCACACCACGACACTGGTCGAGTACGGCCCCGGCCTCGAGGACCGGGCCCGGACGGTGGCGGCCGCCTTCCCCGGCGCGGAACTCCAGCCCGTGACCGGCAGCGGAATCAGCGTCGTGCTGGGACAGTCGTACGCGGACGGCCCGGCGGCGGCCGCGTCCGCGTCCCCGGCTCCGACCGCCGTACCGTCCGAGGTCGCCGACGGGGCCCGGTCCGCGGACGACAACCCTTGCTCGAACCTCACCTATGGCTGACGCCGCCGGTACCGGACCCGGGCCGCCGTCAGGGCCAGGGCGTACAGGCAGAGGACAACGGCCGGCAGGAGGTAGTACGCGGCGGGCAGGGCCGTCATGCCGAGGGCCGCGCCGAGGGGACTCGGCGGCAGCAGCAGGCCGACGGCGGCGAGGCCGGCCGCCGCGAGGCCGACCGGGCCTGGGGCACGGCTCCCCTCGGCGCGCCGGCCGGTGCGCAGGAGCAGCATCACCAGGGCCTGGGTGAGCAGGTTCTCGGTGAACCACGCGGAGTGGAACACGGCTTCGTCGTCGAAGGCGTCGGGGCCGTCGAGCGCGAGCGCGAGCACGGCGAAGGTCGCGAGGTCGGCGACCGCGTTGAGCACGCCGAAGCCGGTGACGAACCGGAGGAAGGAGCGGGGCCGCAGCACGGCCGGACCGCGCAGGGCCGCCGCGCCGGGACGGTCGTGGGCGAAGGCGAGCTGGGCCGCGTCGAAGCACAGGTTCTGGGCGAGCACCTGGGCGGGGAGCATCGGCAGGAAGGGCAGGAGCAGGCCCGCGGCGAGCATCGCGACGACGTTGCCCAGGTTGGAGGAGAGCGTGACGCGCAGGTACGAGGCGATGTTGCCGCTCGCGTGCCGGCCGGCGGTGATCGCGTGGCCGATCGCCGTGAGGTCCTTCTCGGCGAGGACGAGGTCGGCGCTCTCCCGTGCCACACCGACGGCGGAGCGGGGCGCGAGGCCGACGTCGGCGGCACGCAGCGCGGCCACGTCGTTCACCCCGTCACCGAGGAACCCGACGGTGTGCCCGGCGGCGCGCAGGGCGGCGACCACCCTGGCCTTGTCCTCGGGGGTGCAGCGGGCGACGACGGTCGCCTCGCCGGCGGCCTCGGCGTCTGCCAGTTGTGCGGCGGTCCGTACCTGCCCCGGGTCCAGGCCGAGTTCCCGGCAGGCCCGGGCCGCGGTGGCGGGGTGGTCGCCGGTGAGGACCTTCACGGTGACGCCGCGGTCGGCCAGGCCGCGCAGGGCCTCGGCGGCGGTCGGGGCGAGGGCGTCCCGGAAGGTCACCAGGCCCCGGAAGGTCAGACCCCGGGTGCCGGGCCCGGGCGCACCGGCAGGGCGGTCGGCCGTGGCGACGGCCAGCACCCGCAGCCCGGCGTCCGCCTCCCGGGCGGCGAGCGCCAGCAGCCGGTCGCGCTCGCCGGGCTCCGTCGTACAGCGCTCCACCACGGCCTCGGCGGCGCCGGTGACGACGACGGTCTGACGTCCGAGGGAGCCGCGTACCACCGCCGTCGAGAAGCGCCGTACCGGGTCGAACGGCACGGCGTCCACCCCGTCGTGCTCCTCGCCCACCGGCCCGGCCGCCTCCAGCAGGGCCGCGTCGAGGGCGTCGGGCGCGGGCAGTTCCGCGAGCTGCAGGGTCCACCAGGCACCGACGGCGGCCCAGCGCAGCACCTCCGGGTCGTCCCGGCCGACCGGGCCGAGGGACCGCTCGACGACCGGCCGGTCCTGGGTGAGGGTGCCGGTCTTGTCGACGCAGAGCACGTCGACCGCGCCCAGGTCGTGCAGCGCGGGCAGCCGTTTGACGATGACGCCGTGGGTACGGGCGAGCAGGGCGGCGCCCCGGGCCAGGCAGGTGGTGACGATCACCGGCAGCATCTCGGGCGTCAGCCCGACGGCGACCGCGACGGCGAAGGGCAGGGTCTCCAGGCCGCGGCCGCGCAGTGCGGCGTTCGCCATCAGCACGAGGGGCGGCGTCAGCAGCATGAAGCGGATCAGCACCCAGGAGATGCCGTGCACGGACCGGTCGAAGGCCCCGCCGTCCCGGCGCGCGGCCGGCTGCCGGTGAGCGGCGGCGAACCGGGTGTCGCCCCCGGTCGCGACCACGACGGCGGTTGCGCTGCCCGTGGCGACGGTACTGCCCTGGAAGCACAGCGGGGAGTCGTCGGCCGCGCCGGATCCGGCCGACCCCTCCACCGCCCGCTTGTCCACCGGCGCCGACTCCCCGGTGAGGGCGGCCTGATGCACCGTGAGCCCGCGGGCACGCAGCAGTCGTACGTCTGCCGGGACGAGGTCGCCGGGGCCGAGGCGGAGGACGTCGCCGGGGACGAGTTCCGTGACCGGCACCTCGCGGGGCCGGGGCGGCTCCCCGGCGGTGTCGCGCCGCAGCACCGTGGCCGTGCCGGCGACCAGTTCGCGCAGGGCGGTCATGGCACGGTCGGCCCGGTGCTCCCCGCTCGCGCGCAGCACGCAGCTGACCGCGACCAGGGCGAGGATGACCACCGCGGTGCCCCAGGAGGCGACGGCGGCGGACACCAGGCCGAGGCAGAGCAGGACGGCGGTGAAGGGGTCGCGCAGGGCGTGCGCGCACCGGCGGGGCCAGGACGGCGTGCGCCGTTCCGGCAGGGTGTTCTCGCCCTGGGTGATCAGCCTGGCCGTGGCCTCGGTCTCGGTCAGTCCCCGGGGCCCCGACTCCAGCCGCCGCAGCACCTCCAGGGTGGTGCCCCCGGGGGTCTCAGAGGCCATGGAGGCGGCGGCGCGGCGGCGCCGCGCGGTCGGTGAGGCGGCCCACCATGAGCCGTACGACGTCGACGACGTCGGGGTCGTCCACGTAGTACACCTGCCGGCGGCCCTCGCGGCGGGAGCGGACGAGTCCGGCCAGCTTCAGCTTGGTGAGGTGCTGGCTGACCGCGGGCAGCGCGCCGCCGACCCGCTCGGCGAGCCCGGTCACGTCGCTCTCGCCCTGGGCCAGCGCCCAGACGATGTGCAGCCGGGCGGGCGAGGCCAGCAGCCCGAAGGCCGCGGCCGCCTGGGCGAGCACGTCGGCGGGCGGGTCCTCGAAGCCACTGCCGGCTGCCGCCACCGTCGCCGTCCCTTCCGTCGCCTCCGTCGTCCTGCGAGCCGCACCAGTTTAGGCGGCCCCGGCAGCCGCCTCGGGAGGTCCTTCCCATGGATGACGTCGGCCCCGAACCGCATGGACGGTATGGAAAACCAGGGGATGACCTCCACTGTTCGACCCGTCGGACAGATCATCACGATGCGGCACCATCAACTCACGGCAGGTGGCTGCTCACTTGACGCCCAGTGGTCACACACGGTTGGCTCCGGGCCAGCGAGAGTCATCCGGTCCGTGCTCACGGCCCGTCTGTGCTCTCACCCTGCTCTTGCTCGGCCGCACAGCGAGGTCCGCCCCTCATGAACACTCCTCCCCCGCCGCACACCTCCGCGAGACTCACCCGTGTCGCGGCCCTGGTGTCCGCCGTGTGTCTGCTGGTGGCCGGCTGTTCCGTCCTCGGCGCGACCGACGACGGGTCGGACGCGGACCCGGTGGGCGGTGCGGGCGGCGGGATGAAGGTCGCCCTGGTCACGCACGGCGGCAAGGGCGACGCCTTCTGGGACCTGGTGCGCAGGGGCGCCGAGACGGCGGCCGCCAAGGACGGCGTCGACCTGACCTACGCCAGCGACGCCGACCCGGCCGCGCAGGCCACGCTGGTGCGGGACGCGGTCCGCGACAAGGTCGACGGCATCGCGGTGACGCTCGCCAAACCGGCGGCGATGCGGGGCCCGATCGCCCAGGCCAAGGCGGCCGGCATACCCGTCGTGGGGCTCAACTCCGGTATCGACGCCTGGCGGCCGGCGGGCCTGCTGGAGTACTTCGGCCAGGACGAGTCCGTCGCCGGCCGGGCCGTCGGCGACAAGCTGGACGAGGTCAGGGCCAAGCACGCCCTGTGCGTCGTGCACGAGCGGGGCAACGTCGCGCTGGAGGCCCGCTGCGCCGGTGTGCGGAAGACCTTCGACGGCGAGACCGACAACCTGTACGTGGACGGCACCGACATGAAGGCGGTGACCGCCACGATCGCGTCCCGGCTGCGGCAGGACTCCAGCATCGACGAGGTCGTCACCCTGGGCGCCCAGTACGGGCTCAGCGCGGTCGACGCCGTCAAGCAGGCCGGCAGCAGGGCCAAGGTCGCCACCTTCGACCTCAACAAGGACGTGGTCAAGGCGGTCCAGGGCGGCAACGTGCAGTTCGCCGTGGACCAGCAGCCCTACCTCCAGGGCTACCTCGCGGTGGACGCCCTGTGGCTGTACCGGACCAACGGCAACATCAGCGGCGGCGGGGCGGCCCCGGTGCTCACCGGCCCCGCGTTCGTGACCAGGTCCAACGTGTCCGCGGTGGCACGGTTCGCCGCCGCCGGGACCCGGTGACCGGGCACTTCCTGTGACGGTGTCGCCAAAGATTCGGTCAGGCCCGGCCCCTGCGGTCACTTGTACGGATAACATCCTGCGCATCCCATGTGCCGTAACCGGCACACGAACTCCCCCGCGTCCGTCCCCCACCCCCCTCCCCGACCGTTCCGCCTCCCCGTTGCTCGCTCCCCGCTGATCGCCCTAGGACGACGATGTCTCGACGGACAGGTACCCGGCGCCGTCTCGGTTCCATACGCCTCTCCCTGGTGCTCCTGGCCCTGGTGCCCAGCGTCACCCTCGCCGCCATGTGGGGCGTGACGACCATCCAGATGTTCTCGGAGGGGCTTCGGCTGCGTGACCAGACGGAGCTGAGCCGGTCGACCGGTGCCATGGGCACCGACGCGACGCTCGCCCTCCAGCGGGAACGCAGCCTGTCGGCGGCCTGGCTGGCCTCGCCGCGCGGCTCCCGGGCCGCCCTCGACGCGCAGCGCGAGCAGACCGACGCGGCGGTCGCGAAGCTGGTCGGGCAGGCGGACGCGATCGAGAAGGCGCCCTCCCGCATATCGGACCGGCTGTACTCGGTGCTGGGCTCGGTGGGCAGCCTGGAGTACTACCGCGACCAGGTGGACCACCCGACCGACATCACCGCGCAGCAGGCGCTGGACCAGTACTCCTCGATCATCGACGACCAGATCCACGCCTTCCAGGAGCTCTCCCAGGTCGACGACGGCGACCTCACCTCGCAGGCCGGTCCGCTGGTCGCCCTGGAGCACGCGGCGGAGCTGGTCTCCCGCGAGGACGCGCAGCTGACCCTGGCCTGGCCGTCCGGGCACCTCGACGACAAGGCCTGGGTGCAGTTCACGGAGCTGGTGAACACCCGGCGCTGGCTCGTCCAGGACCAGATCGTGCCCCAGCTGACCGGCAGTGCCAAGGCACAGACCGAGCGGATCCTGGCGAGCCCGGAGTGGCAGACGCTCCAGTCCGTCGAGGACCAGGTGCTGGCGGCCCGGAACTCCAGCGCCGCCGCGGACCGGATCGCCCTGCCGAACAGCCAGAAGCGGTGGAACGCCGCCATGGACAAGCTGTCCGAGCACTACGCGAGCCTGATCCAGCGGCAGACGACGGGCCTGCTCGAACGCAGCGCCGACAAGGCGGACGCACTGCTGATCAAGGCGGGGATCCTGAGCGCCGGCGGGCTGCTCGCGCTGCTGGTGTGCGTCGGCATGTCCTGGCGGATCACCCGCTCGCTGTCCCGGCGGCTGCGCGGCCTGCGCCGGGCCGCCGTCAGCCTCGCGCAGGAGCGGCTGCCCGACGTGGTGGCCCGCCTCGACCGGGGCGAGACGGTCGACCCGGAGTCCGCGACGACCCCGCTGGACTACGGGCACGACGAACTCGGCCAGGTGGCCCAGGCGTTCAACACCGCCCAACGCACGGCCGTGCACACCGCCGTCGAACTCGCCGACACCCGGCGCGGCTTCCAGAAGATCATCCTGGGCATCGCCCGGCAGAGCCAGAACCTCGTCAACCTCCAGCTCAGCAAGCTCGACACGCTGGAGCGCGAGCACACCGACCCCGACATCCTCAAGGGCCTGTACGAACTGGACTCGACGGCCAGCCAGTTGCGCCGCTACGAGGAGAACCTCGTCATCGTCAGCGGCGAACGGCCCGGCCGCAGCTGGACCGAGCCGGTCGCACTGATCGACATCCTGCGCAGTGCGGTCGGCGAGGTCGCCGAGTACCAGCGGGTGGAGGTGCACACCGAGGAGGAGGTGTACGTCGCACCGCCCGCGGTGGCCGACGTCATCCATCTGCTGGCCGAGCTCATCGACAACGCCACCGCGTACTCGCCGGCCCCGAGCCCCGTCACGGTGCGGGCCGGGATGGTCGCCAAGGGCCTGGCCGTCGAGGTCGAGGACCGCGGCCTCGGCATGTCGGAGGAGGACTACGCGTCCTTCAACGAACAGCTCGCGGTCCCCCCGCAGTTCGACGTGGTGGCGCTCGCCGACGACCTGCGGCTCGGCATGTTCGTGATAGCCCAGCTGGCCCACCGGCACGGCATCGCCGTCACCCTGCGCTCGTCGCCGTACGGCGGGACCACGGCGATCGTGCTGATACCGCACGACGTCGTGGTGCGGGAGGTCCCGGAGGCCGGTGCGCGGGACGCCAAGGACGGGACGGACGGGCGGAGTGCTGTGGACGAACCGGGTCCGGTCGACGGGCGGAGCCCGCTGGACGCCAAGAAGGCCGAAGATGCCGACGATGCCACGGCCGCCGAGGAGCCGGAGGGTGCCGCCGGGACCGCGCGCGAGCCCCGGCCCCTCGTGTCGGTCCGGGCCGCCACCGCCCCTGCCGCCGCGCCCGCCGCCCGCGAGGTCATCCCCCGCCGGGACGGTCTCGCCCCGCTCCCCCGCCGGGTGCCGCAGACGAGCCTGGTGGAGGAACTGCGCGAGGAGTCCGCGCCCGTCGGCGACGACGGCTCCCCCGACGACTTCACCGCGGAGGCAGCCGCATCGTCCCTGGCCGGCTTCCAGCGCGGCACGCTCCGGGCCCGTGACGACGACGCCGAGCCGCCGTACGACGAGGACGCGGCCGCACCACCCCGGCAGGCCGCGGCCGAACCCGTCCCCTCGACTCCGCCCGCCGACCGCTGACGAAGGACACCGCAATGACACGCCCCATCCCCGCCACGCACACCCAGCTCGACCAGCTGCTGACCGGACTCGTGGAGCGGGTCGCCGACGTGAACCAGGCCGTGGTGCTGTCCGAGGACGGCCTGGTGGTCAGCAAGTCCACCGGATTCCTGCGCGACGACGCCGAGCGGCTCGCGGCGACGGCGTCCGGCCTGATGAGCCTCAGCAAGGGCGTCAGCATGGACTTCCGGGGCGGTCCGGTGCGCCAGGCGCTCATCGAGATGGCCAACAGCTATCTGATCCTCACCTCCGCCGGTCCCGGCGCCCACCTGGTCGTGCTCACCGGGCCCGGCGCGGACGTCGGTGTGGTGGCGTACCAGATGAACATGCTGGTGAAGAAGATCGGCGAGCACCTCAGCGCGGCACCGCGGGGCGTGGCCGGCCCCGTCGTCGACCCAGGCGTGTGAGGTGGCCGGAGGCGACTCGGCGGGGCGGCTCGTACGGCCGTTCGCGCTGACCGGTGGCCGGACCCGGCCCAGCCGCGCCGACTTCACGCTCATCGCGACGGTGACCGCGGTCGATCCGCAGCCCACGGCGGCGGCCCGGTGCCAGCCCGAGCACACCCGGATCCTCCGGTTGTGCGCCGAGCCGATGGCCGTGGCGGAGCTGGCCGCCCGGCTCGACCTGCCGGTGAGCGTGGTCGTCATCCTGCTCTGCGACCTGCTGGAGGCGGGCCGGATCACCGTCCGTCCGCCCCGCCTCGTATCCCGTACCACTCCGGACCTGGACCTGCTGAAGAAAGTGAGGGACGGCCTTGGCCGGCTCTGACGTCGCCACCGACGCGTCCTCGGCACCCGACACGGTCAAGATCCTCATCGCCGGCGGCTTCGGCGTGGGCAAGACCACCATGGTCGGGTCGGTCAGCGAGATCGCCCCGCTGCGCACCGAGGAACCCCTGACCATGGCAGGTCTGGGCGTCGACGACCTGGACGGTATCGAGGAGAAACGGGCCACCACCGTGGCCCTGGACTTCGGCCGGATCACCATCAGCCGGGACCTGGTGCTGTACCTGTTCGGTACGCCGGGGCAGCAGCGGTTCTGGTTCATGTGGAACGACCTGGCCCTCGGCGCGCTCGGTGCCGTGGTCCTGGTCGACGTCCGCAGACCCGAGTCCAGCTTCGCCGCGATCGACTTCTTCGAACGCCGGGGCATCCCGTTCGTCGTCGGGGTGAACGGCTTCCACGGGGAACACCCGTATCCGGCCGAGGACATCCGGGACGCACTCGCGGTGCCGGAGCACGTGCAGGTGCTGCTGTGCGACGCGCGGGACCGCGAGTCCTGCCGGGACGTGCTGATCGCCCTGATCGACCAGCTGATCGCAACAGCGGTGCAGGGCTAGGGCGTGTCCGCAAGGTCGCGGGGCAGGCGGGACCTTGCGGACACCCCCTGGGGGAGGGTCAGTCCAGGCCCGCCGACTTCAGCCACGCCTTGGCCACGTCCAGCGGGTCCTTCTTCTCCAGCTGCACCTGCGCGTCCAGTTCGAGCAGCGCCTTCGTGTCGAGCTTCGCCGAGACCGCGTCGAGCGCCTCGACTCCCTCCTTGGACAGCTCGCCCTTGCGGACCAGCGGCTGCACGTTCTGGAAGCCGAAGAGGTTCTCCGGGTCCTTCAGGACGACGAACTTCTCCCGGGCGATGGTCGGGTCGGTGGTGAAGACGTCCGCGGCCTGCACGGTGTTCTTCTTCAGCGCCGCCTGGGTCAGCGGCCCGCCCGCGTCGAGGGACTTGAAGGACTTGAACTCCAGCCCGTACACCGACTTCAGGCCCGCCAGGCCCTGGTGCCGCGTCTGGAACTCCGGCGAGCCGCCGAAGACCAGGTCCTTGGCGATGTCCTTGAGGTCGCCGATGGAGGAGTCCGAGGTGAGCTCGTACTTCTTCGCGGTCTGCGCGTTGAGGGTCACGGAGTCCTTGTTCTGCGCGGCCGAGGGCTTCAGCAGCTCCAGCTCGGAGTCGAGCTTGCCGTTGATCGCGGTCGTGGTCTCCTCGACCGTCTTCGGCTTGGCCTTGGCGTCGAGGTACGCCAGCAGGGAGCCGTTGTACTCCGGCAGCACGGTGATGGTGCCGTTCTTCATCAGACCGTACGTGGTCTCACGGCTGCCGATGTTGGGCTTGTAGGTGACCTTGATGCCCTTGGCCTTGAGGGCTTCGCCGTAGATGTCGGCGAGCAGGATGCTCTCGGCGAAGTTGTTGGAGCCGACCACGACGGTGCCGCTCTCCGCTCCGCCGCCCTTGAGCGGGTCGTCGGAGGTGCCTCCGGAGGAACAGCCTCCGAGAAGAGCTGCCGTCGCGGCGAGCGCGACTGCGGCCGCGCCGGGGTGCCTCGTGATGGACCGGGTGCTGCTCTTCGCCGTAGTAATCACCCATTGATCCAAGCCAGCCCATATTCGGTCAGTCAAGAGCAGCCTGGTCACCAATCGGCGTCGATGTGCGGCGGATTGCGGCAGCCCGCGTCCCCGTGCGTCTCAACTCCTGCGCACGCCCGGCGACACCGCGACCCGTGCCACCGCCCAGAACAGCGCGAGCGTGACCAGCGCCAGGACGGCGACCAGCGTCGCGCCGCCCACCACCTTCTCGTAGTCGCGCTGGTAGAGGCCGTCGACGATGTACCTGCCGAGGCCGCCCAGGCTGACGTACGCGGCGATGGTCGCCGTCGACACGATCTGGATGGCCGCCGAGCGCAGGCCGCTGAGGATCAGCGGCAGCGCGACCGGCAGTTCGACCTGGAAGAGGATCCGGGACTCGTGCATGCCCATGCCGCGGGCGGCGTCCACCGGCGAGGGGTCGACGGACCGCATCGCTTCGTAGGTGGTGACCAGGATCGGCGGGACGGCGAGGACGACCAGCGGGATCATCACGGGCAGCATCCCGAAGCCCAGCAGGGTCGTCATCAGCACCAGCAGGCCGAAGCTGGGCAGGGCCCGGCCGGCGGTGGCGACCAGGGACAGGGCGTTCCCACCGCGCCCGTAGTGGCCGGTGACCAGGCCGATCGGCAGTCCGATGGCGGCGGCGAGGGCGAGCGCCTCCAAGGTGTACTGGACGTGTTCCCCGAGGCGGGCCGGGATGCCGTCGTAGCCCTGCCAGTGGGCGCTGTCGCTGAAGAAGGAGTTGACGAAGTTGAGTACGTTCACCGGTCTGCGTCCTTGAGTGCGGGCGCCTGCTTGCGGCCGGCCGTGCCGCTGGGCATCCAGGGCGTCAGCAGCACGCGCACGAGGACCAGCAGGGCGTCGACGAGGATCGCCAGGAGGGCCGTGGTGATCACGGAGTTCCAGGTCAGTTCGGGCCGGTTGTAGATCTGGGCGTCGTGCAGCAGGTTGCCGAGCGCGCCCTGGTTGCCGATCAGCATGCCGACGCTGACGAGGGAGATGCTCGACACGGTCGCCACCCGCAGGCCGGCGATGATCGCCGGGACCGCGATCGGCAACTGCACCTGGAAGTACCGCCGTACGGGCCCGAAGCCCATGGCGGTGGCCGCGGACAGGGTCTCCTGCGGCACCGAGCGCACCCCGTCGACGATCGCCGGGACGAGCACCACCAGGCTGTACACGGCCAGCGGGATCATCACGGTGAGTTCGGTCTGCCCGGTGTAGTCGATGAGGACGACGAAGAACGCCAGCGACGGGATGGCGTACAGCACGGTCGTGACGCCGAGGACGGGCGGGTAGAGCCAGCGGAAGCGCACGCAGAGCTGGGCGGTCGGCAGCGCGAGGAGCAGTCCGGCGGCGACCGGCAGCAGGGCCTCTCTCAAGTGCAGTCCGACCAGCCCGATCCAGCTGTGCTGGAGGTCGCTCGGGATGTCGAAGAAGTCGTGGAGGAAGTCGCTCATCCGGCGACCTTCTCGTCGTCGCGCCCCGCCGCGTGGGCGGTGCGGATCGCCTCGCCGATGGTGGCTTGCGAGACGACGCCGGTCACCCGCCCGCCGGTGTCCACGGCGACGGCCCAGCCGGTCGGCGACAGCACCGCGCAGTCGAGGGCGACCCGCAGCGAGTCGGTGCCGGGCACGAACGGCCGCCCGTGGGACAGCAGCCGGTCCGGCCGGATCTCCCCCGCGACCAGGTCACGCGGGGCGCTCCAGCCGAGCGGCCGGCCGTCCGCGTCGGTGACCAGGAGGTAGGGGGCGTCGGGGGCGGCGATCTGCTCGGCGGTGGCGTCGAGCGGGATCACCGGGTCGCTCGTCAGCTCGAGCGGTGCCGACGGGAAGAACGACAGCCGCCGGATGCCGCGGTCGCCGCCGAGGAAGTCCTCGACGAAGGCGTCGGCGGGGCTGGACAGCAGTTCGGCCGGGGGCGCGTACTGGGCGAGGTGGCCGCCGGTGCGCATCACGGCGACCATCGTGCCGAGCTTGATCGCCTCGTCGATGTCGTGGGTGACGAAGACGATGGTCTTGCCCAACTCGTCCTGGATGCGCAGCAGTTCGTCCTGGAGTCCCTTGCGCACCACCGGGTCGACCGCCGAGAACGGCTCGTCCATGAGCAGCACCGGCGGGTCGGCGGCCAGGGCCCGGGCCACGCCGACGCGCTGCTGCTGGCCGCCGGACAGCTGGTACGGGTACCGCTTGGCGAGCGCGGCGTCGAGCCCGACCCGCTCCATCAGCTCCGCTGCCCGTGCCCGGGCCTTCTGCTTGCCCCAGCCGAGCATGCGGGGCACGGTCGCGATGTTGTCGACGATCGTGCGGTGCTGGAAGAGGCCGGCGTTCTGGATGACGTAACCCATGGACCGGCGCAGGGTGGTGACGGGCTGCCGCTGGATGTCCTCGCCGTCGAGGAGGATCGTTCCCTCGCTCGGTTCGACCATTCTGTTGATCATCCGCAGGGTGGTCGTCTTGCCGCAGCCCGACGGTCCGACGAGGACGGTGATCGAGCGGTCGGGTATCTCCAGCGAGAGCCGGTCGACCGCCACCGTGCCGTCCGGGTACCGCTTGGTGACTGAATCGATCCGTATCAAGACGCCGGGGCCCTTCGGTTGGCGGAGACTTTTGGCCATGGTCGTACGGGCTGTTGCCGGTCGAGTCTAGAGGGCGCGTCTCAACGGTCCGTAAGACCCGTCTCCTTCAGCGGCAGGCGCACGGTGAACACCGTCGCCCCCGGTTCGCTGTTCAGCTCGATCCGGCCGCCGTGGGCCCGGACCAGGGACTGGGCGACCGCGAGGCCGAGACCGCTGCCGCCGCGGTCGCGGCTGCGGGCCTTGTCGACGCGGTAGAAGCGGTCGAAGACGCGCTCCTGGTCCTCGGCCGGGATGCCGGGACCCGCGTCGGCGATCCGGACCAGGGCGGTGTCGGAGGCGACGGTGACGTCCACGGACACCGGCGTTCCGGGCGGGGTGTGCACGGCGGCGTTGGCGAGCAGGTTGTCCAGGACCTGCCGGACGCGCTGCGGGTCCAGTCGCACCGTGAGCGCCGCCGGGCCGGTGGTCACCGTCAGCGGGTGGTCCGGCCGGCCGGCCCGGAAGGCGTCGGCGGCCTGCTGGACCAGCTCCACCAGGTCGGCGTCCTCCAGCCGCAGCGGCGCCTCCGCCTCCGCCGCGTCCAGCCGGGCGAGCAGCAGCAGGTCGTCCAGGAGGATGCCCATCCGGGCGGCCTCGGCGCGCAGCCTGGCCAGGTGCCGGTCGCGTTCCTCGGGGGCGTTGGCGGCGGCGTACTGGAACAGGTCGGCGTAGCCGCGTACCGACATCAGCGGGGTGCGCAGCTCGTGCGAGGCGTCCGCGACGAACCGGCGCAGCCGCTGCTCGGCCTCCGCGCGCACGGCGAGGGAGTCGTCGATGTGCTCCAGCATCGTGTTGAAGGCGGTCCGCAGCTCGTCCACCTCCGGGCCGCCGTCCCGGCCGTCGGCGCGCAGCGGCAGCCGGGCCGCCGACTCGGTCAGGTCGTGCGAGGCGATGCCGTGCGCGGTGGACGCCATGTCGCTGAGCGGCTTCAGCCCGCGGCGCAGCATCCGGCGGCCGAAGACCACCAGCGCGAGCAGCGCGAGCGCGAAGGTGACGACCTGGATGGTGATCAGCTGCCCGACCGTGTCCTCGATGTCCGCCATGGGCGCGGCGCTGACCAGGACCACCCCGGGCTCGACCTCGCAGGCGCGCAGCCGGTAGGTGCCCGCGCCCCTGAGGTGCTCGGTGCGCAACAGCTCCTTGTGCGCGGCGGTCTGGGCCGAGGCCAGGGCGGCGAAGTCGTCGACGTCCTTCGGCAGATCGGCCGGATCCTCCGGTCTGCGGAGCTCGGGCGGTCCGTTGGACACGTCGTACACGGCGTAGAACCAGCTGTAGTACTTCTTGCCCGAGAGCGTGCCGTAGTCGGCGATGCTCTTGGACTGGGCGATCTGGGCCTGCGCCAGCTGGGTGTCGAGCTGGGCCGACAGGTAGTCCCGCATGTACGTGGTGAGGGCCGTGCCGACGACGGCGAACACGACCAGCGACAGGGCGCCGAGGCCCAGGGCCAGCCGGGTGCCCAGGCGCATCCTGCGGTAGGCCCGCCGCAGCCGGGTGATCACTCGGAGGCCTGCCGCAGTACGTACCCGAATCCCCGCACGGTGTGGATCAGCGGCGCGCCGCCGTCGTCCGTCTCGTCGAGCTTGCGGCGCAGCCGGCTGATGACCAGCTCGACGACGTTGGAACGGCCGCCGAAGCCGTACTCCCACACGTGGTCGAGGATCTGCGCCTTGGTGAGCACGGTGGGCGACTTGCGCATCAGGTAGCGCAGCACCTCGTACTCGGTCGGGGTCAGCGACAGCGCGTTCTCGCCGCGCCGCACCTCGCGGGTGTCCTCGTCCATGGTCAGATCGCCGACCTGGAGCACGGACCGCTGGAAGGCGGGGCCGGCGCTGCGCCGCAGCACGGTCCGCAACCGGGCCATCAGCTCCTCCACGGCGAACGGCTTGACCAGGTAGTCGTCGCCGCCCCGGGTCAGGCCCGCGACCCGGTCGGCGACGCCGTCGCGCGCGGTGAGGAACACCACCGGCACCATCGTGCCGGAGGCGCGCAGCCGGTCCAGGACGCCGAAGCCGTCGACGCCGGGCAGCATCAGGTCGAGCACCACGATGTCCGGGTGGAACTCGGCGGCCCGCTTCAGCGCGTCCTCGCCGGAGTACGCGGTGACCGCCTCCCAGCCCTCGTAGCGGGCGACGGTCGCGACGAGGTCGGCGATGGGCGGGTCGTCGTCGACGACGAGGAGTCGTACTTTTTCCACCCGCTCATAGTGCTGCACGTGTCCGGTGCCGCCATAGCCGTCCGCCCCTTCGCCGCCGGATCGATAAATACTTGAAAGTTGGGCGACAGCATTCCGACAGCTCCCCCGCGACAAGCTCGGTATCCCAGGATCCGATCAAGGAGCTGCCGAACGTGACGACCCTCCAAGAACGCCCCGCGGCGTCCCGCCCGGGTGTGCGCCCCGGAGTGCTGGGCCGCACCGGCCTGTACGCGGTGCTGCTGGCCAACGCGGTCGTCGTGACCGTCTTCTTCGTCCAGGCCGGTTTCGCCTCGAACACGCTGATCGTGCTGGGGCGGCTGGCGGGACTGTACGGGGCGCTGCTCATGGCGTTCCAGCTGCTGCTGGTGGCGCGGCTGCCGTGGTTCGACCGGCGGATCGGCATGGACCGGCTGACGTCCTGGCACCGCTGGACGGGCTTCTCGGTGCTGTGGCTGCTGCTGGCCCACGTCGTGTTCATCGTCTTCGGCTACGCGCAGTCCTCGTCCCTGGACCCGGTGAACCAGCTGGTGGATCTCGCGGAGACCGTCGAGGGCGTGCTGCGCGCGATCACCGCCCTGGCGATCATCATCGTGGTCGGCGTGGTCTCGGCCCGCTACGCCCGGCGCCGGCTGGCGTACGAGACCTGGCACTTCATCCACCTGTACACCTACGTCGCGGTGGTGCTGGCGTTCACGCACCAGGTCGCGGCGGGCACGACGTTCACCTCGTCGTCGGTGGCGAGGACCTACTGGTACGCCGTGTGGGGCGTGGCCCTCGCCTCGGTGTTCGCGGGCCGGCTGGTGCTGCCGCTGTGGCGCAACCTCCGCCACCGGCTCCGGGTCACGGCCGTCGTCCCCGAGAACGACGACGTCGTCTCGGTCTACGTCACGGGCCGCGACCTGGACCGGCTGCCCGCCCGCGCCGGACAGTTCTTCCTGTGGCGGTTCCTGACCAGGGACCGCTGGTGGCAGGCCAACCCGTTCTCGCTGTCCGCCGCGCCGGACGGCCGTACGCTGCGCCTGACCGTCAAGCGGGCCGGCGACGGCAGCGCGGCCCTGCGGCACCTCAAGGCCGGCACGCGGGTGTTCGCCGAGGGGCCCTACGGCGCCTTCACCACCCTGCACCGCACCCGCCCGGACGCCCTGCTCATCGCCGGTGGTGTCGGTGTCACCCCGATCCGGGCCCTGCTGGAGGAACTGCACGGCCACGCGGTCGTGATCTACCGGGTGGCCACGGACCGGGACGCCGTCCTCTACGACGAACTGCGCGAACTCGCGCTCGCCAAGGGTGCCGAGCTGCACCTGGTCACCGGGCCTCCGGTGCCCGACCGGCTGGCGCCGCGGGAGCTGGCGCGTCTGGTGCCGGACATCGCCGACCGGGACGTGTACCTGTGCGGCCCGCCGCCGATGATGAACGCGGTGCTCGGCAGCCTGCGCGAGCTGGGCGTGCCCAGGACGCAGACCCACTTCGAGCGCTTCAGCCTGGCCGGCTGACGGGAACGAGGAGAACACCGTGAAGCGAGCCCTACCCGTCCTCGTCCTGAGCGTCGCGGGCCTGATCCCCGTCTGGCGGTACGCGCCGTCGCACGACACCGGGTCGTCGTCCACCACGGAGGCCGCCGCGCCCGCGTCGACCCCCTCGGTCTCCTCGTCGGGCGGCACCACGACCACGGTCGTGTCGGGCTCGACGCTCGACACCGAGAAGGGTCCGGTGCAGGTCCAGGTCACCTTCTCCGGCGACCGGATCGCCTCGGTGCGGATGCTCCAGCAGCCGAACCATCCGCAGACCAGGGCCGCCGTGCCGAAGCTGATCGAGGAGACGCTCCAGGCGCAGAGCGCCGACATCGACGCGGTGTCCGGTGCCACCATCACCAGCGACGGCTACAAGGAGTCGCTCCAGGCCGCGATCGACGCGAGGGGCTGACGGCATGCGGCGCGTCGAGCACGTCATGGGGTTCCCGGTGTCGGTACGGATCGACGACGAGGGCTTCCCCGGGGCGCCCGTGGACGGCTTCTTCGCCTGGCTGCGCGAGGTGGACGCGCGGTTCAGCCCGTTCCGCCCGGACAGCGAGGTGGCACGGCTGGACCGGGGCGAGGTCCCGGACCCCAGTCCTGCGCTCCGCGAGGTCCTGGACCTGTGCGAGGAGTACCGGATCGCGACCGGGGGCGCCTTCGACGTCCGGCTGCCCGGCCGCGGCCTCGACCCCTGCGCCGTGGTGAAGGGCTGGTCGGTGCAGAAGGGAGCGGAGCTGCTGCGGACGGCCGGGGCGCGGCGCTTCTGCCTCAACGCGGGCGGCGACGTGATCGCCTCCGGCGGCCCCTGGCGCGTCGGCGTACGCCACCCCGAGCGCGCCGACCGGCTCTGCACGGTCCTGGACCTCACGGACGGGGCCGTCGCGACCTCCGCCCGCTACGAACGCGGCGACCACATCTTCGACGCCCGCACGGGCCGGCCGGCGACCGGTCTCCTCAGCATGACCGTCGTGGCCCCCACCCTGACCCAGGCGGACACGGTCGCGACCGCGGCGTTCGCCCTGGGCACCCAGGGCGTCGAGTGGGCGGCGGCCCGCGAGAACTGCGAGGTGTTCGCGGTGGACGCGGCCGGGCGCGTACTGCGGAGCCCGGGGTTCCCGGTGGCCGGGACGGGGGCCGTCGCCGCGTAGGCGGCTCCGCTGTCGCGGAATCGGCCCTGTCGTTCTCCCGCCCCTCTCGCTTCCGCTGCCTGACACCGGGGCGTCACGCCGGCCGGGCACGTTTCCGGCGTCCCCTGACTCGCCCTGCATCGTCCGCCCCGTCCCCGGGCGTGACGCGGAAGGACGACGTACGCCGTGTCCCGGCTTCGGCTCGAAACGCTCCCCGCCCCGCTCCCCGTCGCACCGCCCCGCCGCTCCCCCGCCGCCGCGCGGCTCGTCCGGCCCGCCCTGGCCCTGCTTCCGCTGCTGCTGGTCGGGGGGTGGGCCCTGACCGACCGGCGGGCGGCGCTCCAGGGCGCTGCCCGGCTGGCCTCGGCCGATCCCTGGTGGCTGCTCGCCGCGTTCGCCTGCACGTGTCTGACGTGGGTGGCCGCCGCCTGTGTCCGGCAGGGCGCCCTGCCGGAGCGGCTGCCGCCCGGGCTGCTGGTGGCCTCGCAGTTCGCCGCCGGTGCCGCGAACCAGGTGCTGCCGGCGGGCCTCGGCGCGCACGCCGTCACCCTGCGCTTCCTCCAGCGCCGCGGCATCCCCCTCCCCCGGGCCACCGCCTCCCTCGCCCTGTACTCCCTGGCCAAACCGGTCGCCAGGACGGTGGTGCTGTTCACGTTCCTGGTGGCGTTCCCGGACGTACTGCGGCTCGGTGCACTCGTCCCGGACGACCACACCCTGCTCCTCGCGGCGGGCGGCGCGCTGCTCGCGCTGGCCGCGACCGCCGTGACGCTCGTGACCGTACGGGCGCTGCGCCGCCCCGTCGTCGGCTTCCTGCGCACCGCGCTGACCGACGCCCGCGAGCTGCACACCCGGCCCGGCCGTGTGCTCGCCCTGTGGGGCGGAGCGGCCGCCACCCCGCTGCTCCAGGGCAGTGTGATCGCCACGGTCGGTTTCTCGCTCGGGCTGCCCCTGTCGTGGACGCAGGTGATCCTCGCGCTGCTGGTGGCCGGCACCGCGGTCGGGGCCGTGCCCGCGCCGGGCGGTATCGGCCCCGTGGACGCCGCGCTCGTCTTCACCATGGCCGCGTTCGGCGCCCCCGTGGCCACGGCCACGGCCACCGTCATCGGCTACCGCGTTCTGACGGTGTGGCTCCCGCTCCTGCCGGGCGCCCTCGTCCTGTCGACCCTCGTGCACCGCAGGATCCTCTGACGGCAAGGTGCCCCGGCGGCACCCGGGGACGGCCCCCGGGCGGTCAGCTGTCCGTCAGCACCGCCTCCTCCACCAGCACCTTCACGTCCCAGGGTCCGAGCGGTACCGCGTCGCCGTACACCGTCTCCGACAGCACCTCCCGCAGGGCGGTGGGCACCGGCACGGACACCTCCTCCCACGACCAGTTGTGCAGGAAGCGCACCCGGCGGCCGTCCCGGGCGGTCGCCGAGGTGGCCGTGACGCTCGGGTGTGCGGGGCGCCAGGCGCCCTCCGGGGCGTACCGGTCGAACAGGGCCCGGGCGAAGACCGGGTCGGGGACGGTGCCGACGTAGGTGACGCGCCCGGCGCCGTGGCGGTGCGTGGTGACCGCGGGCCAGCGTCCGAAGTGCGGATGCACGTACGCCGCCAGCGTCTCGGCGCCCTGCGGCTGCAGCCCGTCCGCCCAGTGCAGGGCGTGCGCGTCGGCCGGGAGGGGGAGGGATTCCGTGCCGGTGACGGGCAGCGGATCGCCGAGGTTGCTGAACTCGTCGTACGTCACCCCGGCCGCCTCGGCCAGCCGGCCGGGCTGGAGGTCGGTGCGGGCCCTGGCCTCGGTGTCGCCGTAACCGGTGCGGGGCCCGAGCACGAGATGGCCGCCGGCCTCGGCGTAGGCACGGAGCCGGTCCAGGACGGTGTCGTCGGCGGCGTAGTAGGCGGGGACGACCAGGAGCGGCGGCAGATCGGCGTCCGGGAGCTGCCCGGGGTGCAGGACGCGCGCCTGGAGGCCCGCGTCGAAGGCACCGCGGTAGAAGGCGTCGAAGATCCTCTCGTACGACCGCCCGTCCGGGCCCCCGTCGGGACCGGCCAGCGGCGGCTGGCCCTGGAGCGCCCACTTGCTGGGCCCGTCGTAGAGGAAGGCCACGTCCGCGTCCGGGGTGAGGGACGCGACGAGGTCGCCGGCCTTCTCCAGCTCCCCGCCCAGCGCCGCCAGTTCGCGGTAGACGCGGCCGGGCCGCCCGTTGTGCGGGAGGATGCCGCCCCAGTAGGTCTCGGTGCCGAAGTGCAGGGTGTGCCAGTGCCAGTACTCGATCATCGAGGCGCCGCGGGAGATCAGCGCCCAGGCGGCCTGCCGCCACTGGCCGTCGTAGGCCGGGCGGTTGTCCCACGGCCCGCTGATGGCCTGCGCGTTGGTCTCGGTGACCAGGAACGGCTCCTGGCGTGAGGAGTACATGCGGTCGGCGCTGCGGTACAGCGCCCAGGTGCCGTTGGTCGTCCAGTTCTGCCCGGCGCCGCCCGGGTCGGGCAGCGCGAGGGCGTCCTGCATCGTGTAGTACGGGTTGCCCGCGGTGACGTCGAGGCGGTCGGTGAGCCGGTCGTCCTCGACGCCCTGGCGGTCGTAGGAGATGCAGGTCGTGACGAACTGGCCGGGGAGGGCGTACTCGCGGACGATGTCGGCCTGCCAGGCGATGAACTCGGTGGTGAGCCGGGCCTGGAAGCGCCGCCACGCCAGGTCGTACTGCGGCTGGGCGTTGCCGTCCGGGGTCCACAGGTCCGCCCAGGTGGACAGCCGGTGCGACCAGTAGACCAGGCCCCACTCGCGGTTCAGGGTCTCCACGTCGCCGTACTGCTCACGCAGTTCGTCGGTGAAGCGCTGGAAGACGCCGTGGTTGTGGAAGAGGTGCAGGCCGGGTTCGTTGTCGACCTGGTAGCCGATGACCGCCGGGTGGTCGGCGTACCGTTCGGTGATCCTGCGGATGATCCGCTCGGCGTGGAAGCGGAACGCCGGGTGGGTGAAGTCGACCTCCTGCCGGGCGCCCCAGCCGATGCGCTCACCGGTGCGGCTCTCCCCGGCGATCTCCGGGTACTGCCGGGCCAGCCAGGGCGGTACCGCGTACGTGGGCGTCCCGAGGATGACGGAGATGCCCCGCTCGTGGGCGCCGTCCAGGATCGGCTGGAGCCAGTCGAGGTCGAAGCGGCCGTTCTCGGGCTCCCAGGTGGACCAGACGGACTCGCCGACGCGGATCACCGAGAAGCGGGCCTCGGCCATCAGGTCGAGGTCGTCCTTGAGGCGATCGCAGGGCTGGTACTCGTGGTAGTAGGCGGCGCCGAACAGGACGCGCCGAGGCAGCTCGAACATTCTTCTCCTTCAGCTGGACCGAGCGGGCGTCAGCCCTTGACCGCGCCCGTGGACAGGCCTTCGAGCAGCTGTTTGCGCAGCAGCACGAAGAGGGCGACGGCGGGCAGGACGGCGAGGACGGCTCCGGCGAGCACGAGGTCGTACTGCCGTTGCTCCGACACGAACAGGGTCTGCAGGCCGAGCGGCAGGGTGTACTGGGAGCTGTCGGAGACCAGCACCAGCGGCCACAGGAAGCTGTTGTAGCTCTGGAGGAACTGCCAGACGGCCAGGGCGCCCAGCGCGGGCCGCAGCAGCGGCAGCACGATGGTCCGGAAGATGCCGAACTCGCTCGCCCCGTCGATCCGGGCGGCCTCCAGCACCGAGTCCGGGATGGACTGCACGATGTACTGCTGCATCATGAAGATCCCGAACGCGGGCGCGACCCACGGCACGATCAGCGCGAACCACGGACTGCCGAGCCCGGTCTTGACCAGGACCACGAAGAGCGGCACGAGGATCACCGCGAACGGGATCGACAACGAGCTGAACATGACGTCGAACAGCAGCCGCTTGCCGGCGAAGCGGAACTTGGCGAAGCCGTAGCCGGCCAGCGCGCACACGAAGACGGACACGGTGGTGGCGACGACGGCGACGACCGTGCTCATCAGGAACCAGCGGCCGAAGGGCTGGTCGGTGAGCAGGGTCCGGTAGTTGTCGAGGGTGAACGGGTCGGGGACGAACTCCGGCGGGTAGCCGAAGATGTCGCCGCGCGGTTTGAACGAGCCGCTCAGCGCCCACAGCAGCGGGGCGAGGAAGCCCAGGAGCAGCAGGACGAGTGCGCCGTAGAGAGGTGCGCGGGTGCGGGTCATGAGGCGGCCCTCCCGATGCCGAGGAGACGGTTGAAGAGCCGGCTGAGGCCGAAGACGAGGACGAAGAGGACGACGGCCGCGGCGGCGGCGTAGCCGAACTGCTGGCGCTGGAAGGCCGCCCGGTAGATGAACATGGTCACGGAGAGGGTGGACTCGGCCGGCCCGCCGCCGGTCAGCAGGTACGGCTCCTCGAAGATCTGGGCCGCGCCGATGAAGGACGTGACGACGACGAACGCCGTCACCGGCTTCAGCGCCGGCAGGGTGACGGTGGTGAAGATGCGCAGCCGCCCGGCGCCGTCGAGGGCGGCGGCCTCGTACAGCTCCCGGGGCACGTTCTGGAGCCCGGCGAGGAAGAAGACGGTGAGGTAGCCGGTCCAGCGCCACAGCATCACCAGGGCGATGCTCGCTTTCGCCAGGCTCGGATCGCCGAGCCAGTCGACGCCGCCGGTGCCGAACAGGGCGCGCAGCACCGCGTTCGCGAGCCCGAACTGCCGGTCGAAGATCAGGCCGAAGACGAGGGCGACGAGGATGGGCGAGACCACGATCGGCACGAAGTAGGCGGTGCGCCACAGGTCCCGTACGCGCAGGCCCCGGGTGTTGAGGGCCTGGGCGATCAGCAGCGCCAGGGGAACGACGACACACACCGCGACCAGCACGAACACGGCGGTGTTGCCGAGGGCCCGGTGGAAGCTGATGTCGGTGGCGAGCAGCCGGTAGTTCCGCAGCCCCACCCAGCGCGGGGTGCCGAGCCCCACCCACTCGGTGAGGCTCAGCCACAGCGAGGCGCCGACCGGGATCAGCAGGAACAGGACGTAGAGGAGGTAGAAGGGCGAGATGAAGAGGTAGGGCGCCCAGGTCCGGTGGGGGCGCCGTGCTTCCCGGTCCGGGCCGGTGTGGTCGCGGGTCGTCCCGGGTGGGCCGGCGACGGTGGTGGTCATGTCGGTCGCACTCCTATCGGCCGGCCTGGTCGCGGTAGTCCGCCGCGGTCTGCTTCAGGGCCTGACGCGGCGTGATGCCGCCGCGGTAGGCGCGCAGCAGGTTGCCGGCGAGGACGTCGTAGAGGATCGACTGGTCCGGGCTCTGGTGGAACGGCGGTACGTCCGGCAGCAGGGAGCGGTAGAGGCCGAAGAGCCGCTGCCCGCCGCAGAAGTCGTCCGTGTAGGCGCCCAGGCGCGGATCCTCGTAGACGGACCGGCGGGTGGGCAGGTAGCCGGTCTCGGTGAAGCGGCGGACCTGGCCGTCGTGGGTGAGCCAGGTCTTGAAGAGGAACTCGGTGGCCGCGCGGGTGTTGGCCTTGTCCTTGACGACGCCGAAGCCGGTGCCGCCGAGCGCGGCGGTCACCCCGCCGCCCTTGCTGAACCGGGGCAGGTCGCGCACCCGCCACCTGCCCTTCTGCTCGGGCACGTTGGGCGCCAGGCCGTAGTTCTTGTACCAGATGGCCATGGGCAGGCCGATGACCCGGCCTCGTTTCAGAGCGGCCTGCATGGCGGCCCCGTAGTAGTCGGACACGTCGATGACGAAGCCGCTGCGCAGCCCCTCGCAGAGGAACCGCAGCACCTCCTCGGCCTCCGGCGAGTCGAGGAGCAGCTTCCCGTCGGCGTCGAAGAACGCGCCGCCGCGCTGGTAGAGCAGCATCTGGAAGGACTGCACGACCTGGGTCGGGTCGCTGCCCGCCGTGGAGACGACGCACAGCGAGGCGCGGTGGTCCCGGTACACCCGGGCCCCGGCCTCGGCGAACTCCTCCCAGGTCGCCGCGTCCGCGGGGAGGTCGTATGCGGCGAAGAGGTCGTCGCGGTAGAAGTAGACGACCATCGGGGTGTCCGAGTCGAAGGCGTAGAGGCGGCCGTCCTTGCTGAAGGGGGCGGTGCGGGCCGGCAGCAGGTCGTCCTTGAGGCCGGGGACGGCCTCGACGTCGGCGGTGAGGTCGTGCAGCAGCCGTTCGGAGATGTCGCCGCGCAGCATGCGCGGGAAGCTGCCGATCTCGAAGCCCACCAGATCGGGGGTGCCGCGTCCGGCGACGGCCTGGGCGAGCAGCTTGGTGACGATGTCCGGGGGGCCGGAGCGGGTCACCTTCAGGTGGTAGCGGAAGTCGGTGGCGCGGTCGGCCTCCGGGACGCCCTTGACGAAGAACTCCTCGTAGCCCGGGTCGTGGGTCCACAGGGAGAGGGTGACGTCGCCGGAGGTGCGGGGCGTGGTGCCGGCGCCGCCGCAGGCGGAGAGTGCGGCGGCCGTACCGAGGCCGAGGGCACCGCGCAGCAGGGCGCGGCGGGTCGGAGGGCTGGGGGGCATGGGGGTGTACACACGTGACTCCTCACGTGGTGCGGCTACGGGCGGGCGTGCGCGGGCCCCTGGTCGCGTACCGGCCCGGTGGAGGCCCGTACGGTCAACTCGACTGCCTGGCCCGGCTGTCCGGCCGGGGCGGGGCGGCCCTCGATCAGGGCGATCAGTACGTCGACGGCGCGGTCGGCGACGGCGGCGAAGTTCTGCCGGACGGTGGTCAGCGGCGGGGCGAGGTAGGCGGCGGCGGGAATGTCGTCATAGCCGACGACACTCACGTCGCCGGGGACGGCGCGGCCCGCGTCGGCGAACGCGCGCAGAGCGCCGATGGCCATGTCGTCGTTGGCGGCGAACACGGCCGTGACGTCGGAGAGTCGGGCGAGCTGCCGTCCCGCGGCGTAGCCGGAGGCCGGGCTCCAGTCGCCCGGTGACGGCAGGGGCGGTTCGGGTGCGCCGGCGGCGGCGAGGGCCTCGCGCCAGCCGCGCAGGCGGTCGCGGGCGGCCCACCAGTTCTGCGGGCCGGGCAGGTGCCAGACGGTGCGGTGCCCCAGGGAGAGCAGGTGCTCGGTGGCGATCCGGGCCGCCGCGACACCGTCGCCGCCGACCACGGCACTGGTCCCGGGCGTCAGCTCGACGCCCTCGCCGAGGCTGACCACCGGCACGTCCGCGCTCAGCTTGAGCGGCGTGCCGTCGTCGATGGGCTCGGACAGCACGATCCCGTCCACGCCCTGCTCGAGCAACGCGTCCACGGCGACCGAGACTCTCTGCCCCTCCAGGGTGCTGGCCAGGGCGACGGAGTAGCCGGCGCGCTGCATCGCCCGCTCCAGGGCGATGAGCAGGGTCGAGGGGCCGTAGAGCGAACTGCCCAGCGAGACCACTCCGATCCGGCGGTAGCGGCCGAGGAGCAGGGCCCGGGCGGCGGTGTTGGGACGGTAGGCCAGGTCGCGGATGGCCCTCAGGACGCGGTCGCGCACCTCCGGGCTGACGTGCGGTTCGCCGTTGACGACCCGCGACACGGTCTTCTGCGACACCCCGGCGGCCCGCGCGACCTCGGTCATCCCGGGGCCGCGTCGCCGGCGCCCACCGGCGGCCGGTTGGCCTTCGGCTCCGCTCGTGGTCATGCGCGCTCCCGGGAGTGACAAGGGGGTGGACTACGTAGTCAGGGACGGCACCGTGGATGAACGGGCCGGGTATGACTACGTAGTCACGCCAGTGTCGGGGCGCTCCACCGCCGCGTCAATGGTCCGGACGGAGCCGGTTTCCCCGCGCACGGCGCTCGGGCTGTGCGACTTCCTCGGCTGCTGCCGCGTGCGGCTGGACAGAACCCGGGGCCTCGCGGAGGATGTGGGCGATGCGGCCCGACCCCAAGCGCTTTCTCACCCACGCGGTCCGTCGCGTCGCGCGCGCCGAGCATCCGGCGCAGGTACTGGAGGAGCTCTGCGGGGCGACGGTGCCGTCCGTCGCGGACGCCCTCGTCGTGTATCTCGACGCCGCGCCGGGCCCCGCGGACCCGACGGCCTCGCAGGCGCAACTGCGGCTGAGCGGGACCGGGTTGCGCCGGTCCCCCATCCCCGCCCAGCCCTCCGGCCCGGCCTCGTCCCCGGTGGACGGCCGGCCGGACGACACCGGTGCGCTGTGGCATCCCGGCCCGCAGGACGGGCTCGGCGGAGTGCTGGGCGGGCCGGCGCCGGTCACCGTCCCGATGGCGCCGTCCGGTGTCCTGGCGAAGGTCCTGGACGCCGGTGAGGCGCTGGGCAGGGACTCCGGTGATCTGGATCCTGCCCTGCGCGAGCTGCTGGGGCCGGACTCCCGGGTGCCGCGGGGGGACCGGGTTCTCCTCGTCCCGCTGGTCGGACCCGACGGCACGGTGGGCGCCGCCCTGTTCCTGCGGCGTCCCGAACGGGACGTCTTCCGTGCGGAGGACCGGCAGGTGCTCGGCGAGCTGTCGGCTCATGCCGCGCTCGGCGTGCGCGGGGCATCGCCGGTCCCGCACCCGGCGCCGCCCCCGGCCTCGCGAGCCGCCGCCGGACCGGTGCGGCAGGACGCGGACCGGCTGCGGTTCGTGGGCGCCGCGACGCGGCGGATCAGCCGTGCCATGGATCTGGACGAGATCGTGGCGGGCCTGTGCCGGGCCGTCCTGCCCAGCTTCTCGGACGGGATCCTCGTCTGTCTGCGCGAGCCGCTGCCGGTCGGCGACGAGCGGCCCACCGGCCCGTTGGTCCTGCGGCTGCACCGGGCCGACCGCGCCCCGGCGGAGGAGGACACGGGCGCCCTCCCGTCCTCCGAGCCGGGACTGCCCGCGCCCGAACTGTGCGAGGTCCGGCCGGGCAGCGATCTCGCCGAGGTGCTGCGGGGCGTGCGCCCGGTGTTCACCGACTCCCCCGCCGGCCGCGGCGCACTGTCCGAACTGGTCGGCGACGGCGGCGCGTTCGCCCTGCCGGACGGGCAGCGCGCGATCCTCGCCCCACTGCGCGGCCGGCGCCGCGTCATCGGCGCGGCCCTGTTCCTGCGCCGCCCCGAGAGCAGGCCCTTCGAGATCAACGACCTCCTCGTCGCCGCGCAACTCGCCACCCACAGCGCCCTCGGCATCGACAAGGCCGTGCTCTACGGCCGCGAGGCCCACATAGCCGACGAACTCCAGCGCACGATGCTGCCCGAGACCCTGCCCAGCCCACCCGGCATCCGTCTCGCCGCCCGCTACCTGCCCGCCGCCGAATCGGCCCGGGTGGGCGGCGACTGGTACGACGCCATCCCGCTGCCGGGCAGCCGGGTCGCCCTGGTCGTCGGCGACGTCATGGGCCACTCCATGA
>NZ_WWIQ01000020.1:6383-193825 GCF_009862985.1 Streptomyces sp. SID5464 | reverse complement strand
GCCTCGGCGCCGAGCACATGGCGACCTGCCTGTACGCCGTCTACGACCCGGTCGCGCACCGCATCACCATCGCCAACGCCGGGCACCCGCCGCCCGTCCTGCTCCACCCGGGCGGCCGGGCCGAGGTGCTGCGCATGCCGCCCGGTGCCCCCATCGGCGTCGGCGGCGTCGACTTCGAGGCGGTCGAACTCGACGCCCCGGGGGGCGCGACGCTGCTGCTGTACACCGACGGCCTGGTCGAGTCCCGCCTGCGCGATGTGTGGACCGGCATAGAGCAGCTGCGCGAGAAGGCGGGGACCACCGGCCGGCTCGCCGGACCCGACCGGCCCCCCGCGCTGGAAGCCCTGTGCGACGAGGTCCTCGACATGGTGGGCCCCGGCGACCGGGACGACGACATCGCGCTGCTCGCCGCCCGCTTCGACGGCATCGCGCCCGGCGACGTGGCGTACTGGTCCCTGGAGCCGGAGGACTCCGCCCCCGGCCGGGCCCGCCGGCTGGCCCGCCGTACCCTGTCCCGCTGGAACCTGGAGGACCTCGGCGACTCCGTCGAACTGCTCGTCAGCGAACTCGTCACCAACGCCGTGCGCCACACCTCACGGCCCGTCACCCTCCGCCTGATGCGCACCGACGTGCTGCGCTGCGAGATCGGCGACGACGCGCCCGAACTGCCCCGCCTGAGGCGCGCCCGGCCCACGGACGAGAACGGGCGCGGGCTGTACCTGGTCAGCAGGCTGGCCATGCGGTGGGGCGCGGCCCGGCTCAGCACCGGCAAGATCGTGTGGTTCGAGTTCGCCCGGCCCTGAGCTTCCCCGGGGCCGCGCCACCCCCATTGATTGATCGATTCAGCATCTCTAACATCACTCGGTGGCTCCATTCACCTCATCCTCTCTGGCCCGGGCCGTCGCTGCCCGCGGCATCCGGAAGGAGCACCCGTGTTCCCAGCCCCTGGGCCCCGTCGTCCCCGTGTGAGACCTCCCCGGCGACTCGGACGCCTGCCGGCCGTCGCGCTGTTGCTCGCCGCCGGCCTCGCCCTCCCACCGGTGCCAGGCGCGGCAGCCGCGCCGGCCCGGCCCTCGAAGACCGCCCTGCCGCAGGTCTGGCCACAGCCGCAGAGCCTGCACGCGGGGCCCGGCCGGTTCACCGTCCCCGACCGGGTCGTGGCGGTCGTCGGCCGCGGGACCGACCCGTCGGCCCGGCACCTTGTCGAGAAGGTCCTGAGCGAGGCCGGGGCCGAGCGGATCGTGACGGTCGAGAAGCCGCCCGCGCGGGCCGGCTTCACCGTCTTCCTCGGCGGCCCAGGCGAGAACGGCGCGACGGCCTCCGCCCTGAAGCGGCTGGGCGCCCCGTCCCCCGCCGGGCTGCCCTCCGGCGGCTACGTCCTCGCCTCCGGCCGCAAGGACGGCCGGACCCTCCTCGCCCTGTCCGGCGCCGACCGCACCGGCACCTTCTACGCCGCCCAGACCCTGCGTCAACTGGTCCCCCGGACCGTGCCCGAGGTGACCGTCCGGGACTGGCCCACAGCCAGGCTGCGCGGGGTGATCGAGGGCTTCTACGGCACGCCCTGGTCACACGCGGAGCGGCTGAGCCAGCTCGACTTCTACGGCCGCACCAAGCAGAACGTCTACGTCTACTCCCCCAAGGACGACCCCTACCTGCGCGCCCGGTGGCGCGACGCGTACCCGCCAGCCGAGCTGGCGGGACTCAGGGAACTGGCCGACCGCGCCGACGCCAACCACGTCCGCTTCACCTACGCGCTCTCGCCCGGACTGTCCGTCTGCTACTCCTCGGACGCCGACACCGACGCCCTCACCCGCAAGCTGGACTCGCTGTACGCCATCGGCGTGCGCTCGTTCGCGATCCCGCTGGACGACATCAGCTACACCAAGTGGAACTGCGCGGCCGACGAGCGGGAGTTCGGCACGGGCGGCGCCGCCGCAGGGACGGCCCAGGCCCAGCTGCTCAACCGGGTGTGGCGGGACTTCTCCGCGACCCACTCCGGCCTGGAACCGCTGGAGATGGTCCCCACCGAGTACTCCGACCTCGCCGACTCCCCCTACAAGAAGGCGCTGCGCGAGAAGCTGGACGCGTCCGTGGTCGTGGAGTGGACCGGCGTCGGGGTGATCGCGCCCGCCATCACCGCCGACCAGGTCGCGAAGGCCCGTGAGGTCTACGGCCATCCGATCCTGGTCTGGGACAACTACCCGGTGAACGACTACGTCACCAGCCGGCTGCTGCTCGGCCCCTACACCGGCCGCGAGCCCGGCGTGGCGAAGGCGGCGGCCGGGGTGACCGCCAACCCGATGGTCCAGGGCGAGGCGAGCCGGATCGCCCTGTTCACCTCCGCCGCCTACCTGTGGAACCCGGACGCCTACGACCCGCGGGCCGCTTTCCTGGCCTCGGTCCGCGACCTCGCCGGACCGGCCGCGGCCAAGTGGCTGCGGATCTTCGCCGAGAACAACTACTCGTCCCAGCTGGACCCGACCGAGTCCCCCACGCTCAGCGCGCTCATCACCCGGTTCCGCAAGGCCTACGACGGGGGCTCCGGCCTCGACCGGGCCGCCGCCGCGCTCCGGTCGTACTTCGCCGACATGGCCGCCACGCCCGGCGCGCTCCGCGCCCGCCTCGACAACCCCGGGTTCCTCCAGGAGACCTCGCCCTGGCTGGACAAGCTCGGCCGCTACGGCACCGCGGGGCGGACGGCCGTCGACCTGCTGCTGGCCGGCAAGCGGGGCGACACCGAGGCGGTCACCACGTACTGGAACCGGCTGAGGGCCGAGCGCAAGGAACTCGACGCGATCCCCCAGCAGGTGTCCCCGGGCGTGATGGACCGGTTCCTCTACACGGCGATGACCGAGAACGCGCCCGACCCGGGCGTGGACGCCACGTTCGCGCCCGGTTCCGTCAGCCTGAAGCCGGGCGGCTCCGCCGAGCTGACTCTCTCCTTCTCCGACTCCGCCGCCCGGACGGTCTCCTGGAAGCTGACCGTCCCCGACGGGGTCACCGCCACGCCCGCCGAGGGCACCGCGACCGTCCCGGCCGGGGGCAGCGCGTCCGCGACCGTCACCGTCACGGCCCGGGAGGGCACGACCGCCGGAGTGCGTTCGGTCGTGGTGACGGGCGACGGAGTGCTCTCCCGCGCGCTGCCCGTCCAGGTCACCGACGGCACCGGCACGCCGCGGGCGCTGACGGCCGACTTCAGTGGGGCGTCGGTGAGTTCCGTCGACCTGTCGTCGAGGAAGACGACGGAGATCGCCGTGGGCGCCAATCCCGGTGAGGTCGTGACGAGTGCGGACGGGCGCACCGCCTACGCGGCCAACCAGGGCTCGAACACGGTCAGCGTGATCGACGTGGCGCAGGGGAAGGTCACCGCCACGGTCCCGGTCGGCCGGGTCCCCGCCGGGCTGGCGCTCACCCCCGACGGCCGCACCCTCTGGGTCGCCAACTACGGGGACGGCACGGTCCAGCCCGTCGACACGTCGGCCCTCACCGCGGGCCCGTCCGTCCGGGTCGGCAACGGGCCCGAGAACATGGCGATCACGCCCGACGGCCGCACGCTCTACGTGCCCAACATCAAGGACAACACGGTCACCCCGGTCGACCTGGCCACCCGGAAGGCCGGTGCCGCCGTCCCCGTGGGCCCGAGTCCCTTCAACATCGTGGCCGCGCCCGACGGACGGACGGTGTACGTGTCGAACTCCGGCGGCTCCACGGTCACTCCGATCGACACGGCCACGAACGACACCGAGCCGACCCTCCTGGTCTCCGGCCAGGCCTACGGTCTCGCCCTGTCGCCGGACGGCCGGACGCTGTGGGTCAGTCCCAGCACCGGTGACACCGTCACGCCCGTCGACACGGTCACCGGCGCCCCCGGCAAGGCGGTGACGGTCGGCAGGTCCGCCTTCGACGTCGCCCTGGACTGGAACGGCGGCACGGCGTACGTCACCACCGCCGACGCGGGCGCCCTGGTCCCGGTCGACACGGCGTCCGGTGCCGTCGGGGCGCCGCTCACGACCGGGGCGTATCCGCTGGCCGTCGCGCTGACGCCGGTACCGGTGACGTGACATGAAGCGGCCGGGGCCCCGGCGAGGGACCCCGGCCGTCCGTGCGGGCCTGTCGGTTCAGCTCGCCGTGCGGCGGATGCGGCCCGCGTACTTCTTCTCCAGCTCCAGGTTGCCCTCGAAGCCGCCGGGCACGTTGGCCGAGACGTAGACCGGCGGGCGCTCACCGGCGGCGAGGAGGCGGCCGGCCGCCTCGGCGACCGTCATCTGGACCAGCATCACGCCGGTGAGCGTGGACAGGGCGCAGACCGAGCCGCCGCCGGGGAGTTCGAGCAGGGAGTCACCGCGCGGGGCCGCGTTGTCGAGGACGACGTCGGCGATGTCGGCGAGCTTCCGGCCGCTGGGATGGGCGGCGGGGACGGCCCGGGTGTGGGCGAGGGAGGTGAGGGCCAGGACGCGGTGGCCGTGTTCCTTGGCGTGCAGGGCCATCTCCACGATGACGTTGTTCACGCCGGAGTTTGAGATGACGACGAACAGGTCCTGGGGATTCGGGGCGGCCAGCTCGTAGAGCCGGGCGGCCACCCCGGCCCGGCGTTCGAGGAGCGGGTCGTCGAGGACCGACGGGTCCTCCCCGCCGTAGAGGACGAGGTCGGCGATGCTCAGCCGGTTGGTCGGGACCAGTCCGCCCGCGCGGCCGGCGAGTTCGAGGACGAGGGCCTGCGAATGGCCCGTGCCGAAGGCCTGGACGACACCCTCCGCGCGGACGCACTCGGCGACCAGGTCCGCGGCCGCGGCCACGTCGCCCTGGGCGGATTCGATGACGTGCTGGAGGACGGCGAGGCTCTCCCGCGCGAACCCCTGGGCGCTCACAGACTCGACGGACACGCGACACACTCCCCACTGATGGATTGAATCACCCTACACTTCACCATCGATGAATCAATAAATCACACCGGTACCCGGTCTTCAATCGGTCCGGTTCGGGCGCCGCTGCCGGGTCCTGGTATTCAATCCGCGCCCCGAAGGGTGGCTGGTACCTTCTTTCCATGCCTCCCACGGACGTCACCACACTGATCCGCACCGAGCTGCCCCGGCTGGCGGGGTCCCTGCGGAAGGTCGGCGAGCTGATCCTGGAGGATCCGGCCGCCGTCACCCACTGCTCGGCCGCCGAGCTGGGCCGCCGCACCGGCACCTCCCAGGCGACGGTGACCCGTTTCTGCCGGGCCATCGGACTGGACTCCTACCAGCACCTGCTGATCGAACTTGCCCAGGAGCGCGGCCGGGGCGAGGTGTCCGACTGGGGGACCGCCGAGATCGGCCCGGACATCTCACCGGACGACAGCCTCGAACGGGTCGTCCAGGTCGTCGGCACGGCTGACCTGCGGGCCATCCAGCAGACCATCGACCGGATCGACCTCGACGCGCTCGAGCGCGCGGCCCAGGCCCTGGCCCGCGCCCGGCGCATCGACGTCTACGGCGTCGGCGGCAGCGGCGCGGTGACCCAGGAGACGGAGACCCGGTTGTTCCGCATCGGCTGCTCGGTCCGCGGCTGGACCGAGGTGCACGCGGCCGCCACCTCCGCGGCCCTGCTCACCCCCGCGGACGCGGCCATCGGCATCTCCCACTCCGGGGCGACCCGCGAGACCCTCGAACCGTTCGAGATGGCCAAGGAGCGCGGCGCCACCACGATCGCCCTGACCACCGACCCGCGCTCGCCCCTGTCCAGGACCGCCGACATCCGGCTCATCTCGTCCTCCTCGGAGACCAGCTTCCGGGCCGAGAGCATCAGCAGCCGGCACTCCGTCCTGATGCTGGTCGACTGCCTGTACGTCCGGGTCGCCCAGCTCACCTACCAGCGGGCGAGCGCCTCGCTGGCGCTGACCGACCACATCACCCCGCAGCACGCCGTGAAGTCCCGGCGGGCCAGGTGATCTGGCCGAGGGTGCATGGATGAACCACCAAGTTGACGTGAAGATGGTTGTTTGAATCACTCCTGCCGTGCAGGATGGGGCTCCCCCAGAGCACTCGTAGGAGCCCCATGCGCGTCACCTCTGTCGAGTCGACCGAGCTCTTCACCGGGACCACCGAGCAGCCGCGCCAGGTGGTGGCCGTCGAGCTGAGCCACACTCCGGGCCGGACCGTACGGCTCACCGTCGAGGGCCCGGGCCTCACCGGCACCACCGAGGCCACCGTCGGCGAGGGCGGCACCGTGCGCGCGGAGGTCCCCGTCACCGGCGAGGACCTGGTCCCCGGCGACCGCCGCGTGATCACGGTCACCGCGGCGGACGGCGAGGAAGTCACCACCCGCGCCGGCGAGTTCACGGCGGCCGAGCCCGGCTGGACCATGTTCATGGTCAGCCACTTCCACTACGACCCCGTCTGGTGGAACACCCAGGGCGCCTACACCGAGACCTGGGACGTCGCCGACGACCCCGCCTCCACCGGCCTGCCCGCCCGCACCTTCGACTCGCGCGGCCAGTCCGGCATGAGCCTGGTCCGGGCCCACTGCGACCTGGCCCGCCGCGACCCGGCGTACACCTTCGTGCTCGCGGAGGTCGACTACCTCAAGCCGTACTGGGACGCCTTCCCGGAGGAGCGCGCCTTCCTGCGGCAGCTGATCCGCACCGGCCGCGTCGAGATCATGGGCGGCACCTACAACGAGCCCAACACCAACCTCACCGGCGCCGAGGCGACGATCCGCAACGCCCTGTACGGCGACGGCTTCCAGCGCGGCATCATCGGGGCGTCCCCTCAGACCGCCTGGCAGCTGGACGCCTTCGGGCACGACCCGCAGTTCCCGGGGCTGATGGCGGACGCGGGGGTCAGCTCCAGTTCGTGGGCGCGCGGGCCGTTCCACCAGTGGGGGCCGACGCTGTCGGTGTTCGGCGAGGAGCCGAGGGACCCGGGCCGGATGCAGTTCCCGGCCGAGTTCGACTGGATCGCCCCCTCGGGACGCGGCCTGCTCACCGCCTACATGGTCAACCACTACGGAGCCGGCTGGGCCATCGACAACGCCCCCACCCTGCCCGAGGCGGAGGCCGCCGCGTACCGGCTCTTCCAGCGGCTCAAGCCGGTCGCCCTCACCCGCAACGTGCTGCTCCCGGTGGGCGGGGACTACGCGCCGCCGTGCCGCTGGGTCATGGACATCCACCGCGACTGGAACGCCCGGTACGTCTGGCCCCGCTTCGTCAGCGCGATCCCCCGGGACTTCTTCGCCGCCGTGCGCGCGGAACTGGAGAGGGAGGGCCGCAGGGCATCGCCCCAGACCCGCGACATGAACCCGGTCTACACCGGCAAGGACGTCTCCTACATCGACACCAAGCAGGCCCAGCGGTACGGCGAGACGCTCCTCTCCGACGCCGAGGCCTGGGCGACGCTCGCCTCCCTCGTCACCGGCCGCCCCTATCCGGACGCGGCCCTGGACAAGGCCTGGCGGCAACTCGTCTACGGCGCCCATCACGACGCCATCACCGGCTCGGAGTCGGACCAGGTCTACATCGACCTGATGACCGGCTGGCGGGAGCTGCACGACCTCGCCCGCAGCGTCCACGCCGACGCGACCCAGGCCCTGGCCGACCAGGTCGCCCCGGGCGACGGCCCCGACCTGGTGGTGTTCAACTCCGCGACCTGGGAGCGCCGTGACGTGCTGACCGTCGAGGACCCGGGGCTCGTACCCCGGGGGTTGCCCGCGGTCCGGGAGGACGGCCGGCTCCATGTCGTCGTCCCGGAGGTGCCCGGCATGGGCCTCACCGCGCTCCCGCTCACCGAGGGCTCCGCTCCCGGGTGGGCGCCCGGCGAGGGCCTCACCATCCGCAACGAGTTCTACGAGGTGACGGTCGACCCGGCGCGCGGCGGCGGCGTCAGCCGGCTGCGCGCCCTGGCCGAGGGCGGCCGGGAGCTGCTGCGCCCCGGTGACATCGGCAACGAGATCGTGGTCCAGGAGGAGTACCCGAGGCATCCGCGCTTCGGCGAGGGGCCCTGGCACCTCACCCCGACCGGCACGACCGCGGCCCGCAGCCGGGACGTGACCGCCGAGGTGCGCGTCGAGCACTCCCCCGCCGGTTCCCGGGTCACCGTCACCGCCGACCTCGGCCTCTTCCGCTACACCCAGCGGCTCACCCTGTGGCAGGGCGTCGACCGGCTCGACGTCACGACGACCGTCGACGGGTACGACGGCGCGGACCGGCTGATCCGGGTGCGCTGGCCCTCGGACGTACGCGGCGGGCTGCCGGTGCACGAGGTGGCGGACGCGGTGATCGGACGCGGGTTCGGCTTCGTCGAGGTGGACAGCGAACGGTTCCCGTGGACGCTGGACAACCCGGCCAACACCTGGTTCGGTCTCGGCTCCACCGCCCGCGTCGCCGTCCACGACGACTCCGGCACGCTCCTCGGACACCGCTCGATCGGCGTCGCCGAACTCGTGTACCCCGACTGGGACGTCGCGGGCGACCTGGGCACCCCGCTCGCGGCGGCACTGGTCCGCGCCGGGGTCACGGCGACCTCGACGATCGCGGGCGGCCCGCGCTACGGCGACCTGGAGGTCGACTCCAACCTCCCGGACCTCCGGATCGCCGTCGGCGGCCCCGACCGCAACGCCGTGGTCGCCGAGGCGCTCGGCTGGGACCCGGCGGCCGGCCGGGAGCTGAGGCGCCAACTGGCCGAACGGCGCGTGGCCGCCGTCTGGGTCGCGCCGCGCGCCTGTCTGCGCGAGGAGTGGATCCCCGGGGCCGATCTGCGCGACCTGGAACGCCTGCCGCTGCTGGTGGTGGCCGGCGCCCGCCCCGAGGACGACGCCAAGGCGGTCGACGCGATCGTCACCGACCTGGACGACTTCACGGTGACGGCCACGGCCGCCGGCGGCGGCGAGGCCCTGCCGCCCGGCGACGCCTGGGACGGCCGCAGCTTCGCGATCCTCAACCGCGGCACGCCCGGCTGCGTGGTCACCTCCTCCGGCGACCTCTACATGTCCCTGATGCGCTCCTGCACCGGCTGGCCGTCCGGGATCTGGGTGGACCCGCCGCGCCGCACCGCTCCGGACGGCTCGGGGTTCCAGCTCCAGCGCTGGTCCCACACCTTCGAGTACGCCGTCGTCGCGGGCACCGGCGACTGGCGCGAACTGCGGCTGCCGCAGGCGGGCCACGCGTACAACCGTCCGCTGACGGCACGGCTGCGGCAGTCCTCCGGTGCGCTGCCGAGGAAGGCCGCCCTGCTCGGCCTGGAACCCGCCGGCGAGGTGCTGCTCGACGCGCTGAAGCCGCTCGGCTCCCCGCTGGCCCGGGGCAGCGCGGCACCCGTGGATCCGGGACGGGGCCTCGTCGTCCGCGTGCACGAGGTCGACGGCCGGCCGGTACGGGCACGGGTCGCCGGGCCGGTGGCATGGGCTGCGGGCGCCCGCGCCGACGTGCTGGAGAGGCCCGGGGCGCCCCTCGCCCCGGACGAGACCGGCGGCCTCGAAGCCGACCTGACCGGCTTCGAGGTCGCCACCCTCCTCGCCACACCGGCCCACGCGCCGGAAGGCACGGTCGGCCCGGGCATCGACGCCCACGAGCCCGCCCAGCCGGTCGCCACCCGTTACTGGCTCCACAACTCCGGCCCCGCACCACGCGGCAACATGCCGGTCGCCGTGTACCTCTCCCCCACCGCCCTCACCGCCGACGGCCCGGTCACCGCGACGGTCCGGGTCGGCTCGGAGCTGACCGACGCGCCCGTGTCGGGCACGGTGACCTTCGAGACACCCCCCGGCTGGACCACCGAACCCGCCGAACTGCCCTACCACCTCGCCCCCGGCGGCTTCACCCTCACGGACGTCACGGTGACACCCACGCAGGACGCCACCCCCGGCCGGCACTGGCTCGCCGCGCGGCTCTCGCACGGCGGCCAGACGTACGAGGACGTGGTGGCCCTGGACGTGCCGGGCGGGCACACGGGCCCGACTCTGGTGACCGATCTGGGAGTCGAGCGGGTGTCCGTGCGCCGGGGGGAACGGGCCCGGGTCCCCGTGACCCTGCGGAACCCCACACGCGGCCCCGTCGACGGCACCCTGTGGGCCGTGTCCTCCTGGGGCACGTGGCCCGGAGTCACCCCGGCCTGCCAGGGCTTCACGGTGCCCGGCGGGGAGCGACAGGAGTGCGCGATCGAGGTGGACGGCGACGCGATCCCCCCGGGTTCGTACTGGCTGATGGCGAAGCTCGCCTGGCACGGCTGCGTGGCCTACACGAAGGCGGTGGAGCTGGAGGTGACGCCATGACGGAGGACTACGCGGCGAGCGTCCGTGGAGAACGGATCCCGAAGCAGCACGTGGAGACCTTCCTGAGCGCCGGTCTCCCTGGGGGCGCGGGGAACCGCGCGAGCAACCACCACGCCGCCGCACACGCACGACAACACACCGCGGCACTCTCCGCCCGCGCAGAACGCCAACGGCGACGCTGGGCCACGCAGGTCATCGTCACCGACGCACTCGCCCGCCGCGCCTGCGCAGCACGCCGCCTGGCCCCACCGGACGACGTCCTGCCGATGCAACTGCTCACCGTCCCGGAAACCGACGTCGCCGACCTGGGCAGCATCATCGCGGCAGCCCTCGCCCACTCCCCCGCCGCCCGAGCCCTGCTCGCCGACCTGGAACGCGAGCAGCACATCCCCGAGACGGCCGTACGGGACTACTACGACCGCAACCGAGACCGCTACCTCACCCCCGATGCCCTACGGCGCGGCGTCGACCCCTATGACGACCCGGCCCCCTCGGACATCCGGCCCTACGAGCACGTCCGCGACGGCATCGCACAGCAGTTGCGGCAGGCCGCGGCCCGCCGCGCGTTCTTCGACTGGCTCGACCGGGCCCGAGCCGACGTCGTGTACGCCGAAGGCCACGAGCACCCCGGCGACCCCTCTCAGCCGGACCACGAGCACCGGCACTGATCGCCGTACGCAACCGAACAGCAACACGGCAAACCATTGACCTCCGATGAATTCTGGTCCACCTTTTCATCAATCGAAGTCCAACTTGGTGATTTGATCCAGCGAAGACTGGTCCCAGGAGGGCAGCAATGCGCGCAAGCGGACTCACCGGATCCCTGACCTGTCTGGTCGTCCTGACACTGACGGCCGCCGGCTGCGGTCTGTCCGGCGGGGGTTCCGACGGCGGCGGCGCCACGGCCGGCGGCTGCAAGGTCGACAAGGGCAACGTCGGTTCCGGCAAGCTCTCCGGAGACGTCAAGGGAAAGATCACTTTCCAGACCACCAACCTGAAGAAGGACTTCGGGAAGTACTTCAACGGCGTCATCGACGCCTTCGAGCAGGCCCACCCCGGCACCAAGGTCAACTGGATCGACGACCCGGGCGACGCCACCTTCACCCAGCGTCTGGTCGCCGACGCACAGGGCTGCACGCTGCCGGACGTGGTGAACATCAACGTCAACACGGCGGTGGCCCTGACGAAGAACGGCTACCTGCTGAACCTGGACGACAAGGCACCGGACGCGGGCAAGCCGTTCACCCCCGCGATGTGGAAGTCCAGCATGTACGCCGACGCGGACGGCAAGCAGGTGCACAGCGTGCTGCCCTGGTACTCCGGCGGCATCGTGCAGACCTTCAACACCGACCTGATGAAGAAGGCGGGCCTGGACCCGGCCAAACCTCCGACGACCGTGCTCGGCCTGTTCGACGACGCGGAGAAGATAGCCAAGGTCTCCGACGGCAAGTACTACGCCTTCCTCGCCAACCCGCAGCTGCGCATCCCCGCCGACTGGCAGCAGATGGGCATCAAGGTCCTGTCCGAGGACGGCAAGAAGTTCACCTTCGCCGACGACCCGAAGACGGTCCAGTGGGTCGAGGCCATGACGAAGCTCTACAAGGCCGGCGGCATGCCCAGGGACTCCCTGTCCAACACGCAGGACCCGGCCAACGTCTACGGCCAGGGCAAGCTGGTCTACGGGCCCACCAACCCCAACTTCCTGCGGTTCATCCAGCAGAACAACCCGAGCGTCTACAAGAAGACCGGTGTGGCCCGCTACATGCTGGACGCCCTCGGCCACACCGTCGGCGCCCCGCAGTACATCGGCGTCGCCTCCACCAGCAAGAACGCCTCGACGGCACTGGCCTTCGCGCAGTTCCTGACCAACGCGAAGAACCAGCTGGAGTGGGCCAAGGACCCGAACGTCGTCATCTTCCCGTCCACCACGGCCTCCCTGAACGACCCGTTCTTCCAGTCGGTCAAGGGCGACGACCCCTTCGCCGAGGCCCGCAAGATCGTCGCCAGTGACCGCAAGACCGCCACGGCCGACGAGATCGCGCTGACGCCCGGTGAGCTGAACGCCATCTCGGCCCAGATCCAGCTGGCCATGCAGGGCAAGAAGAGCGCCGAGGACGCTCTGAAGGAGGCCCAGTCCAAGGCGAACCAGCTGATCGAACAGGGCAGTTGAGGATGACCCAACCGACCGTCCACAAGGCGCCCGTCCCCGTCCCCCCGGGTGCGGGCGCCCGACGCCCCGGCGCTTCCCCCTCGCACCGTCCGCCGGGGCCCCTGCGCCGCGCCCTCCGCTTCGTCCTGCCCGGCCCGAGCGCCGACGCGGGGGGCGCGGCGCTCTACCGCCGCTGGTGGCTGCCCTGGCTGTGGATGACCCCGGCGATCGTCGGCGCGACCGTGTTCGGGGTCTTCCCGTTCCTCAACACGGTCGTCGTCTCCTTCACCGACGCCAAGCCGCTCGGCGGGGCGTACGACGTCGTCGGCCTGGAGAACTACCGCCGGATGCTGAGCGATCCGGACTTCTGGCTGGCCACCCGCAACAGCCTGCTGTACGCGCTGTTCGTCGTCCCGCTGATGGTGCTGCTGCCGCTGCTGCTCGCGATCCTCGTGGAGAAGAACCTGCCGGGCATCGGCTTCTTCCGCTCGGCGTTCTACACGCCGGTCCTCGCCTCCAGCGTGGTGGTCGGCCTGAGCTGGCAGTGGCTGCTGAGCGACCAGGGACTGGTCAACACCTGGCTCCAGAAGGCCCACATCATCCGCGAGGCCATCCCGTTCCTGTCCGACTCCTGGCTGATCCTGCTGTCGGCGATGGGCCTGACCCTGTGGAAGGGCCTCGGCTGGTACATGATCTTCTACCTGGCCGCCCTCGGGAACGTCCCCAGGGAACTGCACGAGGCGGCGGCCGTGGACGGGGCGGGCCCGGTGCGCCGCTTCTGGCACGTCACCGTCCCCGGTGTGCGCCAGTCGATGATGCTGGTCGGCACGCTGACCGGCATCGGCTCCCTGCGGGTCTTCACCGAGATCTACATGCTGGGCGGTTCCACCGGCGGCCCCGGCGGCGCCGACCGCACGCTGCCGTTCTACATCCGCGACGTCGGCCTCGACCCGCTCACCGGCAACGCCGGCTACGGCGCGGCGGTCAGTGTCGCCCTGTTCGCCCTGACCCTTGGCCTCACGCTGCTCGCCCAGCGCCTGACGAAGGAGGACGAGGCATGACGACCGCCGTCGACAAGCGCCGACGTCTGATGCCCCGCTGGCGGGACTACGGCCGACCGCGCGAACTGGTCGTCCGCTACCTGCTGCTGGTGTTCGTCCTCTTCATCACCGTCGGCCCGCTGCTGTGGCAGCTGCTGTCGTCCCTCAAGGGCGCGGGCGAGGACGTCTTCGGGGCGGGCGCCTCACTGATCCCCCACCACCCGTCGCTGCGGGCGTACCGCGAGGTCTTCGACCAGGTGCCGGTGTGGACGTACATCAGGAACAGCGTGTTCGTCGCCCTGCTGTCCATCACCAGCCAGCTCGTCTTCTCCACCATGGCCGGCTACATGCTGTCCAAGCCCGGCTGGAAGGGCCGCAAGCTGGTGTGGATCGTGCTGCTGGCGTCCATGATGTTCCCCTTCGAGTCGATCATGGTGTCGCTGTTCCTCAGCATCCGGGACATGGGCCTGGTCGACAACCTGGTGGGCGTCTGGCTGCCCGGCTTCGTCGCCGCGATCAACGTCCTCATCATGCGGGCCGCGTTCCTCGCCGTGCCGCGCGAGATCGAGGACGCGGCCATGCTGGACGGGGCGGGCGAGTGGAAGCGCTTCCGGTACCTGTATCTGCCGTCCGCCTACGGCGCCATCCTCGTCGTCACCATCAACACCTTCATCAGCGCCTGGGACGACTTCCTGTGGCCGCTGATCGTGCTGCGGACCGAGGACCACTTCACGCTGACGCTGGGCCTGGCACGGCTCCAGAGCTCGTCCTTCGGCTACGACCAGCGGATGGTGATGGCGGGCTCGGTGATCTCCGTGATCCCCGTGCTGGTGTTGTTCGTCATCACCCAGCGGTGGTTCTACAAGGGGGTTTCCTCGGGGGCCGTGAAGCTCTGAGTCGGTACGGCGGTCAGGGCCGCCCGCGCGGATTCCGCGACGCGGAACTCGACCACCGTGCCGGGCGGAACGGCGGCGGCGAGGTCGGCGCCGAGCGGGAACGTGACGGTGCGGGTCTCGCCCGGCGCCAGGTCGACGGCCCGGAATCCGTGCAGTTCCAGCGTGCGCGGCCAGACGGGGGTCCGCAGCCGGCGCAGATAGAGCTGGGCGACGGAACGGCCAGGGCGCCGGCCCGTGTTGGTGATGTCGGCCTCGACACCGTGCCCTGACAGCCGCGGCGGACCGTACGCGAAGCTCGTGTACGACAGTCCGTGCCCGAAGGAGTACGACGGCTCGGCGCGGTCGTCCACGTAGCCGCCGTACTCGGTGTCCTTGTGGTTGTAGTAGACGGGGAGCTGGGCCGCGGAACGGGGCACGGAGACCGGCAGCCGGCCGACGGGCTCGGCGAGTCCGAGCAGCACTTCGGCGATCGCCGCACCGCCCCACGGGCCGGGGTAGAAGGCGGTGAGCAGCGTCGCCGCCGTGTCGGGCACGACGTGCGGGCGGCCCTGGATCAGCACGACCGCTGTCGGCGTCCCCGTCGCGACGACGGCCTCCAGGAGCGCGTACTGTGCGTCGCCCAGCCGCAGCCCGGCCAGGTCGACGCCCTCGCCGCAGGTCATCTCGGACACGGCGGTGCGCGCGGCCCCGTTGGCGTCGAACTCGGTCCCGGCGGAGCGCGCGCTGCTGCCGCCCAGCACCAGCACGGCGACATCGCAGGCGGCGGCCTGGGCAATCGCCTCGGGGATGCCCGACAGGTCGCCGCCGGTGAGGGCGCAGCCCCGGGCATGGCGGATGTCGATCCCGGCCGGGGCGAGCCCCCGCAGCCCGTCGAGGACGCTGGTGCCGGTGCCGGGCCGTTGCGGGGCGGTGTAGTCGCCCAGTTGGTGGGCGACGGTGTCGGCGTGCGGGCCCAGGACGGCGATACGGGAGACGGTCGCCGTGGACAGGGGCAGCACGCCGTCGTCGTTGCGGAGGAGGGTGACGGCGGCGCGGGCGACGGCGGTGCTCACGTGCCGCCCGACGGCCGGGGGCGGCAACGGGCAGGTGCGGTAGGGATCTTCGAACAGTCCCAGGCGGAATTTCAGCCGCAGGACGCGCGCCACGGCCTCGTCGAGAGCGGCCTCACTCACCAGACCCCGCTCGACCGCCGTCTCCAGATGCGTGAAGCCCTCGTCCCACAGGCTCAGATCCACACCGGAGTTGAGCGCGAGGGCTCCTGCCGAGACCTTGTCCCCGGTGATCCGGGCCAGCCGGTCCACGGCCAGTCCGTCCGCCATGACGAGCCCCTGGAAGCCCCAGCGTTCTCGGAGCAGTTCGTGGAGCAGGGCACGGTTCCCGGAGCAGGGCAGGCCGTCGACCTCGTTGTAGGCGGCCATGACGGCGGCGGCTCCGGCCCGGACCCCGGCACGGGCGGCGGGGAGGTGGATCTCGTGCAGCTCCCTGAGCCCGAGCTCGGACTCGGCGGAGTTGCGGCCGCCGACGGTGGCGCCCTGCCCGGCGAAGTGCTTGAGGACGACGGGGGCCTTGTCGGCGGGGACGTACTCGGCGGGTGCGCCCTGCATGCCGCGCACCAGCGCCTCGGTCAGCCGGGCGGCCAGGTACGGATCCTCGCCGAAGCACTCCTCGGTCCGCCCCCAGCGCGGGTCACGGGCGATGTCGAGGGCCGAGACCAGGGCGACATGCCCGCCGCGGGCGCGCAGTTCGGCGGCGGCATGGGCGGCGGCCCGCTCGTACAGCCCGGGGTCCCAGGTGGCGCCGACCGCCAGGTTGACGGGCAGGACCGTGCCGTCGAGGGCCATGTGCCCGTGCGGCACCTCCTCGACGAACAGGGCCGGGATGCCGAGCCGGCTGCGCTCGACGACGTGGCGCTGGACGAGGTGGGCCAGTTCGGCGCCGTCCTCGGCGCCGGATCCGGTGGCGTGGCCGACCCCGGACCAGGCGTCGGCACGCAGCAGTCCGTACAGCGCACCGAGTCCGGCGAAGCGCTCGGTCTCGGCGTACAGGGCGTCGGTGAGCTCGAAGCCGCCGTCGGGAGTGCGGCGATAGGCGTCCCAGCCGTACATCCGCTGGTTGAGCTGGCCGGCCTTCTCGCGCAGAGTCATACGGGAGAGCAGGTCACGGACACGCACGTCGACCGGGGCGGTGGGATCGCGGTACAGGGGCGTGCCCTGCCGGGTGGCGGTCACGTACGGCCGCCGTGGGCGAGACGGGCCAGGGCGACGGCGCCCCGGCAGCCGTCGGGGACCCAGTCGAGGGTCAGGCCGAGGGCGTGGAGGCGGGCTGCGAGGCGGTCGGTGAGGGGCCCGTCGGGTCCGAGCAGCCCGCCGGTGGCGACCACCCGCTCCCCGGGACTCGGCTCCAACGCCCGCACGGTCTCCGTGAGGTGGTCCGCCGCCTCGTCGAGGATCGCCAGGGCGACCGGGTCCTCGGCGTCCCGGGCCGCCGCGACGACCAGCGGCGCGAGCCGTGCCAGCCGGATCGGGGCCTCGGCCATGACGGCGGGCAGCACATGCCTGCGGTAGGCCTCGCGGTGCGGGCGGGACCAGTGGACGTGATCGTGGGGCGGAAGGGGCCGCCGCCCCACGGCCGGAGAACCGGCCACACCTCCGCCCACGCCGGTCTGCACGGGGCCCCCGGACACACCGGTCTGCCTCGGGTCCACCGACCCTCCGCCCGCACCTCCGGCCACTCCGGCCTGCGGGGTCCCCGCCGGCCGCTCACCCCCAGTGGCCGAGCCGTCCACCGGCGGCACACCCTCAGGCCGCCCATCACGCGACGCGCCCTCCACAGACCCGGCCGCGCCGCTCACGCCCCCGGCCGCCGGGGTCTCCCCCGGCCCGGCCGACCGCCCGCCCGCAGCCCCGGCCACACCGGACTCCCCCGGCCCAGCCGACCGCTCACCGGCAGCCCCGGCCACATCGGCCCGCCCCGGGCCCGCCGACCCTCCGCCTGCGGCCCGACTTGCTCCGGTCTGCCCCGAACCCGTCGGCCGCTCCCCCGCGGGGGTCGGCCCGGCCACCGGCGGCACCGCCTCATGCCCCCCGTCACGCGGCGCGCCCTCCCCAGACCCGGCGCCACCGGTAGCGACCCCAGCCACCGGGGTCTCCCCCGGACCAGCCGGCCGCCCACCCGCGACCCCGCCCCCTCCGGATCGCCCGGGGCCCGCCGACCGCCCACCCGCGGCGGTCGGCCCGGCCACCGGCGGCACCGCCTCGTGCTGCCCGTCCCCCGAGGCGCTCTCCCCGGTGCCCGGGACCACGTCGGGGGACAGTCTGCGTACCGCGCCACCGGCCACGCCGCCGGACGCCCCGCCGGGCAGCGCGTCGGCCGGGACTCCGAGTTCTCGCCCCACCTTCTCCGCCAGCGCGGTCGGCGCGCCCCGGCCGTCGGCCATGCGCAGCGCGGCCCGTACCGCCGCGCGGCCGATCCAGAAACCGCTGCCGTCGTCGCCGAGGAGCCAGCCGTCGCCGTCCACGGTGGCGGTGCCACGGCGTCCGGTGATGCGCATGGCGACCGCGCCCGTACCGGCCACCAGGGCGAGACCGTCGGCCGGTGTGCCCGGGGCGGAGGCGAAGGCCGCCTCGATGTCGCTGCCGATGACCGGCGGGCCGGCGTCGATGCCCAGGCTGCACAGGGCGGCGGTGAGGGCGGCCAGGGCGTTGCGCCGCCCCGGCTCGTCGGCGGCGGCGTCCGTCGCGCCCGCGAAACCGCCGGCCACGGCCACGACCCGGCCCCGGACCGGCTCCGGCACGGCCCGCCCGATGGCCTCGGCGAGGTGCTCGGTGAGCTGCGGCAGCGGCACGGTCAGGGCGTTGCCCGGCCCGGCGGCGCCCTCGCCCACCGGGCGTCCGTCGTCCGCCGCCGCCAGCACCGCACGGGTCCGTGTGCCGCCCGCGTCGATACCGATCACCAGAGACGAGGCGCCTTGACGCTCCTGGTTCAATTCATTACCCATCGCCGACTATGGTGATTGATGCATTCACCCAGGGCAAGCCTCGACCCGAGGAGGATCCCATCCCTACGCTCCGCTTCGGCGTCAACTACACGCCCCGCCGCGGCTGGTTCCACTCCTGGCACGACTTCGACCCGAAGCACGCCCGCGAGGACCTGGACCAGATCGCCGCGCTCGGCCTCGACCACGTCCGGGTCTTCCATCTCTGGCCGCTCCTCCAGCCCAACCGCACACTCATCCGCACCGCCGCCGTGGACCAGCTGGCGCACCTGGTCGACCTGGCGGCCGAGGCAGGTCTCGACGTCCTGGTGGACGGCGTGCAGGGCCATCTGTCCAGCTTCGACTTCTACCCGGAGTGGACCCGCAGCTGGCACCACCGCAACGTCTTCACCGACCCGGAGGCCGTCGCCGCCCAGGCCGAGCTCATGCGGACCCTCGGCCGCGCCCTCGCCGACCGCCCCAACCTCATCGGCCTCCAGCTCGGCAACGAGCTCAACAACCTGGTCGAGCACAACCCGGTGACCCCGGACGAGGTGGACCACTACCTCGACACCCTGCTGGCCGCCACCCGCGAGCACCTGCCCCGGGGCCGGCTCGCGACCCACTCCGCCTACGACGCCGCCTGGTACGGCGACGACCACCCCTTCACTCCTCAGGCATCGGCCCGCAAGGGTGACGTCACCACCGTCCACCCCTGGGTGTTCTCCGGCGACTGCGCCCGCCGCTACGGCCCCCGTTCCCCGCAGGTGCTGCACCTCGCCGAGTACGGCACGGAACTCGCCAAGGCCTACGCCGAGGACCCGGCCCGCCCGGTCTGGGTCCAGGAGACCGGCGCCCCGGAACCGCACGTCCCGGCGGCCGACGCGCCCGAGTTCGCCCGGGCGACCGTACGGAACGCGGCCGGGTGCGAGGGCCTGTGGGGCGTGACGTGGTGGTGCTCCCACGACGTGGACCGCTCGCTGGCCGACTACCCGGAACTGGAGTACACGCTGGGCCTGTTCGACGCGCGGGGCGGCGCCAAGCCGATCGCGACCGCCCTCGCCGAGACGGTCGCCGAGGTCCGCGCGGGGCACCATCCGGCCCGCCCCCGCGACACGGCCCTCGTCCTCGACTGCACACCGTCCACGCGTTCCGTGTCCGGGCCGGGAGGCGCGTACTTCGACGCGTGGATGGCCCTGCGCACCGAGGGCGTCCGCCCGGCGGTGGTCCTGGCGGCCCGGGTGGACGACGCCGCGTACCTGGCGGCGCGCGGCATCAAGGAGGTCGTACGGGTGCCGTAGGGGCTCAGCCGCCCGCCAGCACCTCGGAGACGGCCCGCAGATTCACCCGCCCGCGCCCGTAGGAGCACAGCGCGCCGCCCTCCGGCAGCCCGGTGTCGACCCGTACGGCATCGGGCCGCCGGGCCAGCAGGGCGGCGCGCAGCCGTTCCTGCCAGGGGTGCAGCCCGGCATCGCAGGTGGCGACGACCAGCGGCGCGTCACCGGCCGTGCCGAGGATCTCCGCCACCAGGGCGGCCGGGTCCGCCGGCTCCCCGCTGACCGCGGTGCCCGTGGCCGCGGGATCGACGGCGCGCACTGCCGTCAGCAGGTCCTCGCCGCCCCAGTTGAGCGCGGGGTGCGGCGGCGGGAACAGGTCGACGACGTGGGCGCCCCGCACGGCCGCCGGCACCGGGCCGCCGCGGACGGCCCGGCGGGCCGCCTCCAGCCCGGCCCCCGCGTCCCAGCCGCCGACCGCCCCGGCCGGAGCCGCGTACCGCTCTGCGAGCCGCCGCACCCGCCCGGCGGCCTCCCGGAGCCGCTCCTCGGGCAGCACGCCGGAGCCCAGCGCGCCGAGCACCGCGTCCCGGCAGGCCAGGGTGACCTCCAGGTCCGGCACGGCCACGATGACCTGGTCGGCCCCCGCCGCGAGGGCGATCCGCGCCCCGGCGGCCTCGCCGTAGCGGTCGGCTATGGCCTTCATCTCCAGCGCGTCACTGACCAGGACCCCGTCGAAGTCCAGCTCGTGGCGGAGCAGATCGCCCAGGATGCGCCGGCTCAGGGTGGCGGGCCGCTCGGGGTCCAGCGCCGGGAAGACGACGTGCGCGCTCATGAGCATCGGCACGCCCGCGCCGACGGCCGCCCGGAACGGTTCCAGGTCGGCCCGCAGTTCGTCGTACGGCCGCGGGTCGACCGCGATGCCGTGATGGCTGTCGGTCTCGGTGCCGCCGTGGCCGGGGAAGTGCTTGGCGCAGGAGGCGACGCCCCGCCGCTCGGTGGCGGCGATCCAGGCCCGCAGATGCCGGGCGGCGAGCACCGGCTCGGCACCGAAGGAGCGGGTGCGCACGATCGGGTTGCGCGGATGGTGCTGGAGGTCGGCGACCGGCGCGTAGGAGACCGTGATGCCGAGCGAGGCCAGATGCCCGGCGAGGGCGTCGGCGCACCGGGCGGTCAGTCCGGGGTCGTCGGCGACACCGAGCGCGAAGGACCCGGGCACCTCGGGAGCGCCGGCACCCACCAGGTGCCCGATCCCGCCGCCCTCGTTGTCGATGCCCACGAGCAGATCCGGCCGCAGGGCGCGCAGCTCCCCGGTGAGCCGCCGCACCTGCTCCGCGTCCCGCACGTTGCGGGTGAAGAGGATGACCCCGCCGAGCCCCCGGTCGACGAGCCGCTTGAGCTCGTCCGGGACACCCGTCGTCCCGTCGAAGCCCGCGACGAGACAGCGGTGGGCGGCCTCGTCGAGGTCGACGGGAAGGCCGGCGGGATCTGCGGACATGTGCGCGGAGGAGGTCACCCCGGACATCCTCTGGCTCACTGAGCCATTAGTCAACGGCCCTGTGGTTCACCGATTCACCGGCGGCTGGCTCAGGCCTCCTCGGGCGCCAGTCGCAGCGCGATGCTGTTGATGCAGTACCGCTGGTCGGTGGGCGTCGGATATCCCTCACCCTCGAACACGTGTCCGAGGTGGGAGCCGCAGCGCGCACAGCGCACCTCCGTGCGGACCATGCCGTGGGAACGGTCCTCGATCAGTTCCACCGCGTCGGTGTCCTTCGGGTCGAAGAAGGACGGCCAGCCGCAGTGCGACTCGAACTTCGTGTCCGAGGTGAACAGCTCCGCCCCGCAGGCGCGGCAGGAGTAGACGCCCCGCGTCTTGGTGTCGGTGTACTCACCGGTGAAGGCGGGCTCCGTGGCCGCCTGGCGCAGGACCGCGTACTCGCCCGGCGTCAGCTCCGCGCGCCACTGCTCGTCCGGCTTCTCGACGTCGTACGGCATGAGCCTCCAGCCCCTCAGTTCGACAGACGGTCCAGGATGCGCGGGCCGAGGTCGGTGACGTCGCCCGCTCCCATGGTGAGAACGAGATCCCCCGGCTTCGCCATTCCCGCGACCACGGCGGGCACGTCCGCCTTGTCGTGCACCGGCGTCACGTCCGCGCCCGCCGCCCGGGCCGCCTCGATGATCAGCTCGCTGGTCACGCCGGGGACCGGGTCCTCACGGGCCGGGTAGATGTCCAGCACGACCGAGGCGTCCGCCAGGGCCAGGGACTGGCCCATCTCCTTGCCCAGCTCCTGCGTCCGCGAGAAGAGGTGCGGCTGGAAGACGACCAGGATCCGGGCGTCGCCCGCCGCGCCGCGCATGGCTTCCAGGTCGGCGGTCATCTCGGTGGGGTGGTGCGCGTAGGAGTCGATGACCTGCACACCCGCGGCCTCGCCCTTGAGCTGGAGCCGCCGCTTCACGCCCGTGTACGCCGCCAGCGCGGGAGCCAGCTCCTCGGCGGGGACGCCGAGCGCCACACCCGCCGCGAGCGCGGCCACCGCGTTGTGCGCGTAGTGGCGGCCGGGCACGGAGACCGTGAAGGTCAGCTCCTCGCCCTCCAGCACCACGGTGACCTGGCTCTTCAGGCCCTGCGGCACGACCGACAGGATGCGCACGCCGGCGTCCTGCGACTCGCCGTACGTCACCACCCGCACGCCGCGTCCCGCGACCCGGCGGGTCAGCTCCCGCGCGCCCTCGTGATCGGCCGCGATCACCAGCGTGCCGCCCTCGGTGACGCGGTCCACGAACGTCTCGAACGACTCGTAGATCTCGTCCATCGACGCGTAGTTGGCGTGGTGGTCGAGTTCGACGTTGAGGACGATCGCGACCTCGGGCGCGTACTTGTGGAAGCTGCGGTCCGACTCGTCCGCCTCGGCGACGAAGATCTCGCCCTCGCCGTGCTGCGCGTTGGAGCCGGGCGCGTCCAGGTCCCCGCCGATCGCGTACGACGGCTTCAGGCCCAGTTCGCTCAGCGACACCGCCAGCATCGAGGTCGTGGTCGTCTTGCCGTGCGTACCGGCGACCGCGATCGGGCGCAGCCCCTCCATCAGGGCGGCGAGCGCGTCGGAGCGGTGCACGACGGGGATGCCGAGCTCGGCCGCGCGGGCCAGCTCGGGGTTGTCCTGCCGGATCGCCGACGACACGACCACACAGCTGGCATCGTCGGCCAGGTGCTCCGCGGCGTGCCCGATGCGCACCGTCACGCCCAGCGCCCGCAGCGCCTCGGCCGTCGCCGACTCCTTGGCGTCACTGCCCGCCACGACGGCCCCGCGCTGCGCGAGGATCTTCGCGATCCCCGACATCCCGGCCCCACCGATGCCGATGAAGTGCGGTCGGTCCATGGCGGTGGGAAGGCCGGGTGCCATGCGTGTCTCCCTGTACGTGTGCGGAACGTTCAGCGGCACAGCCTATGCCGAAGCGTTCACAGCCGTTGACACCGCCGACGGCTACGCCTTGCTGTGCGAGAACAGCTTCAGCACCGGCACGCCCACCTTGTGCCGGGCCCGGGAAGCCCAGTCCCGGTGGAAGAACTCCTCCACGTAGTGGGGGTCGGTCAGCACGATGACCTCATCCGCGCCGACCTCCTCCACCAGGGACTTCAGCGCGTCCAGCGGATGATCCTCGATCAGCCGCCCCTCGGCCCCGCTCCCGGACGCCCGCAACGCCGCGAGTGAGACCTCCAGCGCCCGCTGCCCGACGCTCAGCGCCTCCTCGCCCTCCGGCGTCTCCCCCTCGCGGACGGCCTCGTCGAGCTCGCCGAGCGCGACGTCGTCGATGGCCCGCAGCAGCCGGTCCGCCTGCTCGCCGCGCGGCTGGAGCAGCACCTGGAAGGAGACCGGCTCCTCCCCGTGCAAGGTCGTGACGAACTCCACGTCGGCGGACGTCAGGGCCTTCTCGATCATCAATACGCTTGTGAACACCAGGCGCCCCTTCTGCTCCCGGGGCCCGCGGCCCCACTCCTCCGTAGGCCGTGCCGGGCCCTGCGGAAACCATCCTGCCCCGTGTTCGCACGGGCACTGCCGGATCCAGTGTGCCTTCAGGAAACCAAACGGAACGGCACATTCCGTCGATGACCGGACCGGCGACGACCACCGCCCCGATTCCGGGCCTACCGACCGGTTCGGCTGTGCGGCCGCCGACACCTGTACCCCGTGCCGGGCGGTTCAGTACGTCAGGACCGCCCGTACCGCGTGTACAGGAAGCCGTCCTCCTCCAGCATCGACACCAGCCTGAAGCGCTGCGGCACCGTGACGGCGGGCCCCCCTGCGATGCGCTGCGCGTCGCCGGCGGTGAGCATCGGGGAGACGGTCAGGCACAGCTCGTCGAGCACACCGGCCGCCACCAGCTGCCCGAGCAGCCGCGGGCCGCCCTCGGTCAGCAGCCGGGTGTGGCCGAGGGCGGCGAGGGCCTGGACGGCCCGGGCCGGATCCACGCCGATGCCGTCCCCGGCGGTGACCACCCGGGCGCCCGCCTTCTCGGCGGCGGCGACCCGGTCCGGGGCGGCCGAGGCCCCCGTGAGGATCAGGGTGGGCACCAGGGGCGAGGTGAACAGTGGAAGCGAGAAGTCCAGGTCCAGGCTGGCGGAGACCACCGCGATCGCGGGTGCGGGGCCCTGCCCGGCCGCCTCCCTCGCCTCCGCGAACTCGGCACGCGCGCGTGCCGGCCGGTACCCCTCCTGGCGCACCGTCTGCGCGCCGACGACCACGACGTCCGCCAGCGCCCGCAGTGTGCCGAAGATCCGCATGTCGGTCGCGCTGGAGATGGGCTGCGAACGGCCGTCGTGCTGGGCGGCCCCGTCCAGCGTGCACACCATGTTGGCGCGCAGCCACGGCAGCGGCCCGCCGGGCCCCGCCGCGGGATAGGCGTACGCGGCGGCCAGCTCGGCCAGACTCCACTCCCGTCCGGCCCCGTCACGAGCCGCCTCCGCGGGCCTCCCGCCCGGGTCCGGAGCTGCTGTTTCATCGGTCACAGGGAACAGACGTCGCATGCCGTGCAGTGTTCCACGCCCCGTAGCATGGTGAACCGTGTCCTCCTCCCCTGCCCCCTCCGGAACCGGCCCCATGACCGACGCGGCCCCGCTCTCCCTGTGCGCGCGTGAGCCGCACGTACCCGCGGATCGGCTGGTCGCCGAGATGGTGCCGCCGCCGCGGTTCGACTCGGTGCGTTTCAGCACGTACATCCCCGACCCGAACCAGCCGAGCCAGACGGAGGCCGTCCGGGTCCTGGAGGGCTTCGCGGCGGGTCTGGGCGGGACGGCCGACTCGGGCAGGCGGCGGCTGTTCGGCTTCGGCAGGGCGCCGAAGAAGGCCCCGGCCGGCCCGCGCGGCGTCTACCTCGACGGCGGTTACGGCGTCGGCAAGACCCACCTGCTGGCGTCCCTCTGGCACGCCACCCCGGCCGAGCCCGCCCGCAAGGCGTTCGGCACCTTCGTGGAGCTGACCAACCTGGTCGGCGCCCTCGGGTTCCAGCAGACCGTCCAGACCCTGTCCGGCCACCGCCTGCTCTGCATCGACGAGTTCGAGCTCGACGACCCCGGCGACACCGTCCTGGTCTCCACCCTGCTCGGCAAGCTCGTCGACGCGGGCGTCGCGCTCGCCGCCACCTCCAACACGCTGCCCGGCAAGCTCGGTGAGGGCCGGTTCGCCGCGGCCGACTTCCTGCGCGAGATCCAGGGCCTGTCGGCCCACTTCCGCGCCCTGCGCATCGACGGCGAGGACTACCGCCACCGCGGCCTGCCCGAGGCGCCGCCGCCGTACTCCGACGAACAGGTGACCACCGCGGCGCACGCCACCGAGGGCGCCTCACTCGACGCGTTCTCGCCCCTCCTGGAACACCTGGCCCGGGTGCACCCCAGCCGGTACGGCGCCCTGACCGACGGAATCAAGGCCGTCTGCCTCACCGGCGTGCGGCCGGTTCCCGACCAGTCGACGGCACTCCGGCTCGTCGTCCTCGCGGACCGGCTCTACGACCGTGAAGTGCCCGTGCTGGCCTCCGGCCTGCCCTTCGACCAGCTCTTCAGCGAGGAGATGCTGAACGGCGGCTACCGCAAGAAGTACTTCCGGGCCATCTCCCGGCTCACCGCCCTGGCCCGCGACGCGGCCAAGCTGGCGAACTCCCGGTAACCACAGCCCCAATATCGCGCCAACCGCCGTGCGGCAAGGGTTGGTTCAAGCCAACCCACCCACGGTTTTCAGGCTCTCTTCAGCTTGAAACGTTAAGTTAACCCTGCAAACGACTTTGCAGGGTTAACGTGTTTCTTGACCAGCCATTGACCAAGTGTTGGTCATCGCTAGATGTGCGAATCACCTGAAGGGGGGCGCATGTACCGAGGTACGACGGCACGGACCGTGGTGTCGCTCCTCGCCGCCGTCCTGCTCGCCCTTCAGTTCTTCGCACCGACGGCATCCTTCGCATCCGCGCACACGCCCAGTGAAGTCGAGGCCAAGGCTCAGCCCGGAACTGAACCCTCCGGCATGTCTTCGCGCCCCGGAACCAAATCTTCCGGGAAGGCTCTGCGCGACGAGATCGCGACCTGCCGCGCCGGACACCACGGGGGCCCGACCGGCCCCCTGCGGACCCGCGACCGGTTCCACAGCACCGACTCCGCGCCCTCGGCGCCCGAGCGGACCCCGCTGAGGCACATGACGCCGACAGCACCGGACCGGGACAGACCCGGCGTCGCGCACGAACGCACGTCGAGATCCTCGGCGTCGCACACTCCGGCAGCGCTTCAGGTCTTCCGCTGCTGAGGAACTGAGCAGTTCCATCCCCCACCTCTGTCATGCCCGTCCGACGCGCCCCCACTGCGCGCCAGGAGGAGTCACCACACTCATGCAACCCCTCATCGACAACGCCCGCATGTTCGGACAGCGCCCTGAGGAGTTCGCCCGCCTCGCCGAGGGCCAGTCCCCCGACGTCCTGTTCATCACCTGCTCCGACTCCAGGGTCGTACCGGCCCTGATCACGGGCGCCCGGCCCGGCGAGCTCTTCGAGCTGCGCACCGCGGGCAACATCGTCCCCCCGTACGCCTTGGAGCACCCCACCTCCGAGGCGGCCACCATCGAGTACGCCGTGGAAGTGCTCGGCGTCAAGGACATCGTGGTCTGCGGCCACTCGCACTGCGGTGCCGTGGGCGCGGTGGTACGGGGCGACGACCTCGCCGCCGTACCGGCGGTGCGCGACTGGCTCGCGCACGCCGCCGAACAGCCCAAGTGCGAGGACCCGGCCGACCCGACGGTCGCCGAAGCCGTGCAGAACCACGTCCTCACCCAGGTGCTGCGACTGCGGTCGTACCCGTGCATCGAGCGCCGGCTGGCGGAGGGCCGACTCGGCCTGCACGCATGGTTCTACGAAGTGCACACCGGAACCGTGTGGCAGCACCACGCGGAGACCGACACCTTCGAGACCCTGTGAGGGACACCATGACCAAGTTCCCTTACCTGAGGCAGGACTTCCTCGCCTCCATCGTCGTCTTCCTCGTCGCCGTGCCGCTCTGCGTCGGCGTCGCCGTCGCCTCCGGTGTCCCGGCCGAACTCGGCCTGATCACCGGCATCGTGGGCGGCCTCGTCACCGGTTTGATGCCCGGCAGCAGCCTCCAGGTGTCCGGGCCCGCCGCCGGCATGACCGTGCTGGTCTTCGAGGCCGTCAGCGAGTTCGGGGTGGCCGCACTCGGTGTGATCGTGCTGCTCGCCGGTCTGCTCCAACTCGCCATGGGCTTCCTCGGGATAGGCCGCTGGTTCAGGGCGATATCCGTCTCCGTCGTCGAGGGCATGCTCTGCGGTATCGGTCTGGTCATCATCGCCGGGCAGATCTACGCGGCGGCGGGCCTGAAGGCGCCGGAGACCGGCATCGGCAAGATCGTGGGGCTGCCGGGGGCGTTCGCCGACGCCCTGGGCAGCACCGAGGCCATGATCTCGCTCGCGATCGGCGCGGGCACGATCGCCGTCATCGTGCTGTGGAAGAAGCTGCCGAAGGCCGTGCAGTCGGTGCCGGGCGCCCTCGCGGCGGTGGTCCTGGCCACGCTCGCCACGCTCGCCTTCAGCCTGCCGGTCGCCACGGTCGAGGTGGAGGGCCTGCTCGGCGTCATCCAGCCGCCCGGGGCCGGGGCCTTCGGCGAGCTGGCCGGCCCGGCCATCTGGGGCACCATCATCGCGTTCACGCTGATCGCCTCCGCGGAGAGCCTGTTCAGCGCGGCGGCCGTGGACCGGCTGCACGACGGTCCGCGCACCCAGTACAACAAGGAGATGATCGCCCAGGGCGCGGGCAACACCGTGTGCGGTCTGCTCGGCGCGCTGCCCATGACCGCGGTGATCGTACGCAGCTCGGCGAACGTCAACGCGGGTGCGAAGACCAAGGCGTCCCGTGTGCTGCACGGCGTGTGGCTGCTGCTGTTCGCCGCCGCGATGCCGTGGGCCCTGGCCCTGATCCCGCTCCCCGCCCTGGCCGGCATCCTGGTGCACGCGGGCTGGAAGCTGATCCCGTTCCGCCAGGTCGCGGCGCTGTGGCGGGCGCACAAGGGTGAGGCGCTGATCCTCGTCGTCACCGCCGTGTCGATCGTCGCGGTGAACATGTTCGAGGGCGTGCTCATCGGTCTGGCCCTGTCGGTCGTCAAGACCGCCTGGGAGGCCTCGCACGTCAAGCTCGAGGTCATCGACAAGGGCGCCGGTCCGATCCAGGCGTACCTGTCGGGCAACGCGACCTTCCTGCGGCTGCCGAAGATCCTCGACAGCCTGGAGGCACTGCCCCAGGACCGCCCGGTCGAGCTCGACCTCTCGGGTCTGCACCACCTCGACCACGCCTGCCGCACGGCCCTGGAGAGCTGGGCCGAACGCCACAGCGCGACGGGCACGGAGCCGGTGAAGGTCCACGAGCCGGAGCCGTCACCGGAGGCCGAGAAGGTCACGGCCGCGTAGCGACGTAGCCGGAACTCCCACACCCCTGGTCCGGGGCGTGCCCCAGGGGCGCGCCCCGGACCTTCGCGTGTGCGGCCCCGGCCCCGAGGCATGGCCCCGACCCCGAGTCCAGGCATATCGTTACAGCAACGGACGAATCGGGACCTCTGGACGGGGAGGTCGGCATGGTCGAAGAGCTGATCGGGGCGGTGGCGGCGGCCGGAGCCGGAGGGCTGGTCTATCTGGCCTCGGCGGCGCGGGTCGTCAAGCAGTACGAGCGCGGGGTCGTGTTCCGGCTCGGGCGGCTGCACGGGGAGGTGCGGCGGCCGGGGTTCAATCTCATCGTCCCCGCGGTGGACCGGATGCGTAAGGTCAACCTGCAGATCGTGACCATGCCGGTGCCCGCCCAGGAGGGCATCACCCGCGACAACGTGACCGTGCGGGTCGACGCGGTCGTGTACTTCAAGGTCGTGGACCCCGCGGCCGCGGTCGTCAACGTCGAGGACTACCGTTTCGCCGTCTCCCAGATGGCACAGACCTCCCTGCGCTCGATCATCGGCAAGAGCGAACTGGACGACCTCCTGTCCAACCGCGAGAAGCTCAACCAGGGCCTGGAGCTGATGATCGACAGCCCGGCCGTGGAATGGGGGGTGACCATCGACCGGGTGGAGATCAAGGACGTGTCCCTGCCCGACACGATGAAGCGCTCCATGGCCCGCCAGGCCGAGGCCGACCGCGAGCGGCGCGCCCGGGTGATCAACGCCGACGCCGAGTACCAGGCCTCGAAGAAACTGGCCCAGGCCGCCCACCAGATGGCCGACACGCCCTCCGCGCTCCAGCTCCGCCTGCTCCAGACGGTCATGGCGGTGGCGGCGGAGAAGAACTCCACGCTGGTACTGCCCATCCCGGTGGAGCTCCTGCGGTTCCTGGAGCGGGGCCACCAGGAGGGAGCCCCCGAGGAAGGGGCCCGCCAGGAGGGAAGCCGGCAGGCACCGGCGCCGGTGGAACACCCCGTCGACACGACAGAACAGGCCATCGACGAGCTGCGGCGCGCGGTCGAGCAGTGAGCCACGCTACGCGCGTGGTTCCCGCGACCCGCAGCAGGTGATAGACACAGCGGGATCACAGTTCCTGTCCGCCAGCAGGAAGGTTTCCCCATGACCGAATCCGGTCGTATCGCCACACGACGTCAGGTGCTCGCCGGGACGGGCGCCTTGGGCGTCGGGATCGCGTTCTCCGGTGCCCTGTCCGAACTCTTCGCCGGCACCGCCGCCGCCCAGACCCTCGGCCACGGCGGCGGCTACGGTCCGCTCGTCCCCGACCCGAAGGGCCTGCTCGACCTGCCGGAAGGTTTCCGCTACCGGGTCCTCTCCCGCGAGGGAGACCCGCTCCGCTCCGGCGAGGGCAAGGTCCCCTCCAACCACGACGGCATGTCGGCCTTCGCGGGCAGAGGCGGCCGGGTCCATCTGGTCCGCAACCACGAGAACCGCGCCGACGGCAGGGTCCCGGTCCCGACGGTCCAGGGGCTCACCTACGACCCGGCGGGCAAGGGCGGCTGCACGGCCCTCACCCTGGACTCCCGCGACAACGTCCTGTCGGAACGCGTCGCGATCGCCGGCACGGCCGTGAACTGCGCGGGCGGCCCCACCCCGTGGGGCACGTGGCTGACCTGCGAGGAGACCGAGGACAAGGCCGGCACCAACGGCTACGCCAAGGACCACGGCTTCATCTTCGAGGTCGACCCGGTCGATCCGCACCGCACGGGAGCCGTACCGCTGACCGCGATGGGCCGCTTCCAGCACGAGGCGATCGCCATCGACCCCCGGCGGGGCGTGGTGTACGAGACCGAGGACGCCTTCCAGAAGCCCTTCGGCCTGTTCTACCGCTTCCTGCCGGACAGGCCGCTGGGCGGACGTGGTTCGCTGCGCGCGGGCGGGCGGCTCCAGGCCATGCGCGTGCCCGGCGTGCCGGACCTGTCCTCGATCCAGGACATCGGCGCGGAGTTCGACGGCATCGAGTGGGTGGACGTACCGGATCCGCAGGCGGCGCAGACGCCGGTCCGGCTCCAGGACTTCGGCCGGGGCGGCATCACACACGCGCAGAAGCTGGAGGGCTGCTACTGGGGCGGCCGGTCGGTGTACTTCGTGTCGTCGTTCGCCCGCAGCGCGGAGGGGTCGGCGGCCGACCACTTCGGGCAGATCTGGCGCTACGACCCGGACCGGCGACGGCTCACCCTGGTGATCGTCTTCGGTCCGGACACCGACGTGCAGATGCCGGGAGAGTCGCCGGACAACATCTGCCTGGCGCCCAGCGGCGGCCTCATGGTCTGCGAGGACGGCAACGGCGCCCAGCACGTCTTCGGCGTGACCCGGCGCGGCGAGGTGTACCCGATGGCCCGCAACCGGCAGACCATCGGCACCCCGGAGGAGCCCGAGTGGGGTGAGTTCGCCGGGGTGACCTTCTCGCCCGACGGCGAGACGATGTACGTCAACTGCTACACCCCCGGCACCACGTTCGCGGTGACGGGCCCCTGGCGCCGGTAGGCACGGCTCTGCCCCCGTCCGGGGCGCCGGGTGCGGAACCCGGCGCCCCGGCGGACGATCGAGGCACAGGACCGGAAAGGGGCCGGTGACGGAGATGGACGAGGCGGAGACGGACGGGGCGGACGAGGACGGCCACGAGCGCGGGACCTCGCTGTGGGAGCGGCTGCGTCTGCCCGGCGGCGAGCCGGTCGACCTGGCCCGTCACGACGCTGCCGCCACCCCCGGCGGCCCGGACGGCAAGGCCGCGGGCAAGGCCGCCACGGCCCGGATCGGCGAGCAGCTCGCCGGGCTCCAGGAACGGCTGTGGGCGGCGAGCACCGCGGGCGACCGGCGCCGCGTCCTGCTGGTCCTCCAGGGCATGGACACCAGCGGCAAGGGCGGCACGGTCAAGCACGTCATCGGCCTGCTCAACCCGGCCGGCTGCCGGATCACGGCGTTCAGGGCACCGACCGCCGAGGAGCGCGCGCACCCCTTCCTGTGGCGCGTGGAGAAGGCCCTCCCGCTCCCCGGCGAACTGGGCATCTTCGACCGCTCGCACTACGAGGACGTCCTGATCGCCCGCGTCCGGAACCTCGCGCCACGCGCCGTGATCGAAAGCCGCTACGAGCGGATCAACCGTTTCGAGCGGTCCCTCGCCGACGACGGCGTGACCCTGGTCAAGTGCTTCCTGCACATCTCCTACGACGAGCAGCGCCGCCGCCTGCTCAGGCGCCTCGACAAGCCCGAGAAGCGCTGGAAGTTCGCCCCGTCCGACATCGACGACCGCGCCCTGTGGCCCGCGTACCAGGACGCCTACGAGCGGGCCCTGGAGCGCTGCGGCACCTCGTACGCGCCCTGGTACCTGGTCCCGGCCGACCACAAGTGGTATCGCAACTGGGCGGTCAGCACGCTGCTCCTGGAGCACCTGCGGGAGCTGGATCCGCGGTACCCGGAGGCGGACTTCGACGTGGCGGAGTGCCGGAAGCGGCTGCTGCGGCAGTCCTGACCCGGGCGGTCAGGCGGCCAGCAGGGCGTCGATCTGGCCGACGGCCTCCTTCAGGCCCTCCTCCATGCCCATGGAGACCATCTGCTCCATCTGCTCACGGGAGTCGAAGAGGGAGCGCATCTCCATCCGGGTGCCACCGCCGTGCTCGGTGAGCCGCACCGTCACGGACGTGGTCGGCATGTCGTCCTTGGGCTTTCCGTCGTCGTCGGCGAAGCCGTCGGTGAACTCCAGGGCCGTCGGCTCGGTGACCGAGGTGACGCGCCACCAGCCGCGGTGCCGGTCGCCCTCCGGCCCGATCATGAAGTACGTGACCTCTCCGCCGGGGGTCAGGTCGTGCTCCTCCACGGTCGCCGGGTAGGACGGCGGGCCCCACCAGCGCTCCAGCTGCCGGGGGTCGGCCCACAGCCGCCACACCCGCTCCACCGGTGCGGCGAAGTCGGCGATCAGGGTGAGGGTGAGGTGGTCGAGGTCCTTGTCGACACTGGTGACGCTCATCTCTCGGGTCCTTCCGGGGTGTCGTTCTCTTCGGTACCGGGGTCCTCCGCGAGCAGCCGGGCCATCCGGTCCACGCGCCCGCGCCACGCCGACTCGAGTTCGTCGAGGGCCTGGCGGGCACGGCCCACCGCGTCGGGGTCGGTGCGCACGAGCTGCTCCCGTCCGCTGCGCTGCTTGGCTACGAGCCCGGCCCGTTCCAGCACGGCGACGTGCTTCTGCACCGCCGCGAAGCTCATCGGATAGGCCTCGGCCAGCCGCGAGACCGACAGCTCCCCGCGCACGCAGCGGCGCAGTATGTCCCGGCGCGTGGTGTCGGCCAGGGCGTGGAACAGCCGGTCCACCGTCTCGTCGTTCAGCTCATCTACAACCATTTGGTTGTACGTTAGCCCTGTCGGTCCCCTTCTGTAAAGCGGCACGCCGGCCACTGAAGCGGGCAGTCGGGGGTACCCGGTGGCTCATGAGCGAGAAGCAGCAGGTCAGCAGCTCGTACTGGATCGAGACGGCACCGGACGGCCACCATCCGGCCCTGACGGAGGACCTGGACGTCGACGTGGCGGTGATCGGCGCCGGGATCGCCGGACTGAGCACGGCGTGGGAGCTGACGCGGGCCGGGCGGAGCGTGGCGGTGCTGGAGGCCGGGCGGGTCGCGGCCGGGGTCACCGGGCACACCACCGCCAAGGTCACGGCCCTGCACACGCTCGTCTACGACAAGCTGCGCCGCACCCGCGGCCCCGAGGGCGCGCGGCTGTACGCCCGCTCCCAGTCCGAGGCGATCGAGCGCGCGGCCGGCATCGCCGGGGAACTGGGCGTCGACTGCGCCTGGGAGAGCAGGAGCGCCTACACGTACGCCCGCGACGCAGCACGGGTGGATGAGCTGCGCGCCGAGGCGCGGGCGGCCGCCGAGGCCGGGCTGCCCGCGTCCTTCGTGACGGAGACCGGGCTGCCCTTCCCGGTGGCGGGCGCGGTCCGGGTCACCGGCCAGGCCCAGTTCCACCCCCGCAAGTACCTGCTGGCCCTCGCCGCCGACCTCGTCGAACACGGCGGGCGGATCTTCGAGGGCACCACGGTGCTCGGCCTGGACGAGGGCGAGCCGTGCCGGCTGTCGACCACGACCGGGGCGACGGTGCGGGCCCGGGACGTCGTCGTCGCGACGCACTACCCGATCTTCGACCGAGCCCTGCTCTTCACCCGGCTGACGCCGAAGCGCGAACTGGTCGTCGCCGGGACGATCCCCGCGGATCAGGACCCGGACGGAATGTTCATCACGCCCGACGAGAACACCCGCTCGGTGCGCACGGCACCGCACGACGGGGACCGGCGTCTGCTCATCGTCACCGGTGAGCACTTCACGCCCGGCACGGGTGACCCGCGGGCCGGTTTCGAACGCCTCACCGCCTGGGCCACCGAGCACTTCCCGGACCTGGACGTCACCCACCGGTGGGCCACGCAGGACAACAGCCCCACCGACACCGTGCCGATGGTCGGCCCGCTGCACCCGGGCGCCCGGCACGCGTACGTGGCGACCGGCTTCGGCGGCTGGGGCATGACCGGCGGCATCATGGCGGGCAGCCTGCTCGCGGCGCAGATCACCGGCGAGGAGCGCGAGTGGAGCGGGCTGTACGACCCGCGCCGGCTGAAGCCCGCCGTCCGGGAGGCGCCGGCGTTCCTCAAGACCCAGGCCAAGGTCGCCGGCCACTTCGTCGGGGACCGGCTGCGGCCCTCGCCGCCGGTGGAGTCCCTGCCGCCCGGCGAGGGCGCCGTGGTCCGCGCCGACGGGCACCACCGCCTCGCCGTCTACCGGGACGACGACGGCAATCTGCACAGCGTCTCCGCCCGCTGCACCCACCTGGGCTGCCTGGTCGCCTTCAACTCGGCCGAACGCGCCTGGGAGTGCCCCTGCCACGGCTCCCGCTTCGACACGGACGGCAAGGTGATCCAGGGCCCGGCGACCAAACCGCTGGAGCAGCGGGACATCTGACGGCCGGGTGATGCCCGCATCCGATACGCATAAGAGGACGATCCCGCTCATATCTTCATACGGTGATCACCCTTCTCCGCCGTGCCACCGCGGTGTGCGCCCTGAGCACGGCCCTCGCGGCGTGCGGGGCCGGCCGTCCCCCGCAGCCGCCCTCGCCGCCGGTGTCCGCACCGCCGTCGCGCCCTCCGACCCTCGCCCCCGGCCCCACCGGCCTGACCCCGGTCTTCGAGCACGGCCCCCGCACCCGCGGCAGGACCGTCGCCCTCACCTTCGACGCCGACATGACCGCCGGGCAGGGGGCCCGGGCGGCGGCGGGTGAGCGGTTCGACCATCCGCGGCTGATCTCGACGCTGCGCGCGCTGCAGGTGCCCGCCACCGTGTTCATGACCGGGCGGTGGGCCGAGCAGTACCCGGACCAGGCCCGTTCCATCGGCCGGGACCCGCTGTTCGAGGTCGCCAACCACTCCTACAGCCACTACGCGTACACGCCGGACTGCTACGGCCTGCCCACCGTGCCCGAAAAGCGCATGCGGTCGGACGTGGAGCGGGCGTACGCCGCCCTCCGGAAGGCCGGTGTGACGGATCCGATGCCGTACTTCCGCTTCCCCGGCGGCTGTTACGACCGGCGGGCGCTGAAGGCGCTGACACCGGCCGGTGTGACCGCCGTGCAGTGGGACGTGGTCGGCGGCGACGCGTTCGAGACGGACCCGGAGGTGGTCGCCCGGCAGGTGCTGGACGGCGTGCGGCCGGGGTCGGTGGTCGTGCTGCACTGCACGCGCAGCGCCGCCCCGGCGACCGAACGGGCGGTGCGCTCGATCGTGCCGGGGCTGCGCCGCGAGGGCTTCCGGTTCGTGAAGGTGTCCGAGCTGATCGGGGCGGCCGGCAGCGGTGCGCGGACCCGCCCGGAGGGACGCTGACCGGCCTACGCTGGACGTATGAGCGAGGACGACTACTGCCTGATCGACGCGACCAGGCCGCCCCGGGCGGACGGACCGCCGTACGCGGAGTGCGTGCTGTGCCGGGAGCCGACGGAGTATCCGGAGTCCTACAAGGGCATCACCCTCTGCCCCGTCTGTGAGTGGCAGGAGGCGCAGCGCACCGCCTGCTCAGGTTGATCTGCGGGCGGCGAGCGCACCGGCCAGGGCCAGCGCGGCGGCCGTGACCAGGACCGCCGCGGCCAGGGGCAGCAGCGGCAGCGGGACGGTGCCCGACCGGGAGCCGGTCACCAGCCCCTGCACCGCCGCCTGGGCCGGGGAGCCGGTGGCCACGAGGGACAGCAGCGCCGCGAGCAGCAGAGCCAGGACGGCACGGGCCCGCGACCGCAGCAGCGGCCGGCTGGTGAGCGCGCCGACCGCCGTGCCGAGCAGGGCACAGGCCAGCGCGGCGAGCAGTCCGGCCCCGCACGCGGGGGCGAGCGGGACCGGGGTGCGGTGGTCCGAGGCGACCGGAGCGCTCAGCAGCGTCACGCCGAGGGCCGCGACCGTGCCGAGCGTCACCGCGCCGGACAACGCCACCAGCAGGCAGGCCACATGGGCACGGGCGGGCCCGACCGCGGCCGCCACACAGCCCCGCGCGGCCTGCGGCTCCGCCGTGACACAGATCCGTGCCAGCCAGGCGGCGACGGGCAGCAGCGCGGCGGCCGCGTAGCCGAGCGAGTCGAGCACCGGCTGCCCGGCCTGGACGCTGATCGCGAGGAAGGCGGCGTACAGCAGGAACGGCGGGAGCCAGCGCTGGGAGCGCAGCAGCAGGGCGGCGTGGTAGCCCATCAGGGCGGTCATCGGGGGCTCCCCGGGGTGTCCGCCCGCTGCTCCACGCTCACCACGTGCCAGGGCGGGCGGGCCGTCAGCAGGGCGCGGAGCAGGACGTCGGAGCGGGAGGCGGGGACGGCGAGGCGGTAGGTGCCCGGCGTGGTCTCCTCGGCCGAGGCGACCGCCCGGTGCGCGTCCTCGGGCAGCCGCCCGTCCGGCGGGCCCTGCGCCACGACGGTGACGTGCGGGCCGGACGGGCCGGACCCCGGCGCCGCACACGGGACGAGGCTCCCGTCGCGTACGGCGTACGTCGCGTCGGGCAGGCCCGCGAGGCGGCGCGGGTCGTGGTCGACGAACACCACGGACCCGCCGGCCGCCGTGCGCTCGGCGACCGCCCGCTCCAACTCGGCGCGGGCGTCGGTGTCGAGGCCCGTCCACGCCTCGTCCAGCACCAGCAGCTCGGGCTCCGCCAGCAGGGCCTGGGCGACCGCGATCTTCTGGCTGGTGCCCTTCGACAGCCGCGCCATCGGCGTCCCGGCGTACGCGGCGGCGCCGAGGCGCTCCAGCCACTCGCCGGCGGCGCGGGCGGCCGCCGTACGGGTCAGGCCGTGCACGGCGCCGAGGTGGGTGAGATAGCCGACGGCGGTGAACGGCAGGGCCGGCGGGAACCGCTCGGGGACGTAGGCGGTGCGCGGGCGGCCGGTGATCCGGCCCTCGCTGGGGGCGTCGATGCCGGCGAGCAGCCGCAGGAGGGTCGACTTGCCGGTGCCGTTGGCGCCCTCGACGCGGACGAGCCGGCCCGGGGCCACCGTCAGGTCGACGCCGCGCAGCACCCAGGGGCCGCGCAGGCCGTAGCGGCGGCCCGCGTTCTGCAGGCACAGGTCGGGTCGCATGGGCCCCATCCTCCACGATCTTCCGGCTGGCACACTGGGATTCGTGAGCGAAGACCCGACGCCCGTGAGTGACAGCCCCTTCCGGTCCGGACCCTCGGCCCGCGACACGGCACCGCAGTTCGTGCTGCCGCTGGTCGTGCGGATCGAGCGGGCGGACCCGCCGGCGCGGACGGACGCGCTGGAGACGGCCGCGCGCGCCGTGCTGACGATCCTCAGCGACGAGCGGTCGGCCGGCGACGGCCCGTGGGCGCAGGCCGTGCGGGACTGGCAGGACGCCAGGATCCGCAAGGTCGTGCGGCGGGCGCGCGGCGCCGAGTGGCGGCGGGCGGAGGCGCTGCCCGGCATCACCGTCACCGGCAAGTCGGCCGAGGTGCGGGTCTTCCCGCCGGTCCCGCTCGACGGCTGGCCCAAGGACCTGGCCCGGCTCCAGGTCTCCGGCACCGACCTGGACGACCCGGAACCGCCGGTGGACGCGGACCCGGCCGCCCCCGTGCTGTGGCTGAACCCCGACCTCGGCATGTCGGCCGGCAAGGCGATGGCCCAGGCCGGCCACGCCGCGCAACTGGCCTGGTGGGAGCTGACCGACGGGGAGCGGGCCGCCTGGCACGACGCGGGCTTCCGGCTCGCCGTGCGGCCGGCCGACCCGGCGCGCTGGCCCGGGCTGACGGGCAGCGGCCTGCCGGTGGTCCGCGACGCGGGGTTCACGGAGATCGCGCCCGGCTCGTGCACCGTGGTCGCGGACCACCCGGCGCTGCGCCGGGAGCCCTACGCGCCGGGCGGCCCGGCGCTCACCCGTTCGGAGTAGCCGCAGGCGCGCCGCTCCTGGGCGGGTGCTCCAGTGGGGTTACCGGACAACCCCACCAGGAGGCAGCCATGACCAGCGCCGCGCCCCCTCCCCCCGCCCCGCCCGCCCCCGACCGGACGCCCGGCGGGTCCGGCTCCGGCGGTACGGGCGATCCCTGGGCGACCAGGGGTCTCGCTCTCGGCGGCACCCTGATGGTCGTCTACGGCGTGTTCGCGGTGCTCCAGGGCATCACGGCGATCGCCGACGACGAGGTGTACACGAGCTTCGGCGAGTACGTCTTCGAGTTCGACCTGACCGCGTGGGGCTGGATCCACCTGATCGTCGGGGTGCTCGCGGTGGCGGCCGGGCTCGGCCTGTTCACCGGGGCCGCCTGGGCCCGGGTCGTGGGCGCGGTCGTGGTCGGGCTGGCGCTGATCGCGAACTTCATGTGGCTGCCGTACCAGCCGTTCTGGTCGATCATCATGATCGTGACCGGCCTCTTCGTGCTGTGGTCGGTGTTCAACTACCGCTCCACCCGCGCGGCGTAGAGGCCGACCCGGTTCAGGAGGGCGGCGGGTGCCGGTCGCGCGCGGCGACCACCGTGTGCAGACGGCGCGAGAGCGCGGTGGCACCCGCCGTGAGGAAGACGAACGTGTACAGGATCTGGGCGACGGTCACCAGGCGGGCCTCCTGCCCGCTCGGGGTGATGTCGCCGTAGCCGACGGTCGCGAGCGTGACGACGGTGAAGTACAGCGCGTCGACGCGGGTGCTCAGGCCGGTGAACTGGCCCGGCCGCTGGGCGAGGGTGTAGTACCCCGACGAGAAGACCAGCACGGCCAGGCACATCAGCAGCGGGATCATGACGCCGGGCCGGGTGTGCGGCTTCTCCAGCACGACGTCGCGCACCTGGCGCAGCAGCAGCACGCCCAGCAGCCCCAGACACAGGACGAAAAGCGGCCAGCCCAGCCAGGAGCGGTCGTCGCCGAACCCCTCCAGCGGCAGCAGGAAATAGGCCGTGCCGACGGCGACCACGAGTCCCCCGGCGGCGGCCCACAACCGCCGGGAGGCCGCCGGGGCGGGGGCCGGGGCCTGTGGCTCCTGTTCCCGCTTCCGCGCGGGGCCGTGCGCCTGCTCGCTGCCATCGCGCATACGTCCGGTCTACGACGTATCGGGAGGTGGCGCGACCCTGGTGCCTCCGTCGGTGGGCCCGGGACGTCGGTCGGGAGCCCGGGCCGCCGGGGGCCGAACCTCAAATGTTCCTCTGAAGGCGTCCGTGGCGGGGTTCGGGGGCGGGCGGCTGGGCCATACCCCCCTCACGTTCGAGGAACCGGCTGTGCGGAGGAGGGGACGATGAAGCGACTGGGGACGGGCATCGGGTGGCGACCGGAGATCGCGGACGCCGTGGAGCGCATGCCGGGCATCGACTGGGTCGAGACCGTGGCCGAGAACGTCTGCCCCGGGCATCTGCCCGAGTCGCTGCGGCGGCTGCGCGAGCGCGGCGTCACCGTGGTGCCGCACGGCGTCTCGCTCGGCCTCGGGGGTGCGGACCGGCCCGACGACGGCCGTCTGGCCGCGCTGGCCGAGCGGGTGGAGGCACTCGGCTCACCGCTGGTCACCGAGCACATCGCGTTCGTCCGGGCCGGTGGTTCGCTGACGGCGACTCCGCACCTGGAGGCGGGCCATCTGCTGCCCGTCCCCCGGACCCGGGACGCGCTCGACGTGCTGTGCGAGAACGTGCGCATCGCGCAGGAGGCGCTTCCGGTGCCGCTGGCCGTCGAGAACATCGCCGCACTGATCGCCTGGCCGGGCGAGGAGATGACGGAGGGCCAGTTCCTCTACGAGCTCGCCGACCGCACGGGCGTCCGGCTCCTCATCGACGTGGCCAACCTGCACACCAACCACGTCAACCGCGCCGAGGACCCGGCCAAGGCCCTCGCCGAGCTGCCCCTGGAGGCCATCGCCTACGTCCATGTCGCCGGCGGTTTCGAACGCGACGGCGTCTGGCACGACAGCCACGCCCACCCCGTCCCCCGGCCGGTCCTCGACATCCTGAGCGACCTCGCGTCCCGCGTGTCCCCTCCGGGGGTCCTGCTGGAACGCGACGAGAACTTCCCGGAACCGGCGGAGCTGGAGGCCGAGTTGGCCTCCATCCGGCGGGCTGTGGAGGCGGGGGCCGTCGAGCGGGTGAAGGCCGAGGTGCGCGCGGCGGGCAACGCGGTCGCGGCGCGGCGGCAGGCGGCCGCGCCCGGAGGCCGGCGCGAGGTCCGCGCCGAGGCCCCCGTGCGCGGCGAGGCCGGGGCGCCGCGGTGCCATCGGACCGGGACGGCCGAGGCGACACGGGGCGCCTTCGGCCGGCCCGAACACCGGAGCGTCGACGAGGCCCGGCAGCGGCTCGGGGTCGCGCAGGCCGCGCTGCTGTCGGCGCTGGTCGCGGGGACGCCCGTGCCCGAGGGGTTCGACCGGGTGCGGGTCGGCGTACAGGCACGGGCGCTCGCCGCGAAGCGGGCGGACGTCGTGGGCAAGGTCGCACCGGAACTGCCGGAGATCCTCGGGGCGGACTACCGTACGGCCTTCCTCGGGTACGCCCAGACGCAGCCGATGACCGGCGGCTACCGGCGCGACGCGCTCACCTTCGCCGAGCACCTGCTGTCCGCCGGGCGGCCCGGGGACGCCGCTGCGCGGCGGGAGCTGCGGGAGTGGTGGCTGGAGCGGTCGGGGCCGGCGCCGCGATCGCGGCGCCCGGTCCGCCGGCTGGCCCGCGCCACCCGGAAGGTGCTGCTGCGGCGTTGACGCGGGGGCCGCCCGTCCGCTCGTCAGTCCTTCGACACGGCCCCGGTCTTCGGCACGGCGTCACCGGCGGGTGCGTCGCCGCGGCCGTAGTGGTGAGTGGTGAACATGTACAGCGCGCCGGTACCGACCACCACCGCGCCGCACAGCAGGACGATCCAGTTCTCGTACCACGGCTTCTCCGGGCTGCGGGCCCAGCAGATGTTGACGATGGCGAAGATGCCGTAGGCCAGCGCCCCGACGTTCACCGTGAGGCCCCAGCGGCCCAGGGTGAACTCCCCCGCCGGGCGCCACCCCTTGAGCCGGGCGCGCAGCGCGGCCAGCACCACCATCTGGAACGAGCCGTAGATACCGAGGATCGCGAACGACACGATGTTGGTGAGGGCGTCCTCGGAGAGCAGCGAGGCGAAGGCGATGAGCAGCGGTACCGCCGCGGACACGAACAGCGCGTAGCCGGGCACCGCGCGGGCGTGGGCGAACCGCCGCAGCAGCCGGTGCCCGGCGATCATCTCGTCACGGGCGTAGGAGTAGATGAGCCGCCCGGCCGCGGCCTGGAGGCTGATCGTGCAGGACAGGAAGGAGATCAGCACCACGGCCATCACCATCCGCGCCCCGGTCTCGCCCATGGCGTCGTACAGCACGTCCACCACGGGGTCGGCCTGCTCGCCCGAGATGACCGCGTTGAAGTCCGTGACCGACAGCAGCAGCGACATGCAGGTGAACGTGGCCGCGGCACCGCCGATGTAGATGGTGCGGCGCATCGCGCGCGGGATGACACGGCCCGGGTGGGCGACCTCCTCGGCCGTGTCGCCGCACGCCTCGAAGCCGTAGTACTGGTAGAAGCCGATGATCGCGGCGGCGAGGAACGCGGGCAGGTAGGAGCCGTCCCCCTCGGCGCCGTACGTGTCGAAGATGACGCCGAGGCCGTGGTGCCGGTGGGTGGACAGCAGGTAGATGCCGACGACGAGGGCGCCGATGAGCTCACCGGCGAAGCCGATGACGGCCGCCGCCGACAGCGCCTTGGTCCCCATGTAGTTGATGAGGACGGCGATGACGATCAGCACTGCGGTGCACAGCACGGTGGTGTGCACGGTGGTGTCGAAGCCGAAGAGGATGGCGATGTAGGGGCCGGCGCCGTAGGCGACGGAGGTGATGGTCACCAGCAGCGCCCACATGTACACCCAGCCGGTCATCCACGCCCAGCGCTTGCCCCACAGGCGCCGGGCCCAGGGGTAGACGCCGCCCGCGATGGGGTACTGGGCGACGATCTCGCCGAAGATCAGCGCGACGAGGAACTGTCCGCAGCCGGCCAGCACGAACGCCCAGATCATCGGCGGTCCGCCGTCGACGATCGCGGTGCCGAAGAGGGTGTAGGTGCTCACCACCGGGGACAGGTAGGTGAAGCCGAGGGCGAAGTTGGCCCAGGGGCCCATGTCCTTGCGGAACTCCGAGCCGGGCTCTGCCGAGGGAGCCCCGGCCGCCGGAGCGGGGGGCTGCGGACTGGTCACTGTCGGGCCTCCTGTTCCGCGGGGCCGGGGCGGTCGAGGATCAGATCGGCGGCGCGTTCGGCGGCGAGCAGGACGGTCACCATCGGGTTGATGGTGGGCATCGTCGGGAACACCGACGCGTCGACGATCCGCACGCCCTCGACGCCGAGCAGTCTCAACTCCGGGTCGCAGACGGCCATCGGGTCGTCCGGGGCGCCCATGCGGCAGGTGCCCGCCGGGTGGTAGACGGTGTGCGCCACGCGGCGGCCGTACTCGGAGAGGTCGGCGTCGGAGACGACGTCCGGGCCGGGCGCGACCTCGCGGACGAGCCAGTCGCGCAGCGGGTCGGTGGCGGCGACCTCGCGGGCGACCTTCAGCCCGTCCACGATGGTGCGCTCGTCGTGCCCCTCGGCGTCGGTGAAGTACCTGAAGTCCAGGGCGGGATGCTCGGCGGGGTTGTTGCTGCGCAGCCACATGCGGCCGGTGGAGCGGGCGCGCGGCACGTTCGGCGTCATGCACACCCCGTAGGCCGGCACCGGGTAGCCCAGGCGCTCGGTGTTGACGGTGAACGGCACCTGGTAGAAGTGGAACATCAGGTCGGGGCGCGGCTGGCCCTTGTCGCGGCGCAGGAACAGGCCGGCGTCGGAGTCCATCGCGGAGTTGGGCGGCAGCGGCCCCGCGGTCTCCCAGACGATCACGGACTCGGGGTGGTCCAGCAGGTTCTCGCCCACGCCGGGCAGGTCGGCCCGTACGCCGATGCCCAGGGCGCGCAGGTCGTCGGCCGGGCCGAGGCCGGAGAGCAGCAGCAGGCGCGGGGTGTCGATCGCGCCCGCGCACAGCAGGAGTTCGCGCTCGGCACGCACGGCGGCGGGTTCGCCGTCGGCGCCCCGGACGGCGACGCGGGTCAGCCGGCCCGACTCGTCCGGGAGCAGCCGGTGCGCCCAGGTCTCCAGCAGGAGCGTCAGGTTGGGCCGGTCCAGGACGGGGTGGAGGTAGGCGACGGACGCGGAGGAGCGCAGGTTGCCCTCCGGCTGGTAGGCCAGCGAGAAGAAGCCGGTGCCGTCGGCGAAGGGTTCGGCGTTGAAGTCGTCGACGACGGGGACGCCGAGGGCGCGGGAGGCCGCGGTGACGAAGTCCTGGGCGATGGGATTGCGGTCGGCCTCGGCGACCGGGACGATCTGTGTGAGCAGCCGGTCGCGGTAGGGGAGGATCGTTGCCGGGTCCCAGCCGGAGCAGCCCCGGCTCACCCAGTCGTCGAGGTCCTGAGGCAGCGGCAGGAAGCTGATCAGCGTGTTGTGCGAGGAGCAGCCGCCGAGGACTCGGGCCCGTGAGTGCAGGATGTGGGAGTTGCCACGCGGCTGTTCGACGGTGGTGTAGCCGTAGTCGAACTCCGAGCCGAGCAGGTTGATCCAGTTGCGCAGGCGCAGGATGCGCTCGTCGCCGATGTCGCTGGGGCCGCCCTCGACGACGCAGACGCGGCAGTCGGGGTCCTCGCTCAGGCGGGCGGCGAGCACGCAGCCGGCGGTGCCGCCGCCGACGATGACGTAGTCGTAGGCCGACTCGGCGCCGTGCGCGATGGTGGGGGCCATGCGGTGCCCTGCTTTCTGTGTCGTTCGTTGCGTCACGGGGTCGTTCCCTGCGCCACGGGCGGGCGGTGTGCCGCGGAGGGGTTCAGCCCTTGAACCAGCCCGAGGGGGCGGGGGCGAGGTTCTGGTAGATGTGCTTGGCCTCCTGGTACTCCCGCAGCCCGGTGGGACCCAGTTCGCGCCCGACGCCGGAGCGGCCGAAGCCGCCCCACTCGGCCTGCGGCACGTAGGGGTGGAAGTCGTTGATCCAGACGGTGCCGTGCCGCAGCCGCTGGGCGACGCGCTGGGCGCGGCCGGCGTCGGAGGTCCACACCCCGCCGGCCAGGCCGTAGCGTGTGTCGTTGGCCAGTTCCACCGCCTCGTCCTCGGTGCCGAAGCGCTCGACGGTGACCACCGGGCCGAAGACCTCCTCCTGGACGATCCGCATCGACCGGTCGCAGTCGGCGAAGATCGTCGGCAGCAGGAAGAAGCCGCGGCTCAGGGCGGGGTCGTCGGGGCGGGTGCCGCCGGTCACGAGCCGGGCGCCCTCCTCCTGGGCGACGGCGATGTAGCGCTCGACCTTCTCGCGGTGCTCGGCGGAGCTGAGCGGGCCGCTCTCGGTGCCCTCCTCCAGGCCGTTGCCGAGCCGGATCGCCGCCGCGCGGCGGGCGAGGGCCTCGACGAACCGGTCGTGCAGGGAGTCCTGGACCAGCAGGCGCGAACCGGCCGAGCAGACCTGCCCGGAGTGCAGGAAGGCGGCGTCCAGCGCGTAGTCCACGGCGGCGTCGAAGTCGGCGTCCGCGAAGACGATGTTGGGGTTCTTGCCGCCGAGTTCGAGGGCGATGTTGCGCGGTCCCTCGGCTGCGCTGGCCATGATGGAGCGCCCGGTGGTCAGACCGCCGGTGAAGGACACCAGGTCGACCTCGGGGTGGCTGGTCAGGGCCGCGCCGACGGTCGCCCCGGAGCCCAGCACCAGGTTGGCGACGCCGGGCGGCGCGCCGGCCTCCTCGATGAGCCGGATCATGGCGATCGTGGTGAGCGGTGTGGTCTCGCTGGGCTTGAGGACGAAGGTGTTGCCGGCGGCCAGCGCCGGAGCCACCTTCCAGGAGGCCTGGAGCAGCGGGTAGTTCCAGGGGGCGATGAGCGCGCAGACCCCGACCGGCTGGTAGACGACGCGGCTGAGGACGTCCGGGCCGACGTCCACGACCCGGCCGCCGTCCTTGCCCGCGAGTTCGGCGAAGTAGCGGAAGGCGTTCGCCACGTCCTTCACGTCGATGCGGGCCTCGGCCAGCGTCTTGCCGGTGTCGAGGGTCTCGGTGCGGGCGATGTCCTCCTGGTCGCGCAGCAGCAGGTCACGCACGCGCAGCAGGAGGTCGGCCCGGCGGCGGGAGGTGGCGTTGGCCCAGTCCTCCTCGACGAAGGCGCGCCGGGCGGCGCGTACGGCGCGGTCCACGTCGGTGGCGTCGGCCTCGTCGACGGTGGTGACGACGGAGGCGTCGTAGGGGTTGACCACCTCCCGCCGGCCACCGGCCGCCGCCTGTGTCCACTCGCCGTCGATGTACAGCTCGCCCACCGCGGGGCCTCCTTCGCATCCGGCCGGTGCCGATCGGCTCGACGGTCAGCAACATGGCCCATCGGGCGGGCGGCGGCCACGGGCCACACCGCCGCGACGGCGTCCCGGTGACCCAGAGGACCCGGGTGGGCTAGTCCCCCGCCTCACCCGTCCGCGCGCGAGTGTGCCCGACCTGACACCCGGGTCCCGCCCGCCTGGAGCCATGGATTGTTTTGCGCCTCTTTGCCCCGGCGAGTCCCCCGTCGCGCCTCCTCCAATCGTCCCGTGCTGCCCCCGTTGCAACCATTCGTCCCTGTACGGCAGTTGACGTAGACGCCGCAGTAACATGCAACTCCGCACCCGAAGCGCACTAGCGTGCGGTGCCGTACCAGGAGGCACCACCATGCGACCGCGACCCCCCGTCAAGGGCCGAGGCCTCGTCAGTGGCACGGGGCTCATCGTCACGTGTCTGACGGCGACGATCGCCGCGCTGGTCTTCTCCCTCTGGTCGTTCACCGACCGGCCGGGGACGGGACCGGACGCGCTGAACGCCCAGACCTTGCGCACGAGCTACGGCCCGTTGTCCGCGCTCGACCAGGACTTCCTCGTCAAGGTCCGGCTGGCCGGGCTGTGGGAGCTGCCCGCGGGGCGGCAGGCCCGGACGAAGGGAACCACGCCGGCCGTCCGGACGGCGGGCCGGCATCTCGTCGAGGGGCACAGGTTCCTCGACGAGCGGGTCCGCGGTGTCGCCGCGCGGCTGAACCTCGCGCTTCCGGACGCGCCCAGCGACCAGCAGAAGCAGTGGCTCAGAACCCTGGACACGGCACAGGGTGCCGAGTACGACCGCCAGTTCGCCAACATCCTGCGCGTGGCGCACGGCAGGGTCTTCTCGGTCGTCGCCCAGGTCCGTGCGAGCACCCGCAACTCGCTGGTGCGCGACCTCGCCGACGACGCCAACACGACCGTCCTCGACCACATCAAGGTCCTGGAGGCCACGGGCTACGTCGACTTCGACGCCGTGGCCCGCGACATGGCCACCGCCGGCCCTCCCCCGACGGCCGCCCCGCCTCCGGCCTCGGCCCCGGACCCGGGCCCGGCCTTCACGCTTCCGCCACCCACGTTCCGCCCGCCGCCGGAGCCGTGAAACGGAACGTCACATACCGACAACACTCCGTCCGGATCGTGAACGAGGCATGGTGTTTTCGGGACCGTGTCACATACAAACAACATATGCTCTGGGTTCTTTTCCTGCTGGCGGCCTGGGCCGTGGCCGGCACGGCGTGCACACGCCTGTGCCTGGCCGCCGTACGCGCCGCGACCGATGACACGGACACCGGCCGGATCCATGAACTCACGCTGTACGAGGCCGCGTTCCTCTCCGGCGGGCCCCGGCGGGTCGCCGACGTGACCCTGGTCGCCATGGCGCGCCAGCGCCGGCTGCTCCTGGCCCACACCGGCTGGGCGACGGTCGTCGATCCGCGCGGGCGGGACGAGATGGAGCGGTCGGTCATCGGGGCCATCGGCCCCGAGGGCCAGTCCCGGATCGCGCCGGTGCGGGCCACCGCCGCCACGGCGGACGCGATACACGGTATCGCCGACCGGCTGGTGCGCGCGGGACTCGCGGTGCCCGACAGCTCCCGTACGACGGTCGCCGCGGCCGTCCGGCAGGTGCGCTCGGCGGCCGTCGCCGTACTCGGCCTCGGCCTCGCCGCGCTGCTGACGCCGGTTCCGCCGGACCTGCCACGTCACCTGGTCGCCCTGTGGTTCGCGCTGCCGCTCGCCCTGACCCTGAGTTGCCTCGCCGTCGCCCGCATCGAGATCCACCCGTACTCGCGCTGGGCCTCCCCGGCCGGCCAGCGGCTGCTCGGCGCCCTGACCCGGAACGCGGACGGCACCGCCGACGACCGTACGTACCTCACGTCCGTGGCGGTACGCGGTGTCCGCGCGATCGGCGAACCGGATCTGCGCGCCGCTTTCACGCACCGCGAGGCACACGACTGACAGACCCCGGGGGGCGCACAGGGGGCATTGGCGCCGACACCGGCGGACGGTGCTTGCCTTCCCCAACCACCGCACCAAACATCCCTTTTGTCGCCACCGTGCACCGAAGGGATACGCAATGAGAGCCGCGCTGCTCTACTCGGCCGCAGGATCCTTGCTGCTGAGCGCCCTCACCACCGCCCCGGACACCGAGGGCTCAAGGGCCGCGGCCGAGCTGCGCGGCACCGCGGTGGCCGCCGCGCGGGCCAAGGCGGCCGGCATCGACTTCGGCCCGTGTCCCGACGCGCAGGATCTCCCCGGCACCATGCAGTGCGGCACCGTCACCGTCCCGCTGGACTACGCCAGGCCCGACGGCAGGCAGATCGAGCTCGCCGTCGGCCGCGCCCGGGCCACGCACAAGGACCCGCACAACAGCAAACGCACGGTCCGCCGCCAGGGCGCCCTGGTCTACAACCCGGGCGGCCCGGGCGCCTCCGGCCTGTACTTCCCCCTCGTCGGCCTGCTCCCCGAGTGGAAGCGGATCGCGGCCGCGTACGACCTCGTCGGCTACGCCCCGCGCGGGGTCGGCCGCTCCGCACCGCTGTCCTGCACGGACCCCAAGCGGTTCTTCAAGGGGCCCACCCAGGCGCCGACACACCCCTCGGAGTCGTACAAGAGGGAACGCATCGCGCAGGCGAAGGCGTACGCGCGCGGCTGCGCGGAGCGGGCCGGCGGCGCGCTGCGGCACTACCACTCGCTGAACAACGCCCGCGACCTCGACGTCCTGCGCGCCGCGCTCGGCGAGGAGCGGCTGACCTTCATGGGCTCGTCGTACGGCACGTACTTCGCCGCCCTGTACGCGACGCTGTTCCCCGCCCACGTACGGCGGATGGTGTTCGACTCGGCGGTCGACCCCGCCCCCGCGCGGATCTGGTACCGCAACAACCTCGCCCAGTCGGCGGCGTTCGAGGGCCGCTGGGCGGACTTCCGGGCGTGGGTCGCCCGGCACGACGAGGTGTACGGGCTGGGCAGGACCGCGCGGGAGGTGCGGCGCAGCTACGAGCGGGCGAGCGCCCGGCTGGCCGTCGAGCCGGCCGGCGGGAAGGTCGGGCCCGGGCAGCTGCAGGGGGCGTTCCTCCAGGCCGGGTACTACGACGACCAGTGGCCGCACCGGGCCCACGCGCTGTCGGCGTACCTCAAGGGCGATCCCAAGCCACTGGTCGAACAGGCGGAACAGCGCGCGGAGGCCGCCGTCGAGGCGGAGAACGCACGCGCGGTCTACGTCGCCGTCGAGTGCAACGACGCCCCCTGGCCGACGGACTGGGACGTGTGGAACCGGGACAACACCCGGCTCGCCCGGCTGGCGCCCTTCGAGACCTGGGACAACGTGTGGATGAACCTGCCCTGCGCCTACTGGGAGGGGCCGCGGCAGCGGCCGCTCGACGTCGGCACCGGGCCGGGCGAACTGCCGCCGACGCTGATCCTGGCCGCCGAGCGGGACGCCGCGACGCCGTACGACGGTGCCCTCGAACTCCACCGCCGCCTGGCGGGCTCGGTGCTGGTGACGGAGCGGGACGCCGGCTCGCACGGCCTGGCGGGCGGGCCGAACGCCTGCGTCAACGGCCATGTGGAGGCGTACCTGCTGGAGGGCCGGCTGCCGGGACGGCGTACGGACTGCGCCGCGCATCCGGAACCGAAGCCGCAGTCGCGGTCGGCGGCCCCGCAGCGGCCCGGGGCCGACCGACCGCTCGGCTGATCAGGCCAGGCCCGCGACCAGCTCCGCGATGTCCTTGCGGCGGCCCGTGAAGAACGGGACCTCCTCGCGGACGTGCCGACGGGCCTCCGAGGCCCGCAGGTGACGCATCAGGTCGACGATGCGGTACAGCTCGTCGGCCTCGAAGGCGAGGATCCACTCGTAGTCGCCGAGGGAGAACGAGGCGACCGTGTTGGCGCGCACGTCCGGGAAGCCGCGGGCCATCTTGCCGTGGTCGGCGAGCATGCGGCGGCGGTCCTCGTCGGGCAGCAGATACCAGTCGTAGGAGCGCACGAAGGGGTAGACGCTCACGTAGTTGCGGGGCGTCTCGTCGGCGAGGAACGCCGGGATGTGCGAGCGGTTGAACTCGGCGGGGCGGTGCAGCGCCATGTTCGACCACACCGGCGTGAGCGCCCGGCCCAGCTTCGTGCGGCGGAAGAGGTTGTACGCCTCCTGCAGCGCGTCGCTGGTCTCCGCGTGCCACCAGATCATGAGGTCGGCGTCGGCGCGCAGGCCCGAGACGTCGTACGTGCCGCGGATGGTCACGTCCTTGGCGGCGAGCTGGTCGAACAGCTCCTGGACCTCGTCGGCGTACCCGGCGCGGTCCTCGGGGAGGACGTCCTTCAGCCGGAAGACGGACCAGAGCGTGTAGCGGATGACCTCGTTGAGGTCCTTGGCCAGCTTGCCCTTGTTCGGGATGCGGTCGGGCTCGGTGCTGGAGGCCGTGGTGGAGGCGTCGTCACTCATGCTCCTCATTCTCCCGCTCCGCCGTGCAGGCTCTGCACCGGGTGGGCGGTGAGCTCCTCCACACCCCGCAGGTCACCGTGGATCTGGTCGGCGGCGGCGTACGCGCTCGCGATGCACGCCGGGATGCCGACGCCGTCGTACTGGGCGCCGCACACGGCGAGCCCCGGGAGCTTCGCCACGTGCTCGCGGATGCGGGCCACGCGCGCGTGGTGGCCGACGGGGTACTGGGGCAGGCCGTCGTCCCAGCGGGTGACGCGCGTGGCGACGGGTGTGGCGTCGAGGCCGGTCGCCGCCTTCAGGTCGTGCCGGGAGACCGCCACGAGCTCGCTGTCGTCGCGCCGGAGGATCTCCGTCTCGCCGTACCGTCCGACGGAGGTGCGCAGGACGACGAGGTCGGGGTTCTCGTCGGCGATCCAGCCCCACTTCTGCGAGGCGAAGGTCGACGCCTTGATGGTGCGCCCGTCCACCGGCGGCACGAGAAAGCCGCTGCCCTCGGGCAGGCCCGCCTCGGCGCGGCGGTAGGCGAGGGTGACCAGGGCCATGGAGGCGTACTCGACGCCGCCGAGCTCGGCGGCGGCCCCGGGGGACGCCGTGCGCAGGAGGCGGGCGGCGGCGGGGGCGGGGACGGCGAGCACCACCGCGTCGGCGTGCAGCACCCGCTCACCCGCGACCACGCGCCATCCGCCGCCGTCCGCGGCGCTGTGGTCCAGCTCGGTCACCGGCGTCCCCGTGAGGATCTCGCCCCCGCGTGCCCGCACCGACTCCGCCACCGCGAGGGGCAGTGTGCCGACGCCGCCCTGGATGCCCATGAACACCGGGCCGGTCTGCTGGGCGGCGGCCGCCTTCGCCTGGATCTCGCGGACCCCCTCGGTCAGGGAGGCGTGGCTGCGGGCCGCCTGGAAGAGCTGCGGGACGGCCGACCGCATCGAGATGCGGTACGCGTCGCCCGCGTACACGCCCCCCAGCAGGGGTTCCACCAGGCGGTCGACGACCTCGCGGCCGAGGCGCGCCGCCACGTACTCCCCGACGGCCACGTCGTCGCCGACCTCCGTGCGGGGCAGCTCGGCGTCGCGGTCGATACGGGCGAGGCCCTCGTCGGACAGCACCCCGGACAGGGCCGCGGCGGTGCCGGGCACGCCCATCACGTGTCCCTTGGGCATCGGACGCAGCGCGCCCCGGGTCCAGATCGAGGCCGTCGCGGTCGCGGGCGGCTGGAGCCGGTCGGCGAGGCCGGCCTCCCGGGCGAGCGCCACCGCCTCGGGGCGGCGGGCAAGCATCGACTCGGCGCCGAGGTCCACGCGCGCGCCCGCGATCTCCCCGGGCAGCAGCTTGCCGCCGACCCGGCCGGAAGACTCCAGCACGGTGACCCGCGCCCCGCGCTCCAGCAGCCGGTGGGCCGCGGCCAGTCCCGCGATTCCCGCCCCGATGACGACGACCTGCCCGGTGCCCGCACCGGCTTGAACTTCGCGCATGCCCCCAGCCTCTCAGACCCCGCTGACAGCGCTCCCGCGCCCCGGTGTCCTTCACGAGTCCCGACCGTGACCGCATCGGAACCGTCCCGGACCAAACGTCCGGCACCGCCCGGGCGTCGAAGAAACGTCAGCCCAACCGATCCTCGGGGGATGCCCACATGCGCACACGACGACCCGCCCGCCGCCCCGCCCCGGCCCTGGCCGCGCTCCTGCTGGCCGCGGCCCTCGCGCTCGCCGGATGCAGCGGTGCGGGCGAGGACTCCGCCGGCAGCACCGCCGCCGACCACGGGGCCGCCGCCCCGCAGTCGGACGAGAAGGCCGGCGCGAACGAGGCCGCCCCCGGCGGCGCCGGGAGCGGAGCCAGGGCGACCGCCCCGCCGCAGCTCCCCACGAGCCACATCATCCGCACGGCCGCGCTGACCGTGCAGGTCAAGGACGTGCCGAAGGCCCTGGAGGAGGCCCGCACCGGTACCGAGAACGCGGGCGGCTACGTCGGCAACGAGACCACCACCCGGGACGAGGAAGGCCGCGAGCGCACCCGGGTCGTGCTGCGCGTACCCGTCGAGAAGTACGACGCGGTCCTCACCGAGCTGGAAGGTGCGGGCAAGCTCCTCGACCGCAGCGCCAAGGCGGAGGACGTCACCGACCAGGTGGTGGACGTGGAGAGCCGCATCAAGTCGCAGCGCGCGAGTGTGGCCCGGATCCGCGAGCTGATGGACCGGGCCACGAAGCTCGGCGACGTGGTGACCCTGGAGGGCCAGCTGAGCACCCGCCAGGCCGACCTGGAGGCGCTGCTCGCGCGCCAGGAGTCCCTGAAGGACCGCACGAGCCTGGCCACCATCACCCTGTCGCTGTCCGAGACCCCGGTGAAGAAGGAGGCGAAGGACGACGACCCGGGGTTCGTGGACGCGCTCGCGGGCGGCTGGAACGCGTTCGTGACGATGCTGCGCTGGCTCGCGGTGGCACTCGGCGCGGTCCTGCCGTTCGCGGCGGTGGCCGCCCTGCTCGCGCTGCTCTGGCTGCGCGTCGTACGCCCCCGCCTCCCGCGCCGCCCGCGCCCGGCGCCCGCCACGAGCGCCCTGGGCCCGCTGCCGACGGCCCGGCCGGCCCCGCAGTCCGCGCCCGCGCGAACTCCTGACGAGCAGGACTGAAATGCCCTGCGCCCGTAGCGTGTTCGCATGAACATGAGCCGTACGCGCAGGGAGCGACTGATCGTGATCGGCGGCGACGCCGCGGGGATGTCCGCGGCGTCGCAGGCCCGCCGCCTGAAGGGCCCCGACGAGCTGGAGATCGTGGCGTTCGAACGGGGCCACTTCACGTCGTACTCGGCGTGCGGCATCCCGTACTGGGTGGGCGGCGACGTCACGGACCGGGACCAGCTCATCGCCCGCACCCCCGAGGAGCACCGGGCGCGGGACATCGATCTGCGCCTGCGCACCGAGGTCACGGACATCGACCCCGACGGGCAGCGCGTACGCGCGCGTGACGTGGACTCCGGCGCCGAGTCCTGGACGTCGTACGACAAACTCGTGATCGCGACCGGCGCCCGGCCGATCCGGCCGGACCTGCCGGGCATGGACGCCCCCGGGGTGCACGGCGTGCAGACGCTGGACGACGGCCAGGCGCTGCTCGACACGCTGGCACGCACGCGTGGCCGCCGCGCGGTGGTCGTCGGGGCCGGCTACATCGGCGTGGAGATGGCCGAGGCGCTCATCAACCGCGGCTACGAGGTGACGGTCGTCAACCGCGGCAGCGAGCCCATGTCGACCCTCGACCCCGACATGGGCCGCCTGGTGCACAAGGCCATGGAGGGCCTGGGCATCACGATGGTGAACGACGCCGAGGTCACCAAGATCCTCACGGGCGACGACGGCCGGGTCCGGTCGGTGGCCACCCAGGACCGCGAGTTCCCGGCGGACGTCGTCGTGCTCGGCATCGGTGTCCGCCCCGAGACGGCGCTCGCGAAGGCGGCCGGCCTCCCCCTCGGTACCCACGACGGCCTTCTCACGGACCGCTCGATGCGGGTGCGCGGCCACGAGAACATCTGGGCGGGTGGCGACTGCGTCGAGGTCCTCGACCTGGTCTCCGGCCAGGAACGGCACATCGCGCTCGGCACCCACGCCAACAAGCACGGCCAGGTCATCGGCACCAACGCGGGCGGCGGCTACGCCACCTTCCCGGGCGTGGTCGGCACGGCGGTCAGCAAGGTCTGCGACCTGGAGATCGCGCGCACGGGACTGCGCGAGAAGGACGCCCACCGCGTGGGCCTGCGCTTCGAGGCGGTCACCATCGAGTCGACCAGCCGCGCGGGCTACTACCCGGACTCCTCCCCCATGACGGTCAAGATGCTCGCCGAACTCCGCACGGGCCGCCTCCTCGGCGTCCAGATCGTCGGCCGGGAGGGCGCGGGCAAACGAGTCGACATCGCCGCGGTCGCCCTCACGGCCGGCATGACGGCGGAACAGATGACGACCCTGGACCTGGGCTACGCACCGCCGTTCTCCCCCGTCTGGGACCCGGTCCTGGTGGCGGCCCGCAAGGCGGCGGCAAAGGTCCGCGGTTCCTCGTAGGGGACCCGCGCTCGGCGGCGAACCCACACCCCTACGGCGAAACCCTAGGCAGTCCCGGCCGTACCGTTGATCCGGTCGATGGCCTGCCGCGCCTGCTCCGCCGGCGGCCGGGACGGCAAGGACGAAACCGACGCGGAAGAGGTCACAGCCGGCGGCTGCTCCCCCGCCGGCTTCGCGTGCGCCGCGATCCTGGACGACCGCAACCGGTGGCTCACCGCCTCCTCCAGCGTCACGGGCCGCCGCATCTGGGCCGCCAGCCGCCCGGCCTCCTGGCCGAGGCGGGCCACGTCCTCCCACGGCAGCCGCACCACCAGCGTCAGCTCCGCCTCGCCGTCGGGCAGTGCGTGCATCGGAGGACTAACTCGGTCGTTCATCGCCTGTTCCTCACGTCGGCCCCGCGACCCGCCTTCCCCGCGCCGCGGGCGGTTGCCGACACATACGCAAGCCCGTACGGCCGCGTTCACCGAACCGGCCGATTCGGTCCCGGGCGGCCCTGCGTCAGCGCGTGGTCCGCGTGTGCACGTACTCCACGAGCCGCGTCAGCGCGTCCGGGTCCGTGGACGGCATGACGCCGTGACCGAGGTTGAAGACATGGCCCTCCAGACCCGCCGCCGAGTCCAGGACCTCCCTGGTCTTCGCCTCGACGGCCTCCGTCGGGGCGAACAGCACCGTCGGGTCGAGGTTGCCCTGGAGCGCCTTGCCGGGCCCGACGCGGCGGGCTGCCTCGTCGAGCGGGACGCGCCAGTCGACGCCGACGACATCCGCGCCGGCCTCGCCCATCAGCCCCAGCAGCTCGCCGGTGCCGACGCCGAAGTGGATGCGCGGGACGCCGTAACCCGCCACGGCCTCGAACACCTTCGCCGACGCGGGCAGCACCGAGCGCCGGTAGTCGACGGGGGCCAGCGCCCCGGCCCAGGAGTCGAACAGCTGGACGGCCGAGGCGCCCGCCTCGATCTGGACCTTGAGGAACGCGGCCGTGATGTCCGCGAGGCGGTCGAGCAGGTCGGCCCACAGCTCGGGGTCGCCGTACATCATCGCCTTGGCGTTCTCGTACGTGCGGGACGGGCCGCCCTCGACGAGGTAGCTCGCGAGGGTGAACGGGGCGCCGGCGAAGCCGATCAGGGGCGTGCCGCCGAGTTCGCGGGTGAGCAGGCCGATGGCCTCGGTGACGTAGGAGACGTCCTCGGGGGTCAGGTCACGCAGCTGCGCGAGGTCGGCGCGGGTGCGGATCGGGTGTCCGACGACCGGGCCGACGCCGGGCTTGATGTCGAGGTCGACGCCGATGGCCTTCAGCGGGACGACGATGTCGCTGTAGTAGATCGCCGCGTCCACGCCGTGCCGGCGCACCGGCTGGAGGGTGATCTCGCAGACCAGCTCGGGCCGCGTGCAGGACTCGAGCATCGGAACGCCCTCGCGCACCTTGCGGTACTCCGGCAGTGAGCGCCCGGCCTGCCGCATGAACCACACCGGCGTGTGCGGCACGGGCTCGCGCCGGCAGGCCTTGAGGAAGGCTGAGTCGTACGTGGCGGACGGCTGCGGGGCCCGGGGGGCGTCATTGGCACTCACGGGCCAAGTTTCGCACGCCCCCGATGGGCGTGATTCAGCCCCTGGGCAGGCGCGGGGTGTCTAGCCCGGCACCCGGGCTCCGGTCCCCGTAATCTTCCGGCATGGCTGCGGCTCAGGGACGACTGTCGGACGGCGCTGGCGGAATGGACGAAGCGAAGGACACGGAGAAAGACCGGCGGGAGGCGGACACCGCCCCACTGCCCTTCCGGGCCGCCGTCGACGCGCTCAGGTCTGCGCGGTTGCGGCCCCAGATCGAGGTCGAGCCGACACGCCCGCCGGGGCGGCTCGCTCCGCACACCTACGCGCTGGAGGCCGCGGTCGTCGACGGTGACCAGGACCTGGCCGACGGCCGGCTGGTGCTGCTGCACGATCCGGCGGGTCACGACGCCTGGCAGGGCACGTTCCGGCTGGTGACGCTGGTGCGCGCGGAACTGGAGCCGGAGATGGCCGCGGACCCGCTGCTGCCGGAGGTGTGCTGGTCCTGGCTGACCGGCGCGCTACAGACGCGCGGGCTGACGTACGGGGAGCCGAGCGGCACCGTCACGCGGGCGAGTTCGCACTACTTCGGCGGTCTGTCCGAGCGCCCGGCCGCCTCGCAGATCGAGATCCGGGCCTCCTGGACGCCGCGCGAGGGCCTGGGCGGGGTCCCGGACACGGCCGCGCACCTGGCGTCCTGGTGCGATCTGCTCGCCCAGGTCGCGGGGCTGCCGCCGGCCGTGCCGGGGGACGCGTCGGTGGTGACGCTGCCTCAGCGGCGAGGACCGCAGTCCCGCTGATCGACCCTGTTCCGACCCCGTACTGATCGAATCTGTACGGGGCGGTCAACCATGCCCTGCCGACGATCACACCTGCGTCCCCCTCTTGGCCGAATCACTTTGTCGATACGGCCACTTTCGACCGCGTACCGTCGCAGACCGAAACCGTCCGGCCTTCGAATGATCGACCGCGTGTCCGAATTGTGCGGATTGTTATCACCGATTCGTGATCATTCTCTAAAGGAGGACGGGTTGGGTGCCGAAGACGACTGTGACCTTGAAAGCACGGTTCGTCCCGGCTTGAACCCCACGAGCCGGCCCCGTCCCCGCACCCAGGAGGCCTGGTGTCCGTTCTCCTCGAGCAGCCCGCAAGCCTGGTCGCCTACCGCCCGAACAAGCCGACCGCCATGGTGGTCGTGGCCGACCCGCGCGTCCGCTCCACCGTCACCCGCCACCTGTGGGCGCTCGGTGTGCGCGATGTCATCGAGGCCTCGTCCATCGCGGAGGCTCGTCCCCGCATCGGCAACCCCCGCGACATCTGCGTCGCCGACGTCCACCTGCCGGACGGTTCCGGCCTCACCCTGCTGTCGGAGACCCGCGCCGCGGGCTGGCCCAACGGGCTCGCCCTCTCCGCCGCCGACGACATCGGCGCCGTGCGCAACGCGCTCGCCGGCGGTGTGAAGGGTTACGTCGTCACCGGCACCCGTACCAACGTCGGGCTCCCCACCCGACCGGGCGCCGCCCCCATCGGCGCCGCCGCCGCGCGCCTGCACCGCCGCCCCCCGGGTGCCCCGAGCCACCCGGGCGGCTACCGCGAACTGTCCGGCCGCGAGGTCGAGGTGCTGCGGCTGGTCGCGGAGGGCCAGTCGAACAAGGCGATCGGCGTCTCGATGGGCCTGTCCGCACTGACCGTCAAGAGCCACCTCGCCCGCATCGCCCGCAAGCTCGGCACGGGCGACCGCGCCGGGATGGTCGCGGTGGCCCTGCGGACCGGAATCATCCACTGACCTGCGCCACGATGGCCCTTTGTGATCATTCGCCCACGTGAACGGGACCGACGGCGGGTCCCGCTCCCGTCACTCACGGTTCGCGAACCCGACACTTCCCCGACCTGACTGGTTTGCGACCCCCGGGCGCCCGTCGACGGAACGTTCCGTCGACGGGCGCTGTCCATACACGGATACCCTTGACAGGTGACCGACGCCCACGAGACCGCAGCAGACAGCTCACTGCGAACCACCGGAGGCGCCCCTCCGGACGACGGCGGATCTTCTGCTACGGAGGCGCCGATCCCTTTGCTGGAACCGCGTGAGGGCATTCCGCCCGTGATCGCGGACGAGGCCGCCCTGGCCCGGGTGATCGCCGCCTTCGAGGCCGGCTCCGGACCGGTCGCCGTCGACGCCGAGCGGGCGTCCGGCTACCGCTACGGCCAGCGCGCCTACCTGGTCCAGTTGCGCCGCCAGGGCGCCGGAACGGCTCTCATCGACCCCGTCGCCTGCCCCGACCTGTCCGCCCTGGGCGAGGCCCTGTCCGGCGTCGAGTGGGTGCTGCACGCCGCCACCCAGGACCTGCCCTGCCTGCGTGAGATAGGCATGGTGCCGACGCGGCTGTTCGACACGGAGCTGGCCGGGCGGCTCGCCGGGTTCCCCCGGGTCGGCCTCGGCGCGATGGTCGAGGGCGTCCTCGGTTTCGTCCTGGAGAAGGGGCACTCCGCGGTCGACTGGTCGACCCGGCCGCTGCCCGAGCCCTGGCTGCGCTACGCGGCGCTGGACGTCGAGCTGCTCGTCGACCTGCGCGACGCGCTGGAGAAGGAGCTGGACCGGCAGGGCAAGCTGGAGTGGGCCCGCCAGGAGTTCGACGCGATCGCCTCCGCCCCGCCGCCCGAGCCGCGCAAGGACCCCTGGCGGCGTACGTCCGGGATGCACAAGGTGCGCCGGCGGCGGCAGCTGGCCGTCGTACGGGAGCTGTGGCAGACCCGGGACCGGATCGCGCAGCGGCGGGACGTCTCGCCGGGCAAGGTGCTCGGGGACGCGGCGATCGTGGAGGCCGCGCTGGCGATTCCGGCCAACGTCCACGCGCTGGCCGCGCTGAACGGTTTCGGACACCGGATGAGCAAGCGGCAGCTGGAGCAGTGGCAGGCGGCCGTGGACCGGGCGAAGGCGTTGAGCGAGGCGCAGCTGCCGCAGCCGGGACAGCCGGTGACCGGGCCTCCTCCGCCGCGGGCTTGGGCCGACAAGGACCCCGCGGCCGCGGCCCGCCTCAGTGCGGCCCGGGCCGGGGTCTCGGCGCTCGCCGAGGAGCTCTCCATGCCGCAGGAGAATCTGATCACGCCGGATACGGTTCGGCGGGTGTGCTGGGAGCCTCCGGCCGTGGTGGATGCCGAGTCCGTGGCGGCCGCGCTCGCGGGGTACGGCGCGCGGCCGTGGCAGGTGGAGCTGGTGACGCCCGTGTTGGTGGAGGCTCTGTCCGGCAAGGAGGCCTAGCCGCCGTAGAGCATTCAGCCCCGCGCCCCCAAGACAGGTCTCCTACTTCGTGGCCCCCTGCGTGAAACCGTTGTAGATGAACCGCTGGAGGAACAGGAAGACGATCAGCGTCGGGGCGATGACGAGGATCGCGCCTGCCGAGATGGTCTCCCAGTGGGCTCCGAAGGGGCCCTTGAAGCGGAACAGGGACGTCGAGATCACGCCAAGATCTTCGGAGGGCATGTAGAGGAAGGGGATGTAGAAGTCGTTGTAGACGTTGATCCCCTTCACGATCACGACCGTCGCGATCGCGGGCTTGAGCAGCGGGAAGATGACCTTCCGGTACACCGTGAAGGCGTTGGCGCCGTCGATGCGGGCCGACTCGTCCAGTGAGACGGGGATGGCCCGTACGAACTGAAGGAAGATGTAGATCGACACGATGTCCGTGCCCATGTAGAGCGCGATGGGCGCCCAGAGGCTGTCGAACATCCCGAAGCTGTTCACGATCTGGAAGGTGGCCACCTGGGTGGTCACCCCGGGGACCAGCGCTGCGATCAGGAACAGGGCCAGGACCACTTTCCGGAAGCGGAACCGGAAGCGGTCGATGGCGTACGCCGTCATCGAGCCGATGAGGACCGTGCCCCCGATGGCGATGACCAGGACGACCGCCGTGTTGCCGAACGCCGAGAGCATCCGGCCGTCCTGGAACGCCGTCACGTAGTTGTCGAAGTTGAGCGGGTCGTCGGGCAGCGTGAGGGCGCCGCTGTCGTCCGCCATTTCCCCGGAGGTCTTCAGCGAGGTCAGGAAGATCACGGTGAGCGGCAGGAGCACGACCAGCGTCGCGAGGACCAGGGACAGGTACACGAGGGCACGGGCCACGGCACGGCGCGTCATACGAGGTCCACCTTGTCGTCCGGGACGAGGCGCCGCTGCACCCAGGTCACCGCCAGGATGATCAGCAGCAGTACGACGGCCGCCGCCGAGGCGAGGCCCGTCTTGTTGAACTGGAAGGCCAGCTTCACGGTCTGGATCACGAAGGTCTCGGTGCCGGTCGCGCCGCCGGTCATGATGTACGGGATCTCGAAGACGGACAGCGACCCGGAGACGGAGAGGATCACCGACAGGCTCAGCACGGGCCGGATGCCGGGCGCGATGATGTGGCGGAACTGCTGCCAGCGGTTCGCCCCGTCCAGTTCGGCCGCCTCGTACAGCTCCCCCGGGATGGACTGGATCGCGCCGAGGAAGAGGACGAAGTTCAGGCCCAGGTAGCGCCAGACGGAGACGCCGGCCAGGGAGACGTTGGCCGATGTCGGCGTGCCGAGCCAGGCGCGGTCGCCGTCGTGGCCGAAGAGGCTCAGGATCGCGTCGAGGGTGCCGCCGTCCTGGAAGAAGTACAGGAAGACGAAGCCGATCGCGACGCCGTTGATCAGGTACGGGAAGAAGAGCACGCCCTTGAAGAAGTTGCGGAAGCGGACGTTGAAGCTCAGGACGGTGGCGAAGTAGAGGGCGGCGGCGATCTGCACCACGGACGCGGCGAGGTAGTAGCCGCTGACGAAGAACACCTCGAACAGCTCGGGCCGGGTGAAGAGTTCGGCGTAGTTCTCGGCGCCCGTGTAGTGCAGCTCGGGGCTGACGCCGTCCCAGTCGGTGAAGCTGTACGCGACCATGTTGACGATCGGCGCGTAGGTGAAGGCGATCAGCAGGGCGAGCGGGGCGATCAGGAACAGCCAGGGGGTCACGCCCCGCCGCCGCCGGGACCGGCGCGCGGCGGTCGGCGGTGGCGGCCCGGCGGGCGCGGCCGGCGGCACCGGCCGCGTCGCCTTCCGGGTGGTGTCGGCCATCAGGACCCCAGGTTCTTCCGCGCCTCGGTCCACTTCTCGCCCAGCCCGGTCAGGAAGTCGTCCAGGCCGCCCTTGCGGGCACCGCGGGCGAGGTCGACGAGTTCCTGGCGGTAGTCGGGCTTGTAGATGCCGACCTCGGACTGGTTGTCGATGGACTTGACCTCGGCGCCCTTGGCGTCGTCGAGGTCCAGGAGCTTGACGCCCGCCTCCTCGTACGGCTTCAGAATCGCCGGCAGCGGGGCGTCCTTGAGGGGCGAGAGCGCGAGGTTGGCGTCCGCGTAGCCGGACTTGTCGGTGAACCAGTCGATCCAGGCGCGGGCGGCGGCCTTGTGCTCGGAGTGGACGTTGACGGCCTGCTGGTAGTCGGGGGACGTCACCGCGCAGAACGTGCCGTTCTCCTGGGCGGGGAACGGCATCAGGCCGATGTCTGCGGGGTCGGTGCCCGCCTGCTTCGCCGCGTCCTGCATCTGCACGATCGCCCAGGAGCCGAGCCACATCGTGGCGATCCGGCCCTTCGCCAGGCGGGGCTTGGACGCCTCCCAGTTGGTGGTCGTCGGGTCCTTCTCGATGAGTCCCGCGCGCACGATGTCGTGGAGCAGCGTGTCACCGACGCGGAGGTCGGCGCCCTCCGCCCAGGGGTTTCCCTCGGCGAGCCGGGTGGTGGCCTGGGTGTCGCAGCCGACCGAGCCGTTGACGTTCGTCCACTGGGTCAGCGGCCACATGTCCTTGAAGTTGGTGTAGTACGGGACCGCGTCGGACTTGGCCTTGACGGCCTTGAGGTCGTCGAGGAACTCGGCCGGGGTTGTGGGCCAGTCGGTGATGCCGGCCGCCTTCCAGACCTTCTTGTTGTAGATGAAGCCCGGGACCACGCCGATCGGGCTCTGCCCGTAGACCTTGCCCTGGACCGTGGAGTAGTCGGTGAAGCGGTACTTCTTGCTCCGCTCGGCCCGGGTGCCCAGGGACGCGAAGAACTTCGGGTAGTCCTTCTTCTCGATCACGGCCGGGATCATCAGGACGTCGCCGTAGTTCTCCGTGTTCATACGGATCTTGACCTCGCCCTCGTAGTCGGTGAGGCCGTCGAACTCGACCTTCACCTTCGGGTAGGTCTTGTTGAACTCGGCGGCGTACTTCTTCATCGTCCCGTCCTGCACGAGGTCGGTCCGGTGGGTGAGGACGGTGATGGTCCCCTGGACCTCGGCGGGGTCGTCGGGCGCCTTTGCATCCGCGCCCTTGGAGGTGCCTCCGGTGCCGGTACAGCCCGAGGCCAGCAGGGCTGCGCCCACGGCGAGGGCGAGGACGGTACGGCGGTTCATGTGCATCAGCTCCGTTCGCGGAGAGGAACTCGGGACGGAAGAGCACGTGCGGTATGGCTGGTTCGGCACTCTGACAGCGCTTTCTCAACCGGTAAAGTCCCATTCCCGCCAAGGCTGCGAAACCTGTACACGACTCTTCACTGGACCGGTTAAGGGAGTGCGCATGCTGGAGGCCACACCGCTCGGCGACGGATGGATCCTGCGCCACGAGCCGGAGCCGCTCCCGGCCTCCGTGCCGGGCTGCGTGCACACCGACCTGATGGCGGCCGGGGTGATCCCGGACCCGTTCCTGGGTCTGGGCGAGTCCGAGGTGGCGTGGGTGGGGCGCCGGGACTGGACGTACGAGCGCGAGCTGACGAGCGCGTCCGCGCAGGAGCAGACCGACCTGGTCTTCGACGGGCTCGACACCGTCGCCGAGATCTCCCTGGACGGGCGGCTGCTGGGCAAGGTGCGGAACATGCACCGCTCGTACCGGTTCGACGTGACGGGGCTGTCCGGGCGGCTGTCCGTGCGGTTCGTCTCCGCCTACGCCGAGGCCGAGGCCGTGCGGGGACGGCTGGGCGAGCGGCCCGCCGCATACGCCGAGCCCTACCAGTACCTGCGCAAGATGGCCTGCTCCTTCGGCTGGGACTGGGGGCCGACCCTGGTGACGGCCGGGATCTGGCGGCCGGTGCGCCTGGAGCACTGGTCGACGGCCCGGATCGCCCGGGTGCGTCCGCTGGTCACCGTCGACGAGGGGGTGGGCGTCGTCGAGTTGGCCGTGGACGTCGAGCGGACCCGGGTCGAGGCACCGCTCGCCCTGGAGGCGACGGTGGGCGGGGTGCGGGCGCGCGCGGAGATCGAGGGGGCGGGCGGGGTCGTACGGCTGCGGGTACCGGACGTCCGGCTGTGGTGGCCGCGCGGCTACGGCGAACAGCCGCTGTACGACGTCCGGTTGCGGCTGCTGCACGGCGACGACCCGCTGGACGGGTGGCGGCGGCGGATCGGCTTCCGGACGGTGGAGCTGGACCGGCGGCCCGACGCGCACGGCACCGGCTTCACGCTCGTCGTCAACGGCGAGCGGCTCTTCGCACGGGGCGTCAACTGGATCCCCGACGACGTCTTCCCCTCCCGGATCACCCGCGAACGGTACCGGGAGCGGCTGGAGCAGGCCGCCGGGGCGGGCGTGGACCTCGTGCGGATCTGGGGCGGCGGTATCTACGAGAGCGAGGACTTCTACGACGCCTGCGACGAGCTCGGGCTGCTGGTCTGGCAGGACTTCCCGTTCGCGTGCGCGGCCTACCCGGAGGAGCAGCCGCTGCGGGGCGAGGTGGAGGCGGAGGCCCGGGAGAACGTCGTCCGGCTGATGCCGCATCCGTCGCTGGTGCTGTGGAACGGCAACAACGAGAACCTGTGGGGCTTCCGGGACTGGGGATGGGAGCCGCGGCTGGCCGGGGACTCCTGGGGCGAGGGGTACTACCTGGGCGTACTGCCGCGTGTGGTGGCCGAGTTGGATCCGACGCGGCCGTACACGGCGGGGAGCCCCTGGTCCGGGTCATGGGACCGGCATCCGAACGATCCGGCGCACGGCACGCACCACTCCTGGGAGGTGTGGAACCGGGAGGACTACGCCGACTACCGGCGATGCGTGCCCCGGTTCGTCGCCGAGTTCGGCTGGCAGGCGCCGCCCGCGTACGCCACGCTGCGGCGGGCGCTGCCCGGGGAGGAGCTCGCGCCGGACTCCCCCGGCATGCTGCACCACCAGAAGGCCGACGACGGCAACGGCAAGCTGGAGCGGGGGCTGGCCCGGCATTTCACCGTGCCGAAGGGGGACTTCGACCGCTGGCACTACCTGATGCAGGTCAACCAGGCACGGGCGGTCGCCGCCGGCATCGAGCACTGGCGGTCGCACTGGCCGGTGTGCGCGGGCACGGTCGTCTGGCAGCTCAACGACTGCTGGCCGGTGACGTCCTGGGCGGCGATCGACGGGGACGGGCGGGAGAAGCCGCTCTACCACGAGCTGAGGCGGCTGTACGCGGACCGGTTGCTGACGCTCCAGGAGCGGGACGGCGGGCTGGTGCTGGCCGCCGTCAACCAGGCGGCCGCGGACTGGACGCCGACCCTGGCCCTGCGGCGGATGTCCGTCCGGGGCGAGGTACTGGGGCAGGTGGCCGTGGAGGTGACGGCACGGAAGCGGAGCGTGGCGTGTGTGGAGGTCCCGCGCGAGCTCACGCCGACCGGCCCCGATGAGTTCCTTGTCGCGGATGCGGGCGGGTACGGGGGCGGGGGTGTGGCTGGAGGCGCGGGCGGGGGTGTGGCTGGAGGCGCGGGCGGGACCGCGAGAGCGGGCGGGAACGGCGACCCGGGCACGGGCAGCGGCCCGGGCACCGCCAGTGATCCGAACGCGCACGGCGACCCGGGCGCGGACGGGAGCGGGAGAGCGGGCGCGGGTAGCGACCCAAGCGCGGGCGGGAACGCGACAGCGGACGCGGACGGTGGCCCGGACGCAGGCGACAGCCCGAACACAGGCGGCAGCCCGAACGCAGGCGGTGGTCCGGGCGCAGGTGGGTTGCGGGCGTTGTACTTCCCCGTGCCGGATCGTGAAGTCCTGTATCCCACCCCCCGGTTCGATGTCGCGCTCGCGCCCGGCGGCATCACCGTCACCGCCCGCACCCTGGTCCGGGACCTGCTGCTGCAGGCCGACCGGCTGGATCCGCAGGCGCGGGCCGATCGGGGGCTGGTCACGCTGCTGCCGGGGGAAGAGGTGACCATCGGGGTGCGCGGCTGGAAGACTCCGGACGCGGAGAGTGCCCGTTCGGCCCTGTACTGCGTGGAGCCCACCCGATGACGGCAACGCCGACCCCCCGCGTCACCATCAAGGACGTCGCCGCGCGCGCCGGCGTGTCCAAGGGTGCCGTGTCGCTCGCGTTCAACCACAAGCCCGGGCTGTCGGAGGCGACCCGGGACCGGATCTTCCGGGCGGCTCGGGAGCTGGGCTGGGCGCCGAACCTCACGGCGCGGACGCTGGCCGGTTCGCGCGTGGACGTGGTCGGGCTCGCGGTGTGCCGGCCGGCGCGGATGCTCGGGCTCGAACCCTGGTACATGGAGTTCGTCTCGGGCGTGGAGAGCGTCCTGGCCGAGCACTCCTGCTCCCTGCTGCTGAGACTCGTACGCAATCTGGACGAGGAGGTGGGGGTCCAGGAGTCATGGTGGCGGGGGCGGCAGATCGGCGGGTCGATCCTGGTCGACTTCCGGGCCGGCGATCCCCGGGTGGGCCTGGTGGAGCGGCTCGGGCTGCCGGTGGTCGCGGTGGGGCATCCCTCGCTGACCGGTGGGCTCACCTCGGTGTGGACCGACGACGCGACGGCCGTGACGGAGGCGGTGCGGTATCTGGCCGCGCTGGGGCACCGGCGGATCGCCCGGGTGGGCGGGGCGGCGGACCTCGGGCACACGGCCATCCGGACGGCGGCGTTCGACGAGGCAGCGGCGGCGCTGGCGCTGGCCGGGGCGTGGCAGGTGGCGACGGACTTCTCCGGGGACGCGGGGGCGCGGGCGACCCGGTCCTTGCTGACGGCCGCGCCGCCGGACCGGCCGACGGCGATCGTGTACGACAACGACGTCATGGCGGTGGCCGGGCTGTCGGTGGCGGCGGAGATGGGACTGCGGGTGCCGGCGGACGTGTCACTGCTGGCCTGGGACGACTCGCAGCTGTGCCGGCTCACCCACCCGACGTTGTCCGCGATGAGTCATGACGTACACGGTTTCGGGGCGGAGGTGGCCCGGACGTTGTTCGGGGTGATCAGCGGGGACGGGGCGGCCTGTTCGCATCCCGTGCCGACTCCGGTGCTGACGCCGAGAGGGTCCACTGCGCCGCCTCGGTGAGATGTGACGTTCACCGCTCGCCATGTCAGGACTGGGCAGCTACGTTACTCATAAGTAGCATGGGATGAGCAAGCGCTCAGCGTCCTGGACCCTGGAGGAGAGCCATCGTGCCTCGTACCGTCAGGGACGTCGTCTTCGTAGACGGCGTCCGCACCCCGTTCGGCAAGGCGGGCCCGAAGGGCATCTACCACGAGACCCGTGCCGACGACCTCGTCGTGAAGGCGATCCGGGAGCTGCTGCGCCGCAACCCCGGACTCGACCCGAAGAAGATCGACGAGGTCGCCATCGCCGCCACCACGCAGATCGGTGACCAGGGCCTCACCATCGGCCGCACGGCCGGGATCCTCGCCGGTCTGCCGCAGTCGGTCCCGGGCTACTCCATCGACCGCATGTGCGCGGGCGCCCTGACGGCCGTGACCACGGTCGCCGGTTCCGTGGCCTTCGGTGCCTACGACGTGGCGATCGCCGGTGGTGTCGAGCACATGGGCCGCCACCCGATGGGCGAGGGCGTCGACCCGAACCCGCGGTTCGTCAGCGAGAAGCTGGTCGACGAGTCGGCCCTGTTCATGGGCATGACCGCGGAGAACCTGCACGACCGCTACCCGCAGATCACCAAGCTGCGCGCCGACGAGTACGCGGTGCGCTCCCAGGAGAAGGCCGCCAAGGCGTACGCCAACGGCAAGATCCAGGCCGACCTGGTGCCGATCTCGGTACGCCGCACCTCCCCCGAGGCCGGTGAGACGGGCTGGGGCCTGGTCACCGCCGACGAGCCGATGCGCCCGGGCACGACCCTGGAGAACCTCCAGGGCCTGAAGACCCCGTTCCGCGTCCACGGCCGGGTCACCGCCGGTAACGCCGCCGGTCTGAACGACGGCGCCACCGCCTCGGTCATCGCCTCCGAGGACTTCGCGCGGGAGAACGACCTTCCCGTCAAGATGCGCCTGGTCTCCTACTCCTTCGCGGGCGTCGAGCCGGAGGTCATGGGCTACGGCCCGATCCCGGCGACGGAGAAGGCACTGGCCCAGGCGGGCCTGTCGATCTCCGACATCGGCCTGTTCGAGATCAACGAGGCCTTCGCCGTCCAGGTCCTGGCCTTCCTCGACCACTACGGCATCGCCGACGACGACGAGCGCGTCAACCAGTACGGCGGCGCCATCGCCTTCGGCCACCCGCTGGCCTCCTCCGGCGTCCGTCTGATGACGCAGCTGGCCCGCCAGTTCGAGGAGCAGCCGCACGTCCGCTACGGCCTGACCACCATGTGCGTCGGCTTCGGCATGGGCGCGACGGTCATCTGGGAGAACCCGCACTTCGAGGGGGACAAGTGAGCACCACCGCCGAGCTTCTGAAGCAGGCTTCCGAACTGTTCCCGGACGAGGTCGTCACCAGTGCGCACGTACGCCACTTCGACCTCCCCCTGGGTGCCGGGCGCTTCGCCCTGATCACCCTGGACAACGGCCTGGACCACACCAAGCCGACCACCTTCGGCCCGGCCTCGCTGGCGAACCTGAACGCCGCGATCGACCAGGTCCAGAAGGAGGCGGCGGACGGCGAGATCGTCGGCGTCGGCATCACCGGCAAGCCGTTCATCTTCGCGGTCGGCGCCGACCTCAAGGGCGTGGAGATCCTCAAGGAGTACGAGCACGCGCTCGCCATCGGCAAGGGCGGCCACGAGGTCTTCAAGCGGCTGTCCAAGCTGGCCGTGCCGACCTTCGCGTACTACAACGGCGCCGCGATGGGCGGCGGTGTCGAGGTCGGTCTGCACTGCAGCTACCGGACCGTCTCCGCGGCCCTGCCGGCGTTCTCGCTGCCCGAGGTGTTCCTCGGCCTGGTCCCGGGCTGGGGCGGCTGCACGCTGCTGCCGAACCTGATCGGCGCCGACAAGGCCGTCTCGGTGATCATCGAGAACAGCCTCAACCAGAACAAGCAGCTCAAGGGCAAGCAGGTCTACGAACTCGGGATCGCCGACGCGATCTTCGAGGGCGCGGACTTCCTGGAGCAGTCGCTGATCTGGACCGCGTCCGTCCTCAAGGGCGAGCTGGAGATCGAGCGCCCGGTGATCGACCGCGGCGAGGCCTGGGACCAGGCCGTCGCCAAGGGCCGTTTCATCGCGGACTCCAAGGTGCACGGCGCGGCCCCGGCCGCCTACCGCGCCCTGGACATCATCGCCGCCGCCAAGAACGGCGACCTCCAGCAGGGCTACGACGCCGAGGACAAGGCGCTCGCCGACCTGATCATGGGCGGCGAACTGCGCGCCGGCATCTACGCCTTCAACCTGGTGCAGAAGCGCGGCAAGCGCCCGGCCGGTGCCCCGGACAAGAACCTGGCCCGTCCGGTCACCAAGGTCGGTGTCGTCGGCGCCGGTCTGATGGCCAGCCAGCTCGCGCTGCTGTTCCTGCGCCGTCTGGAGGTGCCGGTCGTGCTGACCGACATCGACCAGGAGCGCGTCGACAAGGGTGTGGGCTATGTCCACGCCGAGATCGACAAGCTGCTCGGCAAGGGCCGGATCAACCAGGACAAGGCCAACCGCCTCAAGGGGCTGGTGACCGGCGTCCTGGACAAGGCCGAGGGCTTCGCGGACGCGGACTTCATCATCGAGGCCGTGTTCGAGGAGATGGGCGTCAAGCAGAAGGTGTTCGCGGAGGTCGAGGCGGTCGCCCCGGCGCACGCGATCCTGGCCACCAACACCTCCTCGCTGTCGGTGTCGGAGATGGCGTCGAAGCTGAAGCACCCCGAGCGGGTCGTCGGCTTCCACTTCTTCAACCCGGTCGCCGTGCTGCCGCTGCTGGAGATCGTCCGCGGCGAGCAGACCGACGAGGCCTCGCTGGCCACGGCGTTCGGCGTCGCCAAGAAGCTGAAGAAGACCGCGGTGCTGGTGAAGGACGCCCCGGCGTTCGTGGTGAACCGCATCCTGACCCGCTTCATGGGCGAGATCCAGAACGTCATCGACGAGGGCACCCCGGTCGAGGTCGCCGAGAAGGCGGTCGAGCCGCTGGGTCTGCCGATGTCGCCGCTGGTCCTGCTGGAGCTGGTCGGCCCGGCGATCGGCCTGCACGTCTCCGAGACGCTCAACAGGGCGTTCCCGGACCGCTTCACGGTCTCCCCGAACCTCAAGGCGGTCGTCGAGGCGGGCAAGCGCGGCTTCTACGTCTACGACAGCGGCAAGCCCGAGCTCGACCCCGAGGTCGCGGCGCTGCTCAAGCAGGGCGACACCGTCCTGACGGAGGAGCAGGTCCGCGAGCGCGTGCTCGACGCGGTGGCGCAGGAGATCGGGCTCATGCTCGACGAGGGCGTCGTCGCCGAGGCCCAGGACATCGACCTGTGCCTCATCACGGGCGCCGGCTGGCCGTTCCACCTGGGCGGCATCACGCCGTACCTGGACCGCGAGGGCGTCTCCGAGCGGGTCAACGGCAAGAGGTTCCTGGCGCAGGGCGTGGCGAGCGTGCCCGCGTAACGCGTAACCCCTGAGGGGGGTGGGGCGTACGGTAACGATCCGGACGCCCCGCCCCCCTTCTGCATACCGCCACAGATAGGATCCTCACACAATCCGACCATTGTTTACCGTGCCCTGACGGTCTCCACCAGAGAGCGCCGGGTGTCCTCGAAGGAGTCTTTCGTGGCGTCCTCCCGTCGCCGAACACCCGGACGCCGGGTCTGGCCCAAGATCAGGCTCCTGCTCCTCGTGGCCGTGGTCGCCGCCGGTGGCACCGCGCTCTATCCCGTGTGGAAGGCCGCGAACCCGGACCCGCCCGAACTGAAGGTCCGCTACCGGACCGACACTCCGGCCACGGCCGCGGCGGCCAAGCCGTCGTTCGAGGTCTTCAACGACACCGGGAAGGCACTGCCGTTGAGCGATGTGACGCTCCGGTACTACTTCACGGCCGACGGCGCCCCGGGTCCCTCGTCGTACGCCTTCAACTGTGTCAACGCCGTCTTCGGCTGCTCGAACGTCGCCGGCCGGGTCGTCGCGATGGACAAGGCCACCGACACCGCCGACCACTACCTGGAGGTCAGGTTCACGGCCGGCGCGGGCAGCCTGAAGCCCGGCGCCAACAGCAAGGGCATCGACCTCCAGCTCTTCCGCACCGACCACAAGCGGCTGAAGCAGTCCGACGACCGCTCCTTCGACGCCGAGATGACGTCGTACAAGGAGGCGGAGAAGGTCACCGCGTACAAGCGGGGCGTCCTCGCCTGGGGTGAGGAGCCGGACGGCACCAAGGCGAGCGACGAGAAGAAGGCCTCGGCGAAGGCCGGCGCACCCGACCCGCTGCCGGCTCCCCCGGACGGGGTGCTGTTCGACGACTTCACCTACCAGGGCGCCAAGGACCCGGCCCTGTTCAAGCACGGCTGGCTGGTCCGCACCAGCAAGGGCGGCCCCGGCATCGAGAGCACCTGGTCGGCGGACGGCGTCACCTTCCCCACCGCCGAGGGCGCCCACGCGGACGGCCAGGTCCTCAACCTGCGCGCCGGCACGGACGGCACCGAGGCCGGGACGAAGCAGGCGAGCCTCGGCACCGCCGCGAGCAAGTTCCGCGACGGCACCTACGCGGCCCGGATCCACTTCAGCGACGATCCGACCACCGGAGACACCGGCGACCACGTCAACCAGACCTTCTACACCATCGGCGGCAAGGGCTCGAAGTACAGCGAGCTGGACAACGAGTACATGCCGAACGGCGGCTGGGGCCGGCCCGGCCCCAAGCTCGACACCGTGACCTGGTACGACCACAAGACGAACGACCGGGTCTACGAGACCACGAACAAGAGCCTCGCCGCCTGGCACACCGTGCTGATCAGGGTGAAGGACGGCGTCGTCGCCTACTGGCTCGACGGCAAGAAGCTCTTCCTCAGCAACGGCAAGTACGCCCCGCGCGCGGACATGTCCGTGAACTTCAACCACTGGTTCATCGACCTGCCCTTCAAGGGCGACCGCGCCTGGGACATGAAGGTGGACTGGCTCTACTACAACGCGAACGAAACCCTGTCGGCGAAGCAAGTCCAGTCCGCGGTCGAGGGCTTCACCGACGAGGGAATGAACTACTTCGACACGGTTCGGGAGTCCCGGTGAGCAAAAGGCGGTCCAACGCCCACAGGCACGCTGCCCAGGCTGCGGAGAACAAGCCGGTGGTGAGCCGGCGTTCCGCACTGTTCATGGGCGGCGCCGGAGGCGTCGCGATGGCCGGCGGTGGCGCCTGGCTGGGCCAGGTGGTGGCCCAGCCCGCCGCGCCGGCCGCCGAGGGAGCCATCGGAGGCCTCGCCACGCCTCCTCTCTACGCCCCCTCCGGCCGCCGCCCGAAGTACCGCCGGGCCAGCTGGTCCCAGCAGTTCCAGGCCTCCCACGGCTGGACGCCCGGGGGCGCGGGCACCGCGTCGGCCGAGGCGAACGACAAGTCCGCCTTCGTGCGCGGCACCCAGTCGGTCCGGGTGACCACGAACGGCACCGGCAAGCAGTCGTACGTTCGCAAGACCGGCATGCCCGCGGTGAGCCTGACCGGCAAGATGATCCGGCTCGTCTTCCGCGTCGACGACGTGACGAACCTGGCCAAGCTCGTCTTCTACCTGGGCAGCGGCTCCCTCGCGAACCACTTCGCCTGGACCTTCCACGCCCACTCCAAGACATCGGCCAACTACGTCCAGTCCGGGGAGTGGGTGACGGTCCACCTCCAGTGGGCGGACGTCAACGCGGCGGCCGGCACGTACTCCATCGGTGCCGACGGCAAGCCGTCCACCAGGACCGGCTTCACCGACATGTCGTTCGCCGTCTACGACGACGCGGGCGGCCCGGTGACGTACCGGCTCCAGGCCGTGGAGCTGATACCGGACACCGTCTCGGTCTTCCCCAAGGGCGTCGTCTCCATCACCTTCGACGACTCCCACAAGTCGATCCACGACCTGGCCCGCCCGGTCATGGACCGCTACGGCTTCCCCGGCACGGTCTACAACATCGCCGACGCCATCGGCACCGGCAGCTTCCTGACCCTCAACCAGATGCGCTCGATGCAGGACTTCTCCGGCTGGGAGATGGCCGGCCACTCGTACGCGAACGCCGTCCACACGGCGAGCTATCCCAAGCTCACCGCCGAGGAGGCCGACACCGACTTCCGGAAGCTGCGCGAGTGGCTGGTGTCCAACGGCTTCACCAGCGAGCACTTCGCGTATCCGCACGGCGCGTTCCAGAAGACGACCGACGGTGTCCCGGTCGACCAGATCGCGAGCCGGCACTTCACCACGGCCCGGTCGATCATCTCCGAGACGATCGAGTCGTTCGCGCCGGCGATGCCGTACCGCCTCAAGGCGCTGACCGGCATCAACGACGGCACCGGCATCGGCGGTACGGCGCTGCCGAAGCTGACCGGCGCGGGCGGCCGGCTCGACCGCTGCGTGAACAGCGGTGACTGGCTGATCCTCTGCCTGCACAAGGTCACCGAGGGCGCCCCGGCGACGAGCACCGAGATCGGCAAGGCGGGCCTGGAGACGCTGATGAAGGCGATCGACGACCGGGACATCCCGGTGCTGACGGTCGAGGAGGCGATGGCTTCCTACACCTGAGGCCCGTACACGTGAGGACACACCAGAGAGGGGCGGCCCGGCGGCCGCCCCTCTCTTCGCTCTGCTACGGCTCTACCAGCCGCCCTGACCGTTCCCCTGCTGCCAGGAGGGGTTTTCCTGGTAGGGGTAGGCGCCCTGCTGCGGGTACTGCTGGGGGTACTGCTGCTGGTACTGGTCGGGATGGCCCTCGTACCCGCCCTGCCACTGCTGCTGGCCGGCCGGTTGCGGTGCTCCCCAGCTCACGCGCTGCTGCGGGACGGCCGCGTGCTGCTCCTCGTCGTAGCCGGGGATCGGCTGCGGCTGGGCCGGGATGCCGCCGGACGGACGGGGCCGGGTGCGCAGGGCCACGCCCTCCAGACGCATCAGCTGGAGTGTCTCGGTGACCTTCTTGTCGGAGTACGGGTCCTCTTCCTCGAAGATCTCCGTCACATCGGACTCGTGGTCACCGGCCACGGACACCTCGACACCGCCCTGGCGGGTGCCCCAGCTGCCCTTGTGCAGGGTGAACAGGGCGTAGAACCGCAGCGGGGTCAGCAGCGTCAGCTGGATCACGCCGTAGATCGGCGCGAGCAGGAACATGCCGAAGCGCTTGACGAAGCCCATGCCGCGGCGCGGGAAGTCGAGGTAGCGCACATTGCGCAGGTAGCCCATCAGCACCATGAAGACCAGGTAGTCGCCGATGTGGTTGACGAACTGCTGGGGCTTCAGGATGGGCAGGATGACCATCGAGTAGAACATCGCCGAGCCGAAGACCAGCCACAGCGCGAGTTCCATGCAGGTCAGCCAGAAGGCGGGCCGGTACTTCTTCTGGTGCCGGAAGGCCCACAGGGACTCGCGGAAGAAGGACTTGTTCCAGCGGACCTGCTGGCGCAGGAAGTGCGGCAGCTTCTCGGGGACGGCCGTGTAGCCGACGGCCGTCTCCTGGAAGACGACCTGGCCCTCCATCAGGCAGTAGTTGGTCATCCGGCGGTCGTCACCGAAGACGGCCGGCTTGCCCAGGAACTGCTGGTTGAGGAAGTCCGGCAGGTACTTGCGCACCAGCGTGCCGCGGTACGCGGAGAGCGCGCCGCAGCAGCACAGGACCGACTTCAGCCGCGAGTAGGCGGCCCGCTCGAAGAGGAACGAGTTGCCGTAGCGCAGGTCCTGGAGGCGGGTGAAGATGTTGCTGTCGTGGTTGAGCGCCAGCACCATGCCGGTGGAAGCCATGATCTTCTCGTCGGCCAGCGGCAGCAGCAGCTCGCGCACGGTGTCCCGGGACAGCACGGTGTCCGAGTCGACGCAGAGGAAGATGTCCGAGTACGGCGCGGCCTCGAAGCCCAGCGCCAGCGCCTCGCGCTTGCCCTTGTTCTCGGGCTGGACGCTGACGGTGTACTTGACGCCCTTGGCCTCGAACTCGCGGCGCAGCTTCTTGGCCGCCCGGATGCCGGAGTCGTTGGCGCTGGCGTCGTCGATGATGTGGATCTCGTTCGGCAGGCGGCTCTGCGCGAGGAGGCTGCGCATGCCCTGCTCGAACATCACCGGGTCCTCGTTGTAGATCGGGATGACCGCGGTGACCCAGGCGTTCTCCAGGTACTCCAGCTCCTCCCGCCCGGCCTTGGCCGGACGGTAGAAGAGGGCGCCGAACATCTTCAGGGCCAGCAGGCCCATGGCACCCATCGAGTACAGGTGCAGGGAACCCGCGTCGAGCCGGGTGGCGATGAGCGCGGCCAGCCCCAGGAAGACGAAGTACGAGACCTTCAGGTGCCGCCGCTTGCGGTGCGCGCGACGGCCACCGGAGTCGACAGCCCCGGGTATGTACGTGTCTTCGGTTGTCACAGCTTGACCACCCGCGGGTGATCGGCGGACTTGCCCCGGGTGTCGAAGAGCGCCCGGGCCCGGTCGGCGAGCACGTCCAGGTCGATCTCGCGGTGCGGCTGGAGCAGGATGGTGAGGTCGGCGGCCTCGGCGGCGGCGAGATAGTCGTCGGCACGCTCGACGGACGCACCACCGACGCGCCAGTCCTCGACCCGCGGGTCGAAGTAGGCGAGTTCGGCACCGCGCGCGAGGAGGTTCTCCGCGACGGCCATCGCCGGGCTCTCGCGCTGGTCGGAGATGTCCGGCTTGTAGGTCACGCCGAGCAGCAGGACGCGGGAGCCGCGCACGGCCTTGCCCTGGTCGTTGAGCAGATCGGCCGCCCGGTTGACGACATGCACGGGCATCCGCTGGTTGATCTCCTGCGCCAGCTCCACGAACCGGAACGGGATGCCCAGCGAACGGACCTTGTACGACAGGTAGTTGGGGTCGATCGGGATGCAGTGCCCGCCGACGCCGGGGCCGGGGTAGAAGGGCGCGAACCCGAACGGCTTCGTGGACGCGCACCGGATGGCGTCCCACAGGTCGACACCGATCTCACGGCAGAACATCGACATCTCGTTGACGAGGGCGATGTTGACGTGCCGGTAGGTGTTCTCCAGCAGCTTTGCCATCTCGGCCTCGCGGGTGCCCTTGGCCTCGACGACCCGGTTCACGAAGCGCTCGTAGAGGGCGCGGGCGGCCTTGGTGCAGTCGGCCGTGATGCCGCCGACGACCTTGGGCGTGTTCTCCAGCCCGAAGGCGGCGTTGCCCGGGTCGATGCGCTCCGGGGAGAAGGCGAGGTGGAAGTCGGCGCCGACGCGCAGCCCACCGGCCTCCAGCCGGGGCCTGACGACCTCGTCGGTGGTCCCCGGGTACGTCGTCGACTCCAGCACGACGAGCGTGCCGGCCCGGAGGTGGGCGGCGATGTCGTCCACGGCCGCGTGCACCGCGCCGAGGTCCGGGGCTCCGTGGTCGGTGAGCGGCGTCGGCACGCACACCACGACCGCGGCGGCATCCGCGATGACCGCGGCCCGGTCGGTGGCCTCGAAGCCCCGATCCAGCATGCCGCGCACATCGGCGTCGGTGATGTCGTCCACATGCGAGCGGCCGGCGTTCAGCCCGTCGACCACCCGTCGGCTGCGGTCGAGACCCACCACCCTCAGGCCCGCGGCAGCCGCGGACCTGGCCAACGGCAGCCCCACGTAACCGAGTCCGACAACCACAAGATCCACCGTGGAGGATCTGCTCACGACATCATTCCCAACCCCGTTGCCGCGGCCCCGGCCAGACGCAGCAGCAACCGGCCCCCCAGCAAAATCGAACAAGTGCGAGGAGGTTAACAAGACCTTCACTTTTTGACCATGTTCACCCGAGGTGCGTCTCGTCACGCACACATTCGTACAACCCTTGACACACTTCGGGTGTCTGGAGCGACGGGAGCCTCAGAAGGAACGGGTGAGTCAGATCTCCCGCCAGGCCTCCAGCGCGAGCCCCGGCTCGTCCTTGCGGCGGGTGAGCAGCAGCTTCCCGGCCGACGGGGAGACGGAGGCCGCGACGACCTCGTCGTGTTCGTCGAGCGCAAGCGACACCGTGGCGTCGGCGGGCAGCTGGGGACCCGACTCGGTCCACCAGGCCCCGGCGGACTCCTGTTCGGTCGGATAGGCGGCGAACGCGACCCGGCCGCTCGACGACCGCTGGGCGAGCACGGTGCAGTCGTGCCCCTCGATCTCACAGCGCACGGCGGACACGGGACCCGGCCCGGCGGAGGCGATGAGCGTCACCGGCTTCTCCCCCGGGCGCCAGGCGCACAGGTCGCCGGAGGCCTCCGTGAAGAAGAGGGTGGTGTGTTCGGCGGACGTGGCGATCGCCCGCAGGGTCCCCGGGCGCACGGGCACGTCGGCCCCCTCCCCCCGCACCGGGGTCCGGCCCGGCTCCTCCTGCCGCCAGTGCAGAATCCCGCCGGCGGTGCAGGCGTACACCTCGACCAGCCCCGACTCTCCCGTGACGGCGGCCAACTCCCCCGCCACGTCATGCCCTTCGAGGTCCTGCCAGGGCCCCCAGCCGCCCTTCTCCTTCTGGTTGCGCAGGCTCACTCCGCCGCCCTTGTTGCGGACGAAGACGTAGCCACGCCCTTGCGCGTCGACGGCGACGGCCGGCTCGCCCGTCCGCTCGCCCTTCTTGTCCGGGTGCCCGATCGGGACCCAGTCCAGGGGCGCGAGGCGGGGCCGGAAGTGGGTGGAGTGCACGAGTCCCGACTCGCCCGGCACGGTGGGCCGCCAGGCGGCCAGATGGGCGTAGCCGTCGGCGCCCTGGCCGACCGCGACGCCCGGGTGCAGCTTCTGGGTGCCGCCGACGGTTCGGGGGGCGTCCCAGGAGCCGGCGGGGCCGCGTTCCGCACGGCACAGGACGGCGTCGCCGGAGGGCAGGTAGACGGTGAGGCAGCCGTCGCGGCCGCGGATGAGCCAGTCGCCGTTCACCTGTTCACCTTACGCGGGCGGTACAGGTCGGCACCCCGCCCGCCCCGTGCCTGGCCGGGGTCCGCCGTGCGACCCTGACCACATGGACAACAACGCTCCCCTGCTTGTCGTCGTCGACGCCGCGAATGTCGTCGGGTCGGTGCCGGACGGTTGGTGGCGGGACCGCAAGGGGGCGGCGGAGCGGTTGCGGGACCGGTTGGCGTCGGACGGGGTGCCGGGGGTGGCGGCCGCCGGGCCGGTGGAGATCGTGCTCGTGGTGGAGGGGGCGGCGCGCGGGGTGGAGTCCGTGTCCGGGGTGCGGGTGGAGTCGGCGGTGGGCAGCGGGGACGATCACATCGTGGACGTGGTCGCGGGGGCGGGTGCGCGTGCGGTGCTGGTGGTCACGGCGGACCGGGAGCTGCGGAGGCGGGTCGGGGAACTGGGGGCGGAGGTGACGGGGCCGCGGTCGGTACGGCCCTAGGGGTGCTGGGGGACGCTGCGCAACCCGGCGCTGCAGGGGCGCTGCTGGTGGCTGCCCGGGTCGGGTGGGTCCGCAACCCGGCGGAGCGGGGTGCCGCCGCGCCCACCCGTGCCGCCCTTGGCGGCACGATTGCCCGCAGCCAGGGCAGCTGGGCGGGAGCCACCGCGTAAGCGGGTCGCGCGCGGGCTAGAGCGTTTCCTCCGGCTTCGTTGCCTCTCCCCTCGCGAGGCGGCTGTGTGTGCGGCCGTAGAGGAAGTACACCAAGAACCCGGCGGCCATCCAGATGCCGAACCGCACCCACGTCTCGGCCGGCAGGTTGATCATCAGCCACAGGGAGGCGCACACCGACACGATCGGGATGACCGGCACCCACGGCGTGCGGAACGCCCGGTGCAGGTCGGGGCGGGTCCTGCGGAGGACGAGGACACCGATGGCGACCACCACGAAGGCGAACAGCGTGCCGATGTTCACCAGCGCGGCGAGCTCCGTCAGCGGAGTGAAGCCGGCCAGGATCGCGATGATCACGCCGAGCAGGATGGTCGGCCGGTGCGGGGTCCTGAACCGCGGGTGGACGTGCGAGAAGAACCGCGGAAGCAGCCCGTCACGGCTCATCGCGAAGAACACCCGGGTCTGCCCGAGCAAAAGGATCATGCACACCGTCGTCAGACCGACCGCGGCGCCGAAGCTGATGAAGCCCGCGAACCACGGATGCCCGGTCGCCTTGAACGCGTCGGCCAGCGGGGCGTCGATGGACAGCCTGGTGTAGTGCTGCATGCCGGTGACGACGATCGACACGAGGACGTACAGCGTGGTGCAGATCAGCAGGGAACCGAGGATGCCGCGCGGCATGTCGCGCTGCGGGTTCCGGGTCTCCTCCGCCGCCGTGGCCACGACGTCGAAGCCGATGAAGGCGAAGAACACGACGGAGGCGGCGGTGAAGATGCCCATCACGCCGAAGTTGGAGGGCGCCCAGCCGAACATGAGCTGGATCAGTGGGGAGTCGAGACTCGACCCGGCCTCCACCGGCTTCTCCTTCGGGATGAACGGGTCGTAGTTGGCACCCTTGATGAGGAACGCCCCCGCGACGATCACGACGAGGACGACCGTCACCTTGATGGCGACGACCAGCGACGTGATCCGCGCGGACAGCTTCATGCCGAGCACCAGGATGCCGGTGAGGACGAGGACGAGCGCGGCGGCGAGGATGTCGAAGCCGAAGACGTCGGCACCCTCTCTGCTGCCGAGGGCCGCGGGCATCTCCCAGCCCGCGTTGTCCATGAGCGACTGGATGTAGCCGGACCAGCCGACGGCCACCACCGCCGTACCGAGCGCGAACTCCAGGACCAGGTCCCAGCCGATGATCCAGGCGGGCAGCTCACCGAGGGAGGCGTACGAGAACGTGTAGGCGGACCCGGCGACCGGGACCGTCGACGCGAACTCGGCGTAACAGAGCGCGGCCAGGGCGCAGGCGACGCCGGCCGCGACGAACGCCAGGGCCACCGCCGGCCCCGCGTTGTTCTTCGCGACTGTTCCGGTGAGGACGAAGATGCCGGTGCCGATGATCACGCCGACGCCGAAGACGGTCAGATCCAGCGCGGACAAGGACTTCTTGAGCGCGTGCTCTGGCTCCTCGGTGTCGAGGATGGACTGCTCGACCTTCTTCGTCCGGAAGAGGGTGCTGCTCACGGGGTACCTCCCACGCTTGTCGTCCTCGACATGATCGAGAGGGGGCACCATCCGTATGCCCCGGCGGGGAAGGGTTCACGCCAATGGGCCGGTTCCACCACCCTTGGCGGTGGTGGAACCGGCCCATTCAGCGGTGTCAGTCGCGCGCGGGCTCCACGGAGTCCACCGCGTCCGCGGTGCTGCGCTCGTACCGGCCGTCCAGCCTGGCGACCAGCCCGGTCACCTGGCGGGCGATGTCCGGCGCGGTGAGGCCGATCTCGGCCATGACCTCGGCGCGCGAGGCGTGGTCGAGGAAGCGCGGCGGGATGCCGAAGTCGCGCAGCGGCACGTCGACGCCCGCGTCACGCAGCGCCTGCGCGATCGTCGATCCCACACCCCCGACCCGGCTGTTGTCCTCGACGGTGACGACCACGCGGTGCCGCTCGGCGAGCGGGGCCATGGCCTCGTCGACGGGTTTGACCCAGCGCGGGTCGACGACCGTGGTGGAGATGCCCTGCCTGTCCAGCAGTCCGGCGATCTCCAGGCACATCGGTGCGAGCGCGCCGACGGAGACCAGCAGCACATCGGGCCGGTCGGTGCCGGGCTCACGCAGCACGTCCATGCCGCCGACCCGGCCCACGGCGGGAACGGCGGGACCGACGGCGCCCTTGGAGAAGCGGACCACGGTCGGCGCGTCGTCGACGGCGACGGCCTCCCGCAACTGCGCGCGGACCTGGTCGGCGTCACGCGGCGCGGCCAGCCGCAGCCCCGGCACGACCTGGAGGATCGACATGTCCCACATGCCGTTGTGTGACGCCCCGTCGGTGCCGGTGACGCCGGCCCGGTCCAGGACGAAGGTCACCCCGCACTTGTGCAGGGCCACGTCCATCAGCACCTGGTCGAAGGCCCGGTTGAGGAAGGTGGCGTACACCGCGAACACCGGGTGCACTCCGCCCGTCGCCAGGCCCGCCGCGGACACGGCACCGTGCTGCTCGGCGATGCCGACGTCGTAGACCCGCTCGGGGAACCGCTTGGCGAACTTCTCCAGGCCCACCGGCTGGAGCATGGCGGCGGTGATGGCGACGATGTCCTCGCGCTCCTCACCCAGCTTGACCATCTCCTCGCCGAACACGGACGTCCAGTCGGCGCCGGAGGAGGCGATGGGCAGGCCTGTGTCGGGGTGGATCTTGCCGACGGCGTGGAAGCGGTCGGCCTCGTCCTGGAGGGCGGGCTGGTAGCCGCGGCCCTTCTCGGTGAGGCAGTGCACGATGACGGGCCCGCCGAACCGCTTGGCCCGCGCGAGGGCGGACTCCAGGGCCTCCAGGTCGTGTCCGTCGATCGGGCCGACGTACTTCAGGCCGAGGTCCTCGAACATGCCCTGCGGGGCGATGAAGTCCTTGAGGCCCTTCTTCGCGCCGTGCAGGGTGTCGTAGAGCGGCCGCCCGACGACGGGGGTGCGCTCCAGCACCTCCTTGGTGCGGGCGAGGAACCGTTCGTAGCCGTCCGTCGTCCGCAGTGTCGCGAGGTGGTTGGCGAGACCGCCGATGGTCGGCGCGTAGGACCGCTCGTTGTCGTTGACGACGATGACGAGGGGCCGGTCCTTGGCGTCGGCGATGTTGTTCAGCGCCTCCCAGGCCATGCCGCCGGTCAGCGCCCCGTCACCGATCACGGCGACGACGTGGCTGTCGCGCTCGAGGAGCTCGTTGGCCTTGGCGATGCCGTCGGCCCAGCCGAGGACGGTCGAGGCGTGCGAGTTCTCGATGATGTCGTGCTCGGACTCGGCCTGCGAGGGGTAGCCGGACAGGCCGCCCTTCATCTTCAGCTTCGAGAAGTCCTGACGGCCGGTGAGCAGCTTGTGCACGTAGGACTGGTGACCGGTGTCCCAGAGCACCTTGTCCTTGGGCGATTCGAAGACCCGGTGCAGGGCGATGGTGAGCTCCACCACGCCGAGGTTGGGGCCGAGGTGCCCGCCGGTCTTGGAGACTGCTTCGACAAGGAAGGTCCGGATCTCCTCCGCCAGCTGGTTCAGCTCCTCCAGGCTGAGCCGGTCCAGATCGCGCGGTCCCCTGATTCGGGTCAGCAGCGGCACCCGTGCCTCCTTGCAGTAGAGCTGTTCGAGCTGTTGCCGGGCGTGTCGAGTCTAATGTTCCGCCCCTGAGGACTGCGCCGAGGCCGTGCGTCATACGTCACGCATTCGGCTGTACCCAACTTGTGCCTCACCTACGACACGACTGTGCCCGGCACCTCGCGGTGCCGGGCACAGTGGTGGTCTTCGGCGCTACGCGCGCCCCGCGGTCTTCTGCGTCTTGCGCGTCACCGCGTCGATCACGACCGTGGCCAACAGCACACCACCCGTGATCATGTACTGCACCGGAGAAGCGATGCCCTCCAGGGCGAGCCCGTACTGGATCGACACGATCACCAGCACACCGAGCAGCGCGTTCCACGTCCGTCCACGACCACCGAACAGCGACGTGCCGCCGATCACCGCGGCCGCGATCGCGTTCATCAGCAGGTCACCCCCACCGGCACCCTGGTTCGCCGCGGCGATCTTCGACGCGATGAACAGACCGCCGACCGCCGCGAACGTCCCGGAGATCGCGAACACCGAGATCCGGACCATCTCCACGTTGATACCGGCCCGGCGGGACGCCTCGACGCTGCCGCCGAGCGCGAACACCTTCCGCCCGTACGCCGTCCGCCGCAGCACGAAGTCCGTGACCAGCAGCACCACGATGAAGATCACCACGGCCAGCGGCAGGCCCTTGTACTGGTTGAAGACGATGGCGACGGCGAACGCGACGATCGCCAGCAGCACCGTCCGCACGATGGTCTCGCTCAGCGGCCGCGACGGCACCCCGGCGGCCTCCCGGCGCCGGTTGCCGAGGAAGGAGCTGAGGAAGAACCCGGCGGTCACCACGGCGGCCAGGCCGTACGCGGCGGCCACGTCCGAGAAGTAGTAGCTGGTCAGCTGGGCCACGACCCCGTCCGGGTCGAGGTTGATCGTGCCGTTGTCGCCCAGGATCTGGAGCATGAAGCCGTTCCAGAACAGCAGTCCGGCCAGGGTGACGGCGAACGCCGGGACGCCGATCTTCGCGAAGAAGAAGCCGTGCAGCGTGCCGGCGACCGTGCCGGTGACGATGGCCAGCACGAAGGCGAGCCACTCGTTCATGCCGTTGGTGACGTTCAGCACGGCGAAGGTCGCACCCGCGACACCGCTGACCGAGCCGACCGACAGGTCGATCTCACCCAGCAGCAGCACGAAGACGATGCCGACGGCGATCATGCCCGTGCCGACCATGGCGACGGACATGTCGGACAGGTTGCCCGCGGTGAGGAAGTTGGAGTTCAGGCTCTGGAAGATGATCCAGATGATGGCCAGGCCGATGACGACCGGGATGGAGCCCAGGTCACCGGACTTCATCTTCCGCTTGAACTCGGTGACGTAGCCGGCGAGACCCTGCTCGCGCACCAGCAGCCGGGGGTCGACGACCGTGACGGCGGCCTTGGCCGCCTCGGGGTTCTCCACGACGTGGTCGTCCGGAGCCGCGGAGGTCTTGTCGATGCTCACTTGGAAACCTCCCCGTTCGTGCGCGCCGCACGGCGGGTCACGGCGTTGTCGGTGGCGCCGGTGATGGCGGAGATGATCTCTTCCTGCGAGGTCGACTTGACCTCGAAGACGCCGTTGTTGCGCCCGAGGCGCAGCACGGCGACCTTGTCCGCGACGGCCTTCACATCGGCCATGTTGTGGCTGATGAGGATCACGGCGTGGCCGCGCTCGCGCAGCCGCTCGACGAGGTCGAGGACCTGCGCGGTCTGCTCGACACCGAGGGCGGCGGTGGGCTCGTCGAGGATGACCAGCTTGGGCTCACCGAGCATGGACCGGGCGATGGCCACGGTCTGGCGCTGGCCGCCGGAGAGCGAGGCGATCGGGATGCGCACGCTGGGGATGCGGATCGACAGCGTGTCGAGGAGCTCGCGGGAGCGGCGCTCCATCTCCACCTCGTCCAGGACGCCGCGCTTGCGGATCTCCCGGCCCAGGTAGAGGTTGCCGACGACGTCGATGTTGTCGCACAGCGCGAGGTCCTGGTAGACGGTCGCGATGCCCAGGTTCTGGGCGTCGTGCGGTTTGTTGATCTGGACGGACCTGCCGTCCCATTCGATGACGCCCTCATCGATGGGGTGCACGCCGGCGATCGTCTTGACCAGCGTGGACTTTCCGGCTCCGTTGTCGCCGACCAGGGCGACCACCTCACCGGCGTGGACCTCAAGCTCTACGTCGGTGAGCGCCTGTACGGCACCGAACCGCTTGGAGACCCCGCGCAACGCCAGCACGGGCGTAGCGGACACGTGAACCATCTCCTTCGCCGCCTGACCCGGCGGGAGGTTGTGCAGAAGTGTGGGAGGAGTGATCACTCCGACGCCCCGCAGAGCTTGCGGGGCTGGTGTGGCGGGGCGCCGGAGGAACTCGGGCAGCCGGTCCCTCACGGGAGTCACGGGAGTCCGGACGCGGACTCCCGTACTCCCTCAGGGGACCTGACGGCTGCTTACTTGAGACCGATCTTGTCGCAGGCGGCCTTGTACTTGCCGGTGCAGATCTCGCTCACGGTGTAGATGCCGTCCTTGATGACGGTGTCGTTGATGTTGTCCTTGGTCAGCGAGACGACCGGGACCAGGACGGAGGGGATGGCCTTGGTGGTCGGGCTGTCGACCTTGTCCTTGGCGATGGAGTCGAGCGACTTGCCCTGGGCGAGGGCGACGGCCATCTCGGCCGCGACGTCCGCCTCCTGCGGGTAGGGCTTGTAGACGCTCATGTACTGCTCGCCGGTGACGATGCGCTGCACGCCGGAGAGTTCGGCGTCCTGGCCGGTGACCGGGATGTCGGCGATGCCGGCGGCCTTCAGGGCGGTGATGATGCCGCCCGCCATGCCGTCGTTGGCGGAGTAGACGCCGATGATCTTGTCCTTGCCGAGGGCGGAGATGGCGCCCTCCATGTTGGCGTTGGCGTTCTCCGGCTTCCACTCCTTGGTGTCGTACTCGCGGCCGATGTTCACCTTGCCGTCGAGGACGGAGTGCGCGCCCTTCTTGAACTGGGCGGCGTTGGGGTCGGTGGACGACCCGTTCATCATGACGATCTGACCGTCCTTGGCCTTGGAACCCAGGGCCTTCAGCAGGGCCTCGCCCTGGGTCTTGCCGACGGTCTCGTTGTCGAACGAGGTGTAGGCGTCGATCGGGCCCTCGGCCAGGCGGTCGTAGGCGACGACGGGGATGTTCGCGTCCTTGGCCTTCTTCACCGAGCCGGCGATGGCCTTGGAGTCCACCGCGTCCACGATCAGCACGTCGACCTTGTTGGTCACCATCGTGTCGACCTGCTGGTTCTGCGTGCTGGCGTCCTGCTTGGCGTTGGCGTAGACGACCTCGCCCTTGCCGCCGGTGAGCTCCTTGACCTTCTTCTCGATGAGCGGCCGGTCGAACTTCTCGTAACGGGCGGTCGCGTTCTCCGGAAGGAGCAGACCGACCTTGATGTCGTCGCCCTTCTTGGCGGACCCCGTGGAGTCGGCGTTGTCGCCGGACTCCTTGGCGCTGCCACAGGCAGCAAGCGAAACGGCCATCGCACCGGCGGCAATCGCAACAGCGGCGCGACGCATACGCGTGTTCACTTCAGAAACCTCCCTGACGAGGCCGCGACATTGCGGCCGAGGTGGCTGGAAGTCAACTCGGCCACACGTGCGACGTCAAGAAGTAAATCCTTAACGAGATGGCAACGGTGCCATCCGTTCTCTAAGTGAAGGCAGGGGTCGCCGCTTGCAGTGCCCCGACGGCGGTCCCGTCCAAAAGTGTTGAATCGCCCATCTCGCTGAGGGCCAGCGCGAGCGCTCCGAGCACCTCCGCACGGCCGCCGAGCGCCCCGGGGAGAACGGACAGCTGGCGTGCCGCGCTGGGAATGGCGTAGCGGCCCACGGACTCCCGGATCGGCCCGAGTACCAGCTCACCGGCCTCGGCGAGATCACCGCCGAGGACCACACGGCTCGGGTTCAGCAGGTTGCAGAGATTGGCGACTCCACTGCCGATGTGGCGGCCGACGTCGGCGATCACCCGACGGCAGCCCGGGTCTCCGTCCCGCGCGAGCCGTACGACGCCTTCCATCGTCAGGTCGGTGCCGTGGCTGGACTGGAGGAGCGGGAGCACGTAGCGCGCGGCCGCGAAGGTCTCCAGGCAGCCGCGGTTTCCGCAGCGGCAGACGGGGCCGGACTCATCGAGTGTAATATGTCCGATTTCTCCTGCGGTACCGCCCGGACCGCGGTAGATCTTTCCGTTGATCACCAGGCCCGCGCCGACACCGCTGGCGACCTTGATGTACGCCAGGTCGCGCACGCCGCGGCCGCTGCCCCAGACCATCTCGCCGAGGGCGCCGAGGTTGGCGTCGTTGTCCACGTGCACGGGTACGCCGAGCCGCCCCCGCAGCTCCTCGGCGGGCTTGGTGCCGGTCCAGCCGGGCAGGATGGCGGTCGAGCCGAGGGTGCCGGACTCGACGTCGATCGGGCCGGGCACGCCGAGGCCCACCCCGGCGATCTTGGACCGGTCGACTCCGGTGGCCTCGATCAGCCGGCTGACCAGCTGTTCCGCCCGGTCGAAGCCCTGCGTCGAGGAGGCGTCCACGTCCAGCGGCTCGGACTCCTCGGCGAGCACCTGGTGGGCGAGGTTCCCGATCGCGACCCGCAGGTGGGTGTGGCCGAAGTCGACCCCTATGACGATCCCGGCGTCCCCGCTCAGCGACACGCTGCGGGCCCGCCGCCCCCCTGCCGACGTCGGCGTGACCTCGACGGTGCCGCCTTCCTTCAACTCCCGGACGATGTTGGACACCGTCGCCGCGGACAGGCCCGTCGTCCGCGCGATCTCGGCCTGGGTGAGGGAGCCCGCCAGGCGTACGGCTCGTACGACCCGCTCCAGGTTGGCTCGGTGCAGCGACGACTGCGACCCCGGAGTCTCCACGACGACCTCCTGCGCGCGGGGTCGCTTCGATGAGACCCCGTCCATGTCCAACTAGTGAACTCTAAGCTGAGCCGTTCGGGTTGCCTCCCGTCAAGAGGTTGAACCGTTTCCGGGTCCATGGACACACGCGTGCACGCCGCCCCCTGTTCGGGAGCGGCGTGTACACGTGCGAACGCGCAGGGTTATTTCAGCGCCCCCGCCGTCAGGCCCTGGACCACCTGCCGCTGGAAGACGATGTACGCGGCGAGCACCGGCAGCATCGCCATCACCAGGCCGGCGAAGAGACCCGACCAGTCGCCCTTGTAGCCCTGGCTGACCGCCAACTGCACGAGGCCCTGGGTGAGGACGCGCTTGTCGGGGTCGGTGTTCAGGACCGTGGGGAGCATGTACTGGTTCCACTGGCCCAGGAAGTTGAAGATCCCGACGCTGACCAGGCCCGGCTTGGCCATGGGCAGCATGATCTGGAAGAACGTACGGCTGTGCGAGGCGCCGTCGACGAAGGCCGCCTCCGCCACCGACGTCGGCAGGGTCCGGAAGAACGCCGTCAGGAAGAACACCGTGAACGGCAGCGAGTAGGCGATGTAGACCAGGATCAGCCCGTGGATGGTGTTCAGCAGGCCCATGTTGTTCACGACGTAGAACAGCGGGACCAGCGCCAGCATGATCGGGAAGCTCATGCCGCCGATGAACAGGTAGTAGATGAAGCGGTTGCCCGGGAAGTCGAAGCGGGCCAGGACGTACGCCGCCATCGAGCCGAGGACCAGCGTGCCGATGAGCGAACCACCCACCACCAGGACGGTGTTGAGGAAGTAGTCGCTCATGTTGGCCTCGGTCCACGCCCGCGACCAGTTGTCGAAGTGCAGCGTGTCCGGCAGCGACCAGGGGGAGCTGAAGATGGACCGGTCGTCCTTGAAGGACGTCATCACCGCCCACAGCAGCGGCATGACCACCATGACCGCCCAGATGACGAGGATGCCGTGGGAGAAGGCGTTGAGGACCGTGCCTTCCTTCTTCTCCTTCGGGGGCGGTCCCGGCGGGATGTCCGTCTTGGTGACGGGTGCACCGGACTCGGCCGGCACGGGCGCGGGGGTCTGTGTCGTCTTCATCAGTACTCCAGCCGCTCGCGACGGCCCAGCCGCATCACCACGGCGGCGAAGGCCAGCGTGACGACGAGCAGGGCGACACCGATGGTGGTGGCGTAGGCGGCCTGCCCGTCGCGGAACGCCTTCTGGTACACGTACAGGACCATGACGGTGGTCGAGTAGTCGGGACCGCCCGGCCCGGTCGTCATGATCTGGACGACCGCGAACGACTCGGCGCCCAGGGCGAGGATGCCCATGTACACCCAGCCCGACTGCACGGTGTCCCAGAGCAGGGGCAGGGTGATGCGGAAGAACGTCGTGGCCCGGCCCGCCCCGTCCAGCAGCGCGGCCTCGTACATCTCCGCCGGGATGGAGGCCATGCCGGCGGAGAAGAGGACCACGAAGAAGCCGACCGTGGACCACACGAGCACCGCCATCACGGCCCACAGCGCGAGGTCGGGGTCGCCGAGCCAGAGCGGCTGGACGCCGTCCAGCCCGATACCGCGCAGGACCGAGTTGATCGCGCCGCTGTCCGGGTTGTACGCGAACGCGAACAGCAGCGCGACGATGGCGATGGACAGCACCTGTGGGAAGAAGTAGACGATCTTGTAGAAGGAGGAGCCCCGGACGCCGGAGATGGCCGGGCCGTTCTTCCTCTTTCTGCCACCGACATTGATCATGAAGGCGAAGAACAGCGCCAGGCTGATCGTCACGACCGGCAGCAGGAGCGCGAACAGCAGGCTGTGCTGCAACGACTTCCAGAAGATCTCGTCGTCGAGCATCCGCCTGTAGTTGTCGAAACCGACCATCTTGAATTCGGGACTCAGGCCGGTCCAGTCCGTGAACGAGTAGTAGATGGACTGGATGAACGGCCAGATCACGAAGAGCGCGTACAGTCCCAGGGGCAGCGCGAGGAAGCCCACGATGAACCGGTACTTGCCGTGCTGCATCGCCACTCCGGTGCCGTTGCGGAAAAAAGAGTTCCGGTGCCGTTACTGGTGCTTGTAGTGCTTGATCGAGCTGTCCTTGGCGGCCTCGTCGGCGTAGCCCTGGATCTTCTTGACGGCCTCGGCCGGAGTGAGACGGCCGGCCATCATCTCCCCCAGGCCGGACACGCCGATCTTCTCCTTCTGCAACTGCACGTACCAGTCCTGCATACGGGGATTCACCACGTTATCCCCGGCCTTGTCCAGGGCCGCGACGCCCGACTTCAGACCCGGGGTGAGGGCGATGCCGTCGGTTCCGCCGTTGTACGCGGTCAATGACTTCACCTTGCTGGTGAAGTTCTTCGAGGACGCCTCGCTGAGCATGATGCGCAGTTGCTCCATGCCGCCTTCGGCGTTCTTCGCCTTGGACGGGACGATGAAGGGCTCGCCGCCGGAGGCCCAGATGGTGCCGAACGGCATCTTGTCGGAGGAGTCGAGGCCGGTGGGCGCGGAGACGGCCAGGTCGAAGTCCTTCGGGATGACCTTGGCAGACTCGTTCTCCACCCAGGAGCCGTTGGGGATGAACAGCGCCTTGCCCTCGGCCCAGGCGGTCTGCGACTGGATGTGGTCCAGGCCCGGGGTGCCCTTGAGGATGTAGCCCTTCTTGTAGAGCTCGTAGTACGCGTCGAAGCAGGCTTTGACGGCCGGGTGCTTCCAGGCGTTCGGCTCCAGGTTGTCGATGGCGTCGAGGACCTCGCGGCCGCCGACCTTGCCGATCATCGGGTAGAGCGAGAAGGGGAGGTAGTACGGGTACTTGCCCGCGTACGTCCAGCCCGCCATGCCCTTCTTCTTGGCCTTCTCGCAGACCGCGAGCATCTGGTCCCAGGTCTCGGGGTACTGCTCGTCGAGCGAGTCCAGGGCCTTCTGCGAGTACCAGACGCCGTAGACGGTGTAGGCGTAGTAGAGGATCCAGACCTTCTCGCCGTCGAACTGGCCCATCTCGACGATGCCGGGGCGCAGCGTGTCGCGGACCTTCTTGCCCGGGTCGTCGTAGGAGGGCGCGTCCAGCAGCGGGGTGAGGTCGGTGAGCTGGTTCTTGCCGACCAGGACGCCCATGTCCATCTGCTCGGCGCCGGAGTTGTCGATGAGGTCCGGCGGGGTGCCCTGGTTGAAGCGGGGCTGGAGGGTGGACTGGATCTTCTGGGTGGCGGAGAACTTCACCTTCACCTTGGGGAAGTTCTTCTCGTAGATCTTCACGGCGTCCTCGGCGTACTCCTTGCCGAAACCGCCGTCGAACAGGACGAATTCCATGCCCGCGGTGTCGTTGACGCCGAGCGGGTTCTTCGCGGTCTTCTTGCCGGCCTTGGCCTTGTCCCCGCTGTCGTCGCCGCCGCTGCTGGCGCAGGCCGACAGGAAGCTCATCGTGGGAACGGAGATCAGCCCGAGCGCGGCGGACCTTTTGATCAGATCACGGCGGCCGACACCCTCGGTGCCGTGGTTCTCGGCGGAAGTGGATCCCATGCTCAAGTCCTCGCCTTCTCCAGGACTCAGGCGGTGAACCGGATCCTCCCCGGCACCGCGATCGGGTCAAGCTGGGTCGTGCAGGAAAGTGCGGGTGGTGACGTGCGGGTGGTGACGTGCGGGTCCTGACGTGCGGATCGCGTGAAGCGTCCGACAGGTATAGTCCACTTCCCGTCGGCGGATCAAGATCGAACACAAGGTTGGCCGTGGGTTTATCCGAGTTGAGACCTCACGGAAAGCCGAGCGCTCTGTCTGTTCCTCGGCGGAAATATCCCGGTCATCACCCCCGGATGCCGCAACCAACACCCTTGACACTCCTTGACACTTGGGCACCTACTGGTCCTTGCGCACCGAAGTTGACAACGTTGTCCACTGCGCAGGGAGGGTACCCGTTGATGCAACGGAAAGCTCGGCACAGATGGGGTGCGGCGGTCGTGTCGGCGACCGCCTTCGCTGTGACCCTGGGGTCCCAGGGCGTTGCGGTCGCACTGCCCGAAGCCCCCGAGAAGGCCGACCGGAGGTTCGCGTCCTCCTTCGAGGCGGACGACCCGGTTCCGGACTGGCTGAACAGCGTCGACACGGACCCGGACGGCGGCAAACGCGCCTCGGGGGTCGACGGCGGCTACAGCAGCGGCATACCGGGCAGTGTGACCGACCACGTCACCGATGTCCGGGCGAGCGCCGAGAACACGGGCGGCGGCGAGGTGAAGGAGAACCTCGCCGACGGCGAGCCGAGCACCAAGTGGCTCACTTTCGAGCCCACCGGCTGGGTGGAGTTCGACCTGGACGAGCCGGTCAAACTGGCGCGATACGCACTGACGTCGGCCAACGACCACGACGAGCGCGACCCGAAGGACTGGACTCTGAAGGGCTCCGCCGACGGCAAGGACTGGAAGACGCTCGACACCCGCTCCGGGGAGTCCTTCTCCGAACGGTTCCGGACCAAGACGTACGACGTGGCGGAACCGGCCGAGTACCAGCACTTCCGGCTCGACGTCACCGGCAACAACGGCGGCGACCTCCTCCAGCTCGCCGACGTGCAGTTCTCCACGGGCGGCAGCGACGGGCCCGTCCCGAAGGACATGCTCTCCCTCGTCGACCGAGGCCCGAGCGGCTCCCCCACCGCCAAGGCGGGCGCCGGATTCACCGGAAAGCGCGCCCTGCGTTACGCCGGTCGGCACACCGCCGACGGGCGGGCGTACTCGTACAACAAGGTCTTCGACGTGAACGTGGCCGTCGGCCGGAACACGCGGCTGGCCTATCGCGTCTTCCCGTCGATGGCGGACGGCGACCTCGACTACGACGCGACGCACGTCTCCGTCGACCTCGCCTTCACCGACGGCACCCATCTGAGCGACCTGGGGGCGACGGACCAGCACGGCTTCCCGCTGACCCCGCGGGGGCAGGGCGCGGCGAAGGTCCTCTACGTCAACCAGTGGAACGACGTGGCCGCGCGCATCGGGTCGGTGGCGGCCGGCAAGACCGTGGACCGGATCCTGGTGGCGTACGACTCGCCGAAGGGTCCGGCGAGGTTCCGGGGCTGGCTGGACGACGTGACCATCGAGTCCGTCGTTCCCGAGCGGCCGAAGGCGCATCTGTCCGACTACGCGGTGACGACGCGCGGCACCAACTCCAGCGGCGGCTTCTCGCGGGGCAACAACTTCCCGGCGACGGCGGTGCCGCACGGCTTCAACTTCTGGACGCCGGTGACCAACTCGGGCTCGCTGAGCTGGCTGTACGACTACGCACGCGCGAACAACGCGGACAACCTGCCGACGATCCAGGCGTTCAGCGCGAGCCACGAGCCGAGTCCCTGGATGGGTGACCGGCAGACCTTCCAGGTGATGCCGTCAGCCGCCCCGGGCATCCCGGACACCGGCCGTGAGGCGCGGGAGCTGGCCTTCCGGCACGAGAACGAGACCGCACGGCCGTACTACTACGGGGTGCGGTTCGAGAACGGGCTGACGGCCGAGATGGCGCCGACCGACCACGCGGCGGCGCTGCGCTTCACCTACCCCGGCGACGACGCGAGCGTCCTCTTCGACAACGTCACCGACCAGGCGGGCCTGACCCTCGACCGGGAGAACGGGATCGTCACCGGCTACTCGGACGTGAAGTCCGGGCTGTCGACGGGCGCGACCCGGCTGTTCGTCTACGGCGAGTTCGACAAGCCGGTCACCGAGGGCTCCTCGTCCGGTGTGAAGGGCTACCTCCGCTTCGAGGCCGACGACCGGACCGTCACCCTGCGCCTGGCGACCTCGCTCATCAGCATCGACCAGGCCAAGGACAACCTCCGCCAGGAGATCCCGGACGGCACCTCCTTCGAGGCGGTGAAGCGCGGCGCCCGGCGGCAGTGGGACCGGCTGCTCGGCAAGGTGGAGGTCGAGGGCGCGACCCCGGACCAGCTGACGACGCTGTACTCCAGCCTGTACCGGCTGTACCTGTACCCGAACTCCGGTTTCGAGAAGGTCGGCGGTACGTACCGGTACGCCTCGCCCTTCTCCCCCATGCCGAACCCGGACACCCCGACGCACACCGGCGCGAAGATCGTCGACGGCAAGGTGTACGTCAACAACGGCTTCTGGGACACCTACCGGACGACGTGGCCGGCGTACTCGTTCCTCACGCCCAGCAGGGCGGGTGAGCTGGTCGACGGGTTCGTGCAGCAGTACAAGGACGGCGGCTGGACCTCCCGCTGGTCCTCCCCCGGCTACGCCGACCTCATGACGGGCACGTCCTCGGACGTGGCCTTCGCGGACGCGTACGTCAAGGGCGTCGACTTCGACGCGAAGGCGGCGTACGAAGCGGCCGTGAAGAACGCGACGGTCGTGCCCCCGAACTCGGGCGTCGGCCGCAAGGGCATGGCCACCTCCCCCTTCCTCGGCTACACGAGCACCGAGACCCACGAGGGCCTGTCCTGGGCGCTGGAGGGCTACCTCAACGACTACGGCATCTCCCGCATGGGCCACAAGCTCTACGAGGAGACCGGCGAGCGGCGCTACATGGACGAGTCCGAGTACTTCCTGAACCGCGCCCGCGACTATGTGCACCTCTTCGACCCGAAGGCCGGCTTCTTCCAGGGCCGCGACGCCGAGGGCGACTGGCGGGTCGAGTCCTCGGCGTACGACCCGCGCGTGTGGGGCCACGACTACACCGAGACCAATGGGTGGGGGTACGCCTTCACCGCCCCGCAGGACAGCCGGGGTCTGGCCAACCTGTACGGCGGCCGCAAGGGCCTCGCCGGCAAGCTCGACGCGTACTTCTCCACGCCTGAGACGGCCTCCCCCGAGTTCGTCGGCTCGTACGGCGGTGTCATCCACGAGATGACCGAGGCGCGGGACGTGCGGATGGGCATGTACGGGCACTCCAACCAGGTCGCCCACCACGCCGTCTACATGTACGACGCGGCCGGGCAGCCCTGGAAGGCACAGGAGAAGGTCCGCGAGGTGCTGTCCCGGCTGTACACCGGCAGCGAGATCGGCCAGGGGTACCACGGCGACGAGGACAACGGCGAGCAGTCGGCCTGGTACCTGTTCTCCGCGCTCGGCTTCTACCCGCTGGTGATGGGCAGCGGCGAGTACGCGATCGGCTCCCCGCTGTTCAGGAAGGCGACCGTCCATCTGGAGAACGGGCGCGAGCTGGTGGTGAAGGCGCCGGAGAACAGCGCGCGGAACGTGTACGTGCAGGGGCTGAAGGTCAACGGCCGGACGTGGACGAAGACCTCGCTGCCCCACTCGCTTCTCGCCCGGGGCGGTGTGCTGGAGTTCGACATGGGCCCACGGCCGTCGTCGTGGGGCACGGGCAGGCACGCGGCGCCGGTGTCGATCACGCGGGACGACGAGGTTCCGGCGCCCCGCGCGGACGTGCTCGACGGTGCGGGTGCCCTGTTCGACGACACGTCGGCGACGGACGCGGCGGTGACGTCCGTGGACCTGCCGGTCCCCGAGCGCGCCGAGGCGGTCCAGTACACGCTGACGTCGCCGGCGGACCGGGCGAGGGCACCGGCCGGCTGGACGCTCCAGGGCTCCTCCGACGGCACGGCCTGGCGGACGCTGGACCGGCGCTCCGGGGAGTCCTTCGCCTGGGACAGACAGACACGCGCGTTCAGCGTGAGGTCACCGGGTACGTACGAGAAGTACCGCCTGGTCCTCGACGGCGAGGGCTCGCTGGCGGAGGTCGAACTGCTCGCCTGAGCAGCCGAGTTGGGGGTTTCATGCCGCTTCCCGTGCCCGCCCTGCCGGAGGGTGTCGACCCGGCCTGGCTGCCGCCCGCCGCCTTCCGGGCGGTCGGCGGCCGGCGGACGCTGATCCGTGGATCCGGTCCGCTGGTGGAGACGGTGCACGGGGAGGTGGCGGAGGCCTGCCGGCGGTTCGGGGGCCGGGTCGTGCGCGAGGCCCGGCCGGACGGTGCCACGTACGACCTGGTCCTCGGCCTCGGTGCCGACGACCTGGGCGACGAGGGCTTCAGCTGCGCGCGTGCGGACGGCACGACGACCGTCACCGCCTCCGGCGGGCGGGGGCTGCTGTACGGCCTGTTCCACGTCGTGCGCCTCGGTGAGGCGGCGTTCACCGGTGGGTGGGCGCGGCAGACGCACCGCCCCGCGCTCGACCTGCGGATGCTCGACCACTGGGACAACGTCGCCGTGCACCCGGTCATGGGCCAGGTGGAGCGCGGGTACGCGGGCGGCTCGCTGTTCTGGGCGGACGGGCGGGCGCGCGGCGACCTGGAGCGGGTGCGGGCGTACGGCAGGCTGCTCGCGGCGTGCGGGATCAACGCGGTCGCCGTCAACAACGTCAACGTGCACGAGACCGAGGCGCACCTGCTGACCGACCGGATCCACGAAGTGGCCGCGATCGCGGATGTGTTGCGGCCCTACGGGGTCGCCACTCATCTTTCCGTGTCCTTCGCCGCGCCGGTGGTGCTAGGCGGGCTGCCCACGGCCGATCCGCTGGACGAGGCGGTGCGCGACTGGTGGGGTGAGGCGACACGACGGGTGTACGAGGCGATCCCCGACTTCGGCGGGTACGTCGTGAAGGCCGACTCGGAGGGGCAGCCGGGCCCGTTCGCCTACGGCCGCAGTCATGCGGAGGGGGCGAACATGCTGGCGGCGGCGCTGGAGCCGTTCGGCGGCACGGTGCACTGGCGGGCGTTCGTCTACAACCACCGTCAGGACTGGCGGGACCGGACGACGGACCGGGCGCGGGCCGCGTACGACCATTTCGTGCCGCTGGACGGGGAGTTCGCGGCCAATGCCGTGCTCCAGGTGAAGCACGGACCGATGGACTTCCAGGTGCGGGAGCCGGTCTCGCCGCTGATCGGTGCCATGCCGCGCACTCGGCTCGCGGTGGAGGTGCAGGCCACGCAGGAGTACACCGGGCAGCAGCGGCATGTGTGCTGGCTGGGGCCGATGTGGAGCGAGGTGCTGCGGTTCCGGCACGAACCGGAGGCGTCCGTGGGAGAACGGGCGCGCGGCGGGCTGGTCGCCGTGTCCAACGCCGGTGACGATCCGTTCTGGACCGGGCACCCCCTCGCCCAGGCCAACCTGTACACCTTCGGGCGGCTGGCCTGGCGGCCGGACGCCGACCCGTGCGAGGTGCTCGACGAGTGGATCGGGCTGACCTTCCCGGAAGCCCCGGAACGCTTGTCCGACGGGTTGCACGCGGCCCTCGACGGCTCGTGGCGGACGTACGAGAAGTACACCGCTCCGCTCGGCGTGGGATGGATGGTGCAGCCGGGCCACCACTACGGGCCGAGCGTCGACGGCTACGAGTACAGCCCCTGGGGCACCTACCACTTCGCCGACCGGGACGGCATCGGCGTCGACCGCAGTGTGGCGAGCGGGACCGGGTACGCCGGGCAGTACGCCAAGCCGTGGGCCGAGCTGTACGAGTCGCCGGACACTTGCCCCGACGAACTGCTGCTGTTCTTCCATCACGTGTCGTACGGACACACACTGCACAGCGGCAAGGCGGTGATCCAGCACATCTACGACACGCACTTCGAGGGCGTGGCGGAGGTCGAGGAGGCCCGCCGTGTGTGGGCGGGTCTCGCGGACCTGGTCGAGCCGGGGCGCCACGCCCGGGTGGCGGAGCGCTACGAGGAGCAGCTCCGCAGCGCCCGCGAGTGGCGCGACCAGATCAACAGCTACTTCTTCCGCAAGTCGGGGGTGCCGGACGAGCGGGGGCGCCGGATCTACTGAGAGATGGCGGCTCTACTGAAGAATCGCCACGCCCAGGGGATCGAGGACCAGGGGTTCGCCCTGCTCGACCCGTTTGCCGGCGAGCAGGTCGGTGGCGGTGGTGTGGGCGGTCAGGAGGGCCGGTTCGGGGGCGTGGTTGAGGAGGAAGAGCAGGCGGGTGCCGTCGGGGGCCACCCGGGTGGCGGTCTCCACGACGGGGTGGTCGGCGTAGGGGCCGAGCAGGTCGTGGCGGGTCAGGATGCGGCGGACGACCTGGTCGACACCGGGCTGGTCGAGGGCGGTGGCGACGTACCAGCCCTCGCCGTCGCCGAACGGGTGGCGGGTGACGGCGGGGGTGCCCGCGTAGAAGTCGGTGCCGTAGGTGGCGACCGGTTCGGCGCCGCGCGGCAGCACGATCTCGAAGACGAGCCGTGCCTCCGCCGGCAGTTCGGGGACGGGCTGGATGAAATCCGGCGGGCGGGCGTCCCATTCGTCCACGCGGATGCCCATGAGGGGGGCGAGCGGGCCGGGGACATCGGTGAGGAAGGCCCGGTCGTGCTCGTCGACGCGGCCGGAGAGGAAGGTGGTCAGGACCGTGCCGCCGCGTGCGGCCACGTCTTCGAGGCGGGTGGCGAGGTCGCCCTTGACCATGTGGAGGGCGGGGGCGAGCACCACGTCGTACGGCGAGAGGTCGGCGGTCTGCCCGATCACGTCCACGTCGGCGCCGGCCTCGCGGGCGGCCCGGTAGTAGGCGTGCACCACGTCCGGGTACTTGACCAGCCGGGAGGGGCCGTCGGAGATCTCCAGGGCCCACCAGCTGTCCCAGTCGAAGAGGAGGGCGGTGCGGGCCGGGGTGCGGGCGCCGAGCGTCCGGTCCCCCAGGGCCGCCAGCTCCTGCCCCAGTTCGGCCACTTCGCGGAAGACCCGGGTGTCGTCGCGGCCGGCGTGGCCGATGACGGCCCCGTGGTACTTCTCGGTGCGGTTGACCTCGGGGTGCCGCTTGGCGAGCCAGGGCGGGAGGGCTGCGGTGCCGGTGGCCAGGCAGACCTGGCGCCCCTCGGTGGCGGCCCGGTCCAGGACACCGTCCAGGACCGTGAAGTCGTAGGTGTCCGGGGCGGGTTGGGTGAGGGACCAGGTGAAGACGCCGACGGTGAGGGTGTCGATGCCGGCCCGGGTGAACAGGCGGTGATCGTCGTCCCGGACGGTCTCGGGCCACTGCTCGGGGTTGTAGTCACCGCCGTACGGGATCTTCGGCGTGCGGGGCGCGGTCATGCCGTGAAGTCCTTCTGGGTCTCGGTGATCACCGTGCGGCTGCCGTGCAGCAGGGACAGCAGCAGCGGGGCGGCCAGCAGGGCGGGCAGGGCCTCGGTCAGCAGGGCGGTCAGCGCGGCCGCCAGGACGAGCAGGGAGGCCGCGGCGAGGGTGGCGCGGCCGTGCCGGAACAGGAAGTACCCGGCGAGGCGGGCGGTGTCCCGGGCGCGGAACGCGAACAGCGAGGTGAGGACGAGGGCGTGGGCGCCCCAGAGGAGGGAACCGGCGCCGATCGCCGCGAGCAGCAGCGCCCACCAGCCGGGCAGGCCGGTGGCGGAGAAGTGCGTGAGGGTGAAGGCGATGACCGTCAGCCAGGCCAGCAGGGGTGCCCACAGTTTCAGCGACGGTACGGCGTTGAGCCGCCAGCCGCGCGCATAAGTGCGGGCCGGGCGCAGGTCCGTGAGGTCGCGGCTGCGGTGGTGCAGGGCGTACAGCGCGGCGGACAGCGCCGGGCCGAGCGGGAGGAGGCATACGGCGGCCAGCGGCAGGTTGGCGGGGTCGGGGGCGAGGAGGAGCAGGCCGGCGAGGCCCGGTGCGGCGGCGAGGAGCAGCAGCGCCTCCACCGCGACCAGGGTGTGGATCAGGCCCGCGGCACGGGAGAGGACTCCGGTGCCGAAGTCGGCCGCGCGTACGCCGCCGCTCACCCGTTCTCCTTCTTGTACCGCTCGTACGCCTTGTTGTGGAGGTCGACGAACCGCTGCATGTTCTTCGCCTTCAACTCGGCGAGGTAGGCGTCCCATTCGGACAGCGGACGCTTGCCGAGGACGAACTTGAGGGTGTTCTGGGTGACGTGGTCCCTCAGCGGTGTCTCCCACAGGGAGGCCTGTTCCTGCTCGAAGGACTGCAGCGGGTGGGCCGGGGCGATGGGCGTCTGTGCGCGCTGGGCCATGGCGTCCTGGAACTTCTTCTCGTCCGGGCTGAACATGGAGGAGACGAGTTCCCAGCTGCCGCCGTAGGCGAAGACGCCGTTGTAGAAGCCGTAGTCCTTCTGCATGTCCTTGGGGGCGTCCGGGTCGGAACCCATGAGGCTGATGCCGGGCTTCGGCTTGTACCGGCCCGCGGAGCGGGTGTAGGTGACACCCTCGACGCCCCACCGCGCGAACCGCTGGCCCTCGTCGGAGTACCAGAGCCAGTCCACGAACTGCAGCATCGCGACGAAGCTGTCGCTCTTGAGGGCCTTGCTGGAGATCATGACGCCGTTCTCCAGCCGGGCGCCGCCCAGCACCACGGGACCGGCGGGCCCCAGCGGCACCGGGATCATCTCGATCTCCGCGCCCTTGACCTGCTTTCGCAGGTTGTACCGGTATTCCTGCACCAGCGCCTGCGGGTTGGCGCTGATCGCGAACGACTTCTCGCCCAGCAGCTTCTGCGCGGCCTCGTCGTCGGTCTGGGTGAAGCTCTCCGGGTCCACCAGCTTCTCGGCGACCAGCTTCCGCACGTACTCGATCATCTGCCGGAAGGTGTCCGTCGCTCCGGTGAAGACGAACTTCCGCGCGTTCGGGTCCCAGCTGATGTTGTCGTACGTCCATCCGGCCCGCACGCCGTACGCCTGGCCGAGGTAGCTGAAGAGGGCGGCGGCAGGATAGGGCGTGTTCTTGCTCCAGCGGTCGGAGAACGGGTAGCGGTCCGGGTACTCCTCCTTGATCGCCTTGAAGACCTCGTACACCTCGTCCCAGGTGCCGGGACGGCTCAGACCGAGCCGGTCGAGGACGTCCGTGCGCAGCGCCAGCGAGTAGCCCGATCTGACCTTCTCGTGCAGGCCGGGCAGCAGGTAGAACTTGCCGTCGGACTGGCGGATGGAGTCGATCTCCGGCTCCAGCTTCCAGCGCCTGACCTTGTCCTGGAAGTTGGGCATCAGGTGCACGTAGTCGCTGACCGGGAGGATCGCGCCCGACGACACGAAGGCGACCTCCGAGGGGTGGTACGTCTTGGGGATCAGGAACGGGGCGTCGCCCGAGCCGATGAGGACGCTGCGCTTCTTCTCGTAGTCGACCAGGGGAACGGCGACGGGCTCGAAGGTGACGCCGGTGCGCTTGGTGAGCTCCTTCCAGAACAGCCAGCCGTTCTTCATCGGGTAGACCGGGTTGTCGTTGTGCAGGACCGAGAAGGACAGCGGCTTGGTCGCCTTGAACTGCTGGCCGACGCGGTACTCCTTCATCGCGCCGTCCCTCTTCTTCGACAGGTCCTTGGAGTCCCCGCCGTCGTCGCCGCTGCCGCAGCCGGTGAGGGTGGCCAGGCCGATGAAACCGGCGGCGGCGAGGACCTGACGCCGCGACAGCTGTCCTGCGTTCTTCACGGTTGCTCCTTCGGTTAGCCCTTGACCGCGCCGAGCATCACGCCCGAGACGAAGTAGCGCTGGACGAACGGATAGACACAGAGGATGGGCAGCGAGGTCAGCACGATCGTGACCGCCTGGATGTTCGCGCCCACCTGGCTGAGCTGTGCGTCGGCGGCACCGGCGTTGCCGCCCGTGGTGGCGCCGGAGATGAGGTTGCGCAGATAGACGGTGACCGGCATCAGCTCGGACTTGTCCATGTACAGGAAGGCGCTGAACCAGGAGTTCCAGAAGGACACCGAGTAGAACAGCACCATCGTCGCGACGACCGCCTTCGACAGGGGCAGCACGATCCGCAGCAGGATGCCGTACGTACTCAGGCCGTCGATCTGCGCGGCCTCCTCCAGTTCGGTCGGCAGGCTCTCGAAGAAGGCCTTCATCACCAGCAGGTTGAACACACTGATCGCGTTGGGGAGCGCGATGGCCCAGACGCTGTTCTTCAGGCCGAGGCTGGTGACCAGGACGTAGTTGGGGATCAGGCCGCCGGTGAAGAACATGGTGAACACGGCGACACCGACCAGTACGCCGCGTCCCTTGAGGTGCTTCTTCGACAGGACGTAGGCGTAACACGTGGTCAGGACCATGGCGACGGCGGTCGCGACCACGGTGTACAGCACGGTGTTGCCGTAGTTCCGCCAGAACATGGAGTCCTGGAACACGATCCTGTACGTGGTGAGGTTGAACCCCTCGGGCCACAGCGTCACTTCACCGGCCCGGATCTGCCGCTCCGAACTGAACGAGCGGGCGATGATGTTGGCGAACGGGTACAGGGTGACGATCACGACCAGGGTGAGGATGACGCCGTTGACGCCCTGGAAGACCCGGTAGGAACGACTCGGCTTCACCACAGGCTCGTCCCCACTGTGCGGCGCGAGAGCTGGTTGGCGGACGTGATGAGGACCAGGCCGATGATCGCCTCGAACAGTCCGATGGCGGCGGCGTAGCTGAAGCTGTTGGACTCCACGCCGGACCGGTAGACGTACGTCGAGATCACGTCGGCGGTCGGATACGTCAGCGGGTTGTACAGCAGCAGGACCTTCTCGAAGCCGACCGCCATGAACGTGCCGATGTTGAGGATCAGCAGCGTCACCATGGTGGGCCGGATGCCGGGCAGGGTGACGTGCCAGATCTGCTGCCAGCGGTTGGCGCCGTCGATCCGGGCCGCCTCGTACAGGTCCTCGTCGATCGTGGTGAGCGCGGCGAGGTAGAGGATCGTGCCCCAGCCGGCGGTCTGCCAGATCTCCGAGCCGACGTAGATCGTGCGGAACCACCCCGGCTCCTGGATGAAGCGGATCGGTTCGTGGCCGAACCAGCCGAGAAGGTGGTTGACCGGACCGTCGCCGGCCAGCATCTGCATGGTGATGCCCGCGACGATCACGATCGACAGGAAGTGCGGAAGGTAGGACACCGACTGCACGAACCGCTTCAGGGAGCGCCGGCGGACCTCGTTGAGCAGCAGCGCCAGCACGATCGGGACCGGGAAGCAGAACAGCAGCGTGAGCCCGCCGATCCACAGGGTGTTGCGGAACACCTGCCAGAAGGTGGGGTCGTCGAGGAACATCTGCACATAGCGCAGCCCCACCCACTCCTCGCCGAAGAGCGACCCGCCCGGCTCGAAACGCCGGAAGGCGATGACGTTGCCGATCATCGGCAGATAGCGGAAGACCAGGAAGAACAGCAGCGGCAGGACCGCCAGCGAGTACAACTGCCAGTCGCGGCGCAGCGCCCGCCGCCAGCCGGTCCGGGCGGGGTCCCGCTTGCCGCGCCGGGGTGCGGCTCCGGCCGGAGGCGGGTCCTCGGTGCCCGGCGGGGCCGATGTGGTGGACGTGCTCATTGCTCGGGCCTCCCGTGGGCATGGGACGCGGAACCGAAACTTTCGAGCTCTTACCGGTAACTTCGCGGCAACTTAAGGGCAGCAGAAAGCGCTGTCAATGGGTGCAGCGGCAGTCGGCTGGGGCGTCTGTGCCGCGTTGGAATCGCGTCGAGCCTGGGTAGACCCCAGGGACCTGCCCCGTCGTCCATCGCAAGTTTCTGGATGACCACCGACTCCTGCGAGGTGCCGCCGTGCCCGCGTTCGACCTGCCGCTGACGGAACTGGAGCGCCATCGCCCGGACGTCGGGGAGCCCGCCGACTTCGACGCGTTCTGGCGGCGCACCCTGAAGGAGTCCGGCCAGGCGGACCCGCTGGTGTCGGTGCGGCCGGTGGAGACGGGGCTCCGGCTGATCCGGACCTGGGACGTGACGTTCCGGGGTTTCGCCGGCGACCCGGTGCGCGCCTGGTTCAGCAGGCCCGCCGGGGTGGACGAACCCCTGCCCGCCGTCGTGGAGTTCGCCGGGTACGGACGCGGCCGGGGCCTCCCCCACGAACGCCTCACCTGGGTCAACGCCGGGTACGCGCACCTGCTCATGGACAACCGCGGCCAGGGCGACGCGTACGGATGCGGCGGTGACACACCCGATCCGCACGCCACCGCTCCGGGCGGGCCCGGCCCGGCGGTACGGGGCCTGCTCTCACCCGAGGACTACCACTACCGCCGTCTGATCACGGACGCGGTCCGCGCCGTCACGGCGGTACGGGAGCTGCCCGGCGTCGACCCCGCACGGACCGTGGCCGTGGGCAACAGCCAGGGCGGCGGGCTGGCTCTGGCCGTCGCGGGGCTCGTCCCCGGCCTGGCGGCCCTGCTCGTCACCGCCCCGCTGCTGTGCGGCATCCGCCGCGCGCTCGACCTCACGGACGCGGGGCCCTACGGGGAGATCGCCGGCTATCTCTCCGTCCACCGGGGCGCCGAACACGACGCCTACCGCACCCTCTCCTACGTCGAGGGCGTCTCCTTCGCCCGTCGCGCACAGGCTCCGGCTCACTTCGGCGTGGGGCTGCGGGACACGGTGTGTCCGCCGAGCGGGGCGTACGCCGCGTTCAACCGCTACGCCGAACTGACCGGCACCGAGGCGCGCAAGGAGATCCACGCCTATCCGTTCAACGGACACGAGGGCGGCGACGCGGTGCAGGTGCGTCGTCAACTGGCCTGGTTGCGAGAGGTGTTGGACGGCCGGTCCGGTGACCGCACGGATTCCCGCGCACCGTCCGGGGCACGTTGACCTGAAGTCCGGTCGAGGTCCTAGCGTCGGCTCACATCGATCAACGACCTGCGACAGGAGCAGACCTCATGATCCTCGTGACCGGTGCCACCGGAAACATCGGAAGCAACCTGGTGAAGGAACTCCGGGCGCAGGGCGCCGGTCCGCTCAGGGGGCTGACGCGTGACGCCGCAGGGGCCGCGTTTCCGCCGGATGTCGAGGCTGCCGAGGGTGACCTGACGCGACCGGACTCGCTCAAGTCCGCTCTCGCCGGGGCCCGTTCGCTCTTCCTGGTGTCACGGATGGGCCCGGACGCACGGATCCTGGAGGCCGCCGGGGAGGCCGGCGTCGAGCATGTGGTGCTGGTGTCGTCCATCACCGTCGAGAGCCACCCGCACCTGGGCCCCGCCGCCGAGAACCTGGCCGTCGAGCGGCTGCTCCAGGGCAGCGGCATGGCATGGACGGTCCTGCGGCCGACGCAGTTCGCCTCGAACGCCCTGTGGTGGGCGGACGCGATTCGCGCGGGCCGGCCGGTCCGTGTCCCCTACGCGGACATCGGTCTGCCCACCATCCACCCCGCGGACATCGCGTCGGTGGCGTGCGCCGCACTGACGGGGACCGGCCATCGGGGACAGACCTACGCGCTGACCGGCCCGGAGCGCATCACTCCACGGCAACAGCTCGCGGCCATCGCCCGGGCGGTCGGACGGGACGTGCCGTGCACCGAGATCAGCCGCGCGGAAGCCCACCGCGACATGGCGGCCTTCCTGGGCGACGAGGCCGCGACGGCGGTCCTCGACATCACGGGCGGCGACCTCAACGAGGAACTGCTCGGCGTGCGCGACACCGTCACGCGGGTCACCGGCGCGCCGGCCAGGACATTCGGGCAGTGGGCCGCCGAGAACGCCGGCTCCTTCCGCTGACATCCCGACCGGCCCCCGCCGCCGGAGCCGTAGACAACTGCGCCGCCCGGCGCTAACTTCCGCAACAGCGGGGTGGGAGCGCTCCCATGACGGTGGACCGGAACCCGCCCTCGAGTCGCCCCCACCCCGCGCATCCGCGCACACGCATCCACAGGCCCGTACCTCAAGGAACGGACGATGCTGTCATGATCCTGACAAAAAATCCGGGTGCCACGATGCCCCGATCAGCACCCCCTGCCCGGGCCAGAGCCCTCTTCCTCGTCCTGCTCTCCCTCCTCGTCACCGTTCCGGCCCTCGGTCTGGTCATGACGGCCGGTGTTGAGGCGGAGGCGCACGGCACCCCCATGAAGCCCGGCAGCCGTACCTTCCTGTGCTGGCAGGACGGTCTGACCGACACCGGTGAGATCAAGCCGGTCAACCCGGCGTGCCGGGCCGCTCAGCAGGTCAGCGGCACCACGCCGTTCTACAACTGGTTCTCGGTGCTCCGCTCGGACGGCGCCGGCCGCACCCGGGGCTTCGTACCGGACGGCCAGCTGTGCAGCGGCGGCAACACCAACTTCACCGGGTTCAACACGCCCAGCAAGGACTGGCCGCTCACCCACCTCACCTCGGGCGCGACGGTCGACTTCTCGTACAACGCCTGGGCGGCGCACCCGGGTTGGTTCTACGTCTACATCACGAAGGACGGCTTCGACCCGACGAAGACGCTCACCTGGAACGACATGGAGGAGCGGCCGTTCCTGAGCGTCGACCACCCGCCGCTGAACGGCTCGCCGGGCACGGTCGAGGCCGATTACTCCTGGACCGGCAAGCTCCCCGAGGGCAAGTCGGGCCGCCACATCATCTACATGGTCTGGCAGCGCTCCGACAGCCAGGAGACCTTCTACTCCTGCTCCGACGTCGTCTTCGACGGCGGCAAGGGGGAGGTTACCGGCATCAAGGAGCCGGGCACCCCGTCCGAGCCGGTGCCGGGCACCTGCACGGCCACCCGGAAGACGACCGGCAGCTGGAACGGCGGCTACCAGTCCGAGGTGACCGTCACCAACACCGGCACCGTCCCGATGCTCGGCTGGATGGTCGACTGGACACTGCCGTCCGGCCAGCGGATCGAGAGCCTGTGGAGCGGCAACGCCACCTACAACGGCCAGTCGGTGATGGTCCACAACGCCGGCTGGAACGGCTCCCTCGATCCGGGCAGGAGCACGACGTTCGGATACACCGTCTCGGGCGCGGGCGGTGACAGTACGACGAGCCTGCCCTGCCGGGTGGGCTGAGCCGATGCTCCGGGCGGGCCCGGTGGCCGGTGAGTCCCGGCTGCCGGGCCCGTCGCGTGTGGCCGGCACTCGCCGGACGACCGCCCCGGGCCGGCCCTTCCATCCACTCGCCGATCCGACGCTCCATCCCGTATGTCGCGGTTATCCAGGTATGCGATTCTGTTGTGTGGGTGCCCTGCCGCTCACGTGGGCGTGGATCCGCCGCGTCGCCGTCGCCTGAGTTCCGGGGACTCCCACCTGCCGGTGGCTGCGGCATGGACGGGAGGTGGATGCGGACATGCCCCATTACGGCGATGCCCGGGCCGCGGTCCCCGGTCTTCGGGCGCCGGGGAGCGAGGGCACCGGTTCGCCTCGTCCCACGCCGGAGTCCGCCGCGCGCGAGCGGGTCCTGGCGTTCGCCGGGGTGGCACTGGCGGCGGTGTACGTGCGGAGTGAGGACGGTGCCGAGCTCCGGCTGGTGGAGTCGGCCGGTGCCGAGCCGGAGCGGTACGGGTTGCCGGGTTGTGTGCGGCACGGCGGGGGCACCTCGCCCGCTCCTGCGCCGGGCTATGCGGGGGTGTCCGGGGACAGTGGGTCCGTCGTGGTCGAGGCCTTCCGGCGCGGGCGGCCGCTGTGGCTCGCGGGCCGGCAGGAGGGCGGAACCACCGGCGCGCCGCTCGGGGCGGTACCGCTGGGCGCCGCCGGCGGGTGGCTGGGATGCCTGGCCGTGGTGGGAGAGCCCGGGGAGGGGTTCGGGGCCGAGCAGCGCGATTTTCTGGAGCGGTACGCAGAGGCGGTCGCCGGGCGGCTCCGGGGGGAGGCCGACCGGTCCGCCCCCACGCCCCTGCTGGATTCCGCCCTGCGCGCCCTGGGGGTGGGTTCCTTCGCCCTGACACCCGGCGCCGGGCTGGTCGAGACGGACCCGGCCCTGCTCGAACTGGTCGGCATCCCCGAGGGCGGCTTCGACGGCAAGACCGACACGCTGCTCTCGTACAGCCTCCCGGAGGACGTCCCGGCCCTGCTGTCCGTCATCGAACCGTCCGCGCAGACCCCCGGGCGCCGGGAACTGGAGTTCCGTACCCGCCGGGCCACCGGTGAACTGTGCTGGCTGCGCCTGAGCTGCCGGGTGCTGAAGGGGCCCGACGGCGCCCCGGAGCGGGTGCTGGGCGTGGTGACCGCGGCCCCGGTGCTGCGGCGGAGCGCCAGTGACGTCGCCCGGATCCAGTGGCTGACAGCCGCGCTCGACGACGCCACCACGGTCCGGGACGTCAGCCGTGTGGTGGTCGCCGCGTTGCGCGAGCCGCTGGGTGCCGACCGGGTGGCGCTCGCCGAGCTGCTGGAGGACCGGCTGGCGGTCACCGTGCTCGATCCGCCGGGTGCCGGCGCCTGGCCGGAGCTGTGGCGTTCCGAGTGGCGCTCGGAGTGGCCCGACGCGCCGGTCACCGCCCTGCCCACGCTGCACGCGGCGCTCCGGGACGGGCGGATGAGCCTGTGGCCGGCGGGTGCCGTGCTGGAACCCGGGCTCGCGGGGATCGGGCCCGGAGGGCTCGCGGTCCTGCCGCTGCCGGCCAAGAGCAGGGTGGCCGGGGTGTGCCTGGTCGGCTGGGACACGCCGCACGAGTTCGCGCCCGAGGAGCGGGCCCTGCTGACGGCGACCGCGGGGCTGGTGGGGCAGGCCCTGATCCGCGCGCACGCCTACGACGCCGAGCAGGAACTCGCGACGATGCTCCAGCGCAGTCTGCTGCCGCGCCGTCTCCCCCGGTTGCCCGGGGGCACCGCCGTGGCCCGCTATCTGCCCGCCCGGCGCGGGCTCCAGGTGGGCGGCGACTGGTACGACGTGATCGCGCTGTCGGAGGGGAAGGTGGCCCTGGTCATCGGTGATGTGCAGGGGCACAGTGCCGGGGCCGCGACGATCATGGGCCAGATGCGCACGGCGGTCCGGGCCTACGCCGTGGAGGGTCATCCGCCGGACGTGGTCGTCGCACACGCCAACCGGCTGCTCGTCGGCATGGAGACCGACCTGTTCGCCACGTGCTGCTATGTCGAGCTGGACATGGAGGAGGGCAACGCGCTGTTCGTGCGGGCCGGGCACCTGTCCCCGCTGGTGCGTCATCCCGACGGCGGCACGGAGGAGATCGCGGTCGAGGGCGGGCTTCCGCTGGGCGTGCTGGAGGACGCGGAGTTCCCGCTGACGGCGGTGGCGCTGGCGCCCGGCTCGGTGCTCGCGCTGCTGACGGACGGCCTGGTCGAGTCGGCCGAACTGGACGTGGACGAGGGCATGCGGATCGTGGGCGAGGTGCTCGCCGCGGCGGATCCCTCCGACCCGGGGCGGATGGCGGACGACCTGCTCGGCGAGGCCGGCCGGCGGGAGGACGACGTGGCGTTGCTGCTGCTGCGCTACGACGGGATGCGCGTGCGGCCGGTGCGGGCGGGCTGGGTCGTGTGGCGGTTGCCGGACGCGGTCATGCACGCCCGTCGGTTCAGTGCGCGCACGCTGCGTTCGTGGGACGTGGTGGCCGAGGCCGACACCGTTCTGCTGGTGGTGTCGGAACTGGTCACCAACGCGCTGGTGCACACACAGGGCGCGCTCCGGCTGGACCTGACCCTGGCCGCGGACCGGCTGCGGGTGACCGTCAGCGACTCCTCGCCGCGGGCGCCGGCCAAGCCGGTGGTCGTGGACTGGGAGTCGACCGGGGGCCGGGGGCTCTTCCTGGTCGAGGCGCTGTCGGCGGCCTGGGGCTCGGTGCCGGTCGGCGGCGGCAAACAGGTGTGGAGCGAGATCGTCGTGTCCCGCCCGGACGCGGACCAGGAACCGGAAGCGGAACCGGCGCCGGAGGCGCAGCCGACGGTCGAGCCGGCGGCGGAGGAACGGCAGCCGGCCCGGGACCGGAGCTGGGGCATCGGCCGCAACCGGGTCTGGGGCGTGGGACGGACCCGCGACCGGAGCGGAGCCGGCAGAGGCTCGGTCCGAAGCCGCGGCCGGGACGGCAACCCCGACCCGAACCCCCACGCGAGCCAGGGCCCGGCCCCGGACCAGGACCGGGACACGTCCGGGGACGAGGCCGCGCCCAGGAGGGAGGAGCGGGATGAGGGGCCGTAGGTGGCGGGTGGGGGCCGGGCTCGCCGCGGCTGTCATGGCGGTGGCCCTGGCCGGCTGCAGCGAGGACGGCGGAGAGAGCACGGGCGGGCTCACCATCGGGCTGCTGCTGCCGAGCCGCGCGGTGCCCCGCTGGGAGCAGTCCGACAAGCCCTTGATCGAGAAGCGGGTGAAGGAGCTGTGCCCGGACTGCACGCTCATCTACGCCAACGCGGAGAACGACGCGGGGAGCCAGCGGCAGCAGATGAACTCGATGATCACCAACGGTGTGTCCGCCCTGATCCTGGACGTCGTCGACCCCAAGGCGCTGCGCTCCTCGGTCCGCGCGGCGGACCGCGCGGACATCCCGGTCATCGCCTACGACCGGCTCGCCGAGGGCCCGATCTCCGGTTTCGTCAGTTTCGACGGCGGCCGGGTCGGCAGACTCCAGGGCGAGGCGCTGCTGAAGGGCATGGGAGCCCGGGCCGACGACGGCGGCGTGGTCATGGTGAACGGCGACCCGTCCAGCCCCAACGCCGCCTGGTACGAGGGCGGCGCCCGGTCCGTCCTCCAGCACAAGGTGCGGATCCTCAAGTCGTACAACACCCTGGGCTGGCGCACGGAGAACGCGCACGACCACATGTCCGCCGCGATCAGCACCCTCGGCACGAACCAGATCGACGGGGTGCTCGCGGCGAACGACTCGATCGCCGCCGGCGTCATCGCGGCGCTCAAGAGCGCCCGGGTCTCGCCGCTGCCCCCGGTCACCGGCCAGGACGCCGACCTCGACGCCGTGCGGCGCATCGTCGAGGGCGAGCAGTACATGACCGTCTACAAGCCCTTCCGGCAGGAGACCGACGCGGCCTCCGCCATGGCCGTCGCCCTGGCGCGCGGCAACGACATCGACGCCCTCGTCACGACGAGCGTGGACAGCCCCACCAGCAAGGACGTCCCGGCGGTACTGCTCGACCCGGTCGCCGTGACGGCCGAGACCATCGGGCAGACACTCGTCCGGGACGGCGTCTACACGCTCGACCAGATCTGCACCCCGAAGCTCCGGCCGGCCTGCGACCGGGTCGGGCTCACCCGGTGAGGGAGGTCTTCCCCCGTGGCCCATCCACCCGTACTGGCGTTGCGCGGCATCTCCAAGCGGTTCGGCGGCGTGCAGGCGCTCGTGGACGTCGACCTCCAGGTCCGGGCCGGTGAGGTCGTGGCCCTGGCGGGCGACAACGGCGCCGGCAAGTCCACGCTGATCAAGGTGATCTCGGGGGTCAGTCCCGCCGACCGGGGCGTCATCGAGTGGGAGGGGCACCTCGTGCAGATCAAACGCCCGCACGACGCCCACGCCCTGGGCATCGCGACCGTCTACCAGGACCTGGCCATGTGCGACAACCTCGACGTCGTGGGCAATCTCTTCCTCGGCCGGGAGATCGACCGGGTGGGCATCCTGGACGAGGTGGAGATGGAGCGCCGGGCCCGCGAACTGATGCGGACCCTGTCGATCCGTATCCCCGACGTGCGCATGCCGGTCGCTGCGCTGTCCGCCGGGCAGCGGCAGGCCGTCGCGATCTCCCGCTCGCTCATGGGCGCGCCCAAGGTCCTGCTGCTCGACGAGCCCACCGCCGCCCTGGGCGTCGAGCAGACCAGCCATCTGCTCGACCTCATCGAGGAGGTGCGCGACCGGGGTATGGCGATCATTCTGATCAGCCACAACATGGGCGACATCAAGGCCGTGGCGGACCGGGTCGCCGTGCTGCGCCTCGGCCGCAACAACGGTCTGTTCGACGTGAGCACGGTGACGCAGGAGCAGATCATCTCCTCCGTCACCGGGGCGGCGGACAACGCCGTGGCGCATCGTACGAAGGGCGGGAAGGAGGCATGGCCGTGACCGGCGGCGGGCCGCACCGGGACGGCGGACCGGCCGCGCCGGGCGGTGACGCCGGGCCGGTCGCACCCGGCCGCGCGCCGCGCACCCGCGGCTGGTCCGGCACGCTGCGCGAGCACGCCCTGGAGTTGCGCGGCAGTGTGCGGGACGGCGAACGCGGGCCGCTCCTGGTGGTCGCCGGGCTGATCGTGATCTGGTCCGTCTTCCAGGCGCTGGACGACAAGTTCCTCTCGCCGCGGAACCTGTCCAACCTCAGCGTGGACATCGTCGGGACGGGCCTGGTCGCCGTCGGCATCGTGTTCGTGCTGCTGATCCGGGAGATCGATCTGTCGGTCGGCTCGGTCAGCGGCCTGGCGGGCGCAGTGTTCGCGGTGCTGAACGTGAACCACGGGGTGCCGGAGTGGCTCGCGGTGATCGTGGCGATCGCCGCGGGCATGGCGGTGGGTGCCTTCCACGGGTTCTTCTTCGCCTGGCTCGGCGTGCCCGCGTTCGTCGTGACCCTCGCGGGGCTGCTGATCTGGAACGGCCTGACGCTCTACCTGCTGGGCGCGAGCGGCACGATCAACATCGACGAGGAGGGCCTGGTCGCCTCCCTGACCAGCCGCCACTTCAGTGACGCCATAGCGGCCTACGCGGTGGCGGCGCTCGGCACGGCCGGGTACTGCCTGGCCGCCCACCACAAGCGCGCCCGGCACCGGGCCGCCGGGATGCCGTACCGGCCGCCGGTCGAGATCTGGGTGCGCACGGGTGTCCTCGCGGTGCTGGCCTTCACCGCCGCCTACACGCTCAACCGGTTCCAGGGCCTGCCGCTGGCACTGCTGATCTTCCTGGTGGTTCTCGTCGTCTCGGACTACGTGCTGCGCCGCACGCGGCACGGCCGGCGGGTGTACGCGCTCGGCGGCGGGGTGGAGGCGGCGCGCCGGGCCGGCATCGCCGTGGAGCGGGTGCGGGTCGCGATGTTCATGGTGTCGGGGACGCTGGCCGCGGTCGGCGGGCTGTTCGTGGCCTCGGGCCTGACCTCGGCGAGCCCCACGACGGCCCGCGCGGCCGGATCCGGAATGTTGCTGATCAACGCGATCGCCGCGGCGGTCATCGGCGGTACCAGCCTGTTCGGCGGGCGTGGCTCGCCCTGGTCCGTGCTGCTCGGTGTGCTGGTCATCCAGTCGATCGCCTCGGGCATGGGGCTGCTCGGGGTGGAGGACGCCGTGCAGTTCATGATCACGGGTGGGGTGCTGCTGACCGCGGTCGCGGCCGACGCGCTCTCCAGACGCGCGGCGGCCCGGCGGGGCCGGCCATGAGCCACAGTCCGTCCGAAACGTCCCGGAATTATGATGTTTCTTTTGAAATGCCTAATAAAGGGCAAACATATGAAGCGCAGCCGTCTCGCCCGGGCGGCCGTGGCCGCCGCGGCCGTCGCTGGCTTGGTCCTGGCCGGATGCGGTGACACGGACGCGCCCGGCGGTGAGCAGGCCGACGTCAGCGTGCTCGCGATGGACGCGTCCCAGATGCAGACCCTCCAGAAGCTCACCAAGAGGCACTTCACCGCGGAGACGGGCATCACCGTCGACTACACCCTGCTGCCGGAGAACGAGGCGCGGGAGCGGATGAACCGCGAGTTCGCGACCCAGGCCGGCACCTACGACGTGGCGAGCGTGAGCGCGTACGAGGTGCCGATCTACGCGGACAACGGCTGGCTCGCCCCGCTGGACTCCTATGTGAGGGCGGACGAGGACTTCGACCAGGGCGACGTCTTCCCCAACCTGGTGTCCTCGTTGACCGGCGAGGACGGCAAGCTCTACGCCGAGCCGTTCTACGGCGAGGGTTCCTTCCTGATGTACCGCAAGGACCTCTTCCGCAAGGACGGGCTGACCATGCCGCCGAACCCGACCTGGGAGCAGGTCGCCGGGCTCGCCGCCCGGATCGACGGCACCGACGGCGCGAGCGGCATCTGCCTGCGCGGCCTGCCCGGCTGGGGCCAGAACCTCGCCCCCCTCAACACGGTCGTCAACACCTTCGGCGGCACCTGGTACGACATGGACTGGAACGCGCGCCTGACCTCGCCCGAGTTCAAGAAGGCCGTCGGGTTCTACGTCGACCTGCTCCGCACCCACGGCCAGCCCGCCGCCGACCGGATGGGCGTACTGGAGATCCTCGACAGGTTCGTCGAGGGCAAGTGCGCCATGATGTACGACGCCACGTCGCTGGCCTCGTCGATCGAGGCCGACGGCTCCGCGGTCAAGGGCAGGGTCGGCTACGTCCCGGCCCCGCACGACCGGACGGAGAAGGCCGGCTGGCTGTGGACCTGGGCGTGGGGCATCCAGCAGGCGGCCGAGAACAAGGACGCCGCCTGGGAGTTCATCTCCTGGGCCTCCTCCAAGGAGTACCAGGAACTGGTCGGGCGGGAGGTGGGCTGGACGGCGGCGCCCGCCGGGAACCGCAAGTCGCTCTACTCCAACCCCCGGTACCAGCAGGCGGCAGACGCCTGGTACCGGCAGGAGTACACAGCGGCGACCGATTCCGCCGACCCGAGGAATCCCGGCGTCGACCCGCGCCCCTACACCGGTATCGGCTTCCTCGGCATTCCCGAGTTCGCCGTGCTCGGTACGGCGGTCTCCCAGCAGATCGCCGCGGCCATCGCCGGGCAGCAGTCGGTGGACGCGGCCCTGGAGAAGTCGCAGGACCTCGCACAGGCAGCGGCGGCGAAGTACCGGGGCGAGTGACCCGGCGGCTACCTGGCCGGTCACCGCCCCGGCCGTGACCGCGCCGTGCGCGTGGCGCGGGCCGCGCCCCCGGTCACCCGGGAACGCGGCCCTCGAACTGCCCTGAACTGCCCCGCGGCTCCGCTTACTTGCGGATCAGGCTGCGCAGCACGTACTGCATGATGCCGCCGTTGCGGTAGTAGTCCGCCTCACCGGGGGTGTCGATGCGGACGACCGCGTCGAACTCGACGCCGGTGTCGGTGGTGACCTTCACCGTGCGCGGGGTGGTGCCCTCGTTGAGCGCGGTGACGCCGGAGATGGAGAAGGTCTCCTCACCCGTCAGGCCGAGGGACGCGGCCGACTGGCCCTCCGGGAACTGGAGCGGAAGGACGCCCATGCCGATGAGGTTCGAGCGGTGGATGCGCTCGTAGGACTCGGCGATGACGGCCTTGACGCCCAGGAGCGCGGTGCCCTTGGCGGCCCAGTCGCGGGACGAGCCGGAGCCGTACTCCTTGCCGGCCAGGACGACCAGCGGGATGCCGGCGGCCTGGTAGTTCTGCGAGGCGTCGTAGATGAAGGAGACCGGGCCGCCGTCCTGCGTGAAGTCACGCGTGTAGCCGCCCTCGGTGCCCGGCGCGATCTGGTTGCGCAGGCGGATGTTGGCGAACGTACCGCGGATCATGACCTCGTGGTTGCCGCGGCGCGAGCCGTAGCTGTTGAAGTCGCGGCGCTCGACGCCGTGCTCCGTGAGGTACTTGCCGGCCGGGGTGTCGGCCTTGATGGCACCCGCCGGGGAGATGTGGTCGGTGGTGACCGAGTCGCCCAGCTTGGCGAGCACGCGGGCGCCGGAGATGTCGGAGACCGGGGTGGTCTCCATCGTCATGCCCTCGAAGTACGGGGGCTTGCGGACGTACGTCGACTGCGGGTCCCACTCGAAGGTGTTGCCGGTCGGGATCGGCAGCGCCTGCCACTGGGCGTCGCCCGCGAAGACGTCCGAGTAGGACTTGGAGAACATGTCCTCGCCGATGGCGTTGGCGACGACGTCGTTCACCTCGGCCTCGGAGGGCCAGATGTCCTTCAGGAAGACCGGGTTGCCGTCCTGGTCGGTGCCCAGGGCGTCACGGGTGATGTCGACCTTCATGGAGCCGGCGATCGCGTAGGCCACGACCAGCGGCGGGGACGCCAGGTAGTTCATCTTGACGTCGGGGTTGATACGGCCCTCGAAGTTCCGGTTGCCGGAGAGGACCGAGGTGACCGCGAGGTCGTGGTCGTTGACGGCCTTGGAGACCTCCTCCGGCAGCGGGCCGGAGTTGCCGATGCAGGTGGTGCAGCCGTAGCCGACGAGGTTGAAGCCGACCTTGTCGAGGTACGGGGTCAGGCCCGCCTTCTCGAAGTAGTCGGTGACGACCTTGGAACCCGGGGCGAGGGTGGTCTTGACCCACGGCTTGCGGGTCAGGCCCTTCTCCACCGCCTTCTTGGCCACCAGGGCGGCGGCGACCATGACGTACGGGTTTGAGGTGTTGGTGCAGGAGGTGATGGCCGCGACCGTCACCGCGCCGTGGTCGATCTCGTACGAGGTGCCGTCGGGGGCGGTCACGGTGACCGGGTTCGACGGGGCGCCGTTCGGGATCGACGAGGGGGCGTCGGAGCTCGGGAAGGACTCCTTGCTGGCCTCGTACTCGTCGTTGACGTAGGCGCGGACGTCCTGCTTGAACTGCTCGGCGGCGTTGGCGAGGACGATACGGTCCTGCGGGCGCTTCGGGCCGGCGATGGACGGCACGACCGTCGCCAGGTCGAGCTCCAGCTTCTCGGAGAAGTCGGGCTCGGCGGCCGGGTCCAGCCAGAGGCCCTGCTCCTTGGCGTACGCCTCGACGAGGGCGAGCTGCTGCTCGGAGCGGCCGGTGAGCTTGAGGTACTTGATCGTCTCGTCGTCGATCGGGAAGATCGCGGCGGTCGAGCCGAACTCCGGCGACATGTTGCCGATGGTGGCGCGGTTGGCGAGGCTCGTGGCCGCCACACCCTCGCCGTAGAACTCGACGAACTTGCCGACGACACCGTGCTTGCGCAGCATCTCGGTGATGGTCAGCACGAGGTCGGTGGCGGTGGTGCCGGGCTTGAGCTCACCGGTGAGCTTGAAGCCGACGACGCGCGGGATGAGCATGGAGACCGGCTGGCCGAGCATCGCGGCCTCGGCCTCGATGCCGCCGACGCCCCAGCCGAGGACGCCCAGGCCGTTGACCATCGTGGTGTGCGAGTCGGTGCCGACGAGGGTGTCGGGGTAGGCCTGGCCGTTACGGACCATGACCGTACGCGCGAGGTGCTCGATGTTCACCTGGTGGACGATGCCGGTGCCGGGCGGGACGACCTTGAACTCGTCGAAGGCGGTCTGGCCCCAGCGCAGGAACTGGTAGCGCTCCCTGTTGCGGCCGTACTCCAGCTCGACGTTCTGCGCGAAGGCGTCGTTCGTGCCGAACTTGTCGGCGATGACGGAGTGGTCGATGACCAGCTCGGCCGGCGCCAGCGGGTTGATCTTCGCCGGGTCGCCGCCCAGCTCCTTGACGGCCTCACGCATGGTCGCGAGGTCCACGACACAGGGCACGCCGGTGAAGTCCTGCATGATCACGCGGGCCGGCGTGAACTGGATCTCCTGCGACGGCTGGGCCTGCGAGTCCCAGCCGCCGAGGGCGCGGATGTGGTCGGCGGTGATGTTCGCGCCGTCCTCGGTGCGGAGCAGGTTCTCCAGCAGGACCTTGAGGCTGTACGGAAGGCGGGCCGAGCCCTCCACCTTGTCCAGCCGGAAGATCTCGTACGACTCGTCGCCCACCTGCAGCGTGCTGCGGGCGTCGAAGCTGTTCGCCGACACGACAGTCTCCTTCATTGATGTGCGCGTACCACCACGATCCTGCCGCCACGGCATCTCGGCCGATCCGCTAAGGTAAGGCTAAGTTAGGCAGGCCTTACCGGGGCTGGCGGCTGCGGTGCTCCCCGGCAGATATCTCGATGTCGAGATAACTCTAGTACACCGGGGGCGGTAGGTCATGCCCCGGCGTCCGCCATGCGGTCATGCACCCCCCTCTCCGGGGTATCCGAACCAGGTGTCCACGCCGCAAACGGAGAGGAGACAGGCATGCCGCTCACGTTCCGCAAGAGTTTCCGGATCCTTCCGGGGGTGCGTCTGAACATCAACAAGCGCTCCTGGTCCATCACGACCGGCGGTGGAAAGAACGGCCCGCGTCACACCCGCAGCAGTACGGGACGTCGTACGACATCGATGGACCTGCCCGGACCTTTCGGGTGGCGGCGCACGCGCACCGCCCGTCGACACTGAGCCACCAGGGCGGATTGACTTCCCGTCACCCGAACGGAGCCCCCCGTCGGGTGACATCTCATATCTGAGATAACCTCAACCACATGGCAGACGACTACCTCGTACGCATCGGCAAGCTCATCCGTGACGCCCGGCAGCACCGGGGCTGGACCCAGTCGCAGCTGGCGGAGGCGCTCGGAACCAGCCAGAGCGCCGTGAACCGGATCGAGCGCGGCAACCAGAACATCAGCCTTGAGATGATCGCGCGTATCGGGGAGGCCCTCGACAGCGAGATCGTGTCGCTCGGCTACGCCGGTCCGATGCACCTGCGGGTGGTCGGCGGCCGCCGGCTGTCCGGCGCCATCGACGTGAAGACGAGCAAGAACGCGTGTGTCGCGCTGCTGTGCGCCTCACTGCTCAACCAGGGGCGCACGGTGCTGCGCCGCGTGGCTCGCATCGAGGAGGTGTACCGCCTCCTGGAGGTGCTGGGCTCGATCGGCGTCCGCACCCGGTGGATCAACGACGGTGTCGACCTGGAGATCGTGCCGTCGGCCGAGCTGGACCTGGCGGCCATCGACGCGGACGCGGCCCGCCGCACCCGCTCGATCATCATGTTCCTCGGTCCGCTGCTGCACCGCATGGACCACTTCAAGCTGCCCTACGCCGGCGGCTGCGACCTCGGTACGCGCACGGTCGAGCCGCACATGATCGCGCTGCGCCGGTTCGGTCTCGACATCGCCGCCACCGAGGGCCAGTACCACGCGATGGTGGACCGCTCGGTCCGCCCCGACCGTCCGATCGTGCTGACCGAGCGCGGTGACACGGTGACCGAGAACGCGCTGCTCGCGGCCGCCCGGCACGACGGCATCACCGTCATCCGCAACGCGTCCTCCAACTACATGGTCCAGGACCTGTGCTTCTTCCTGGAGGCCCTCGGTGTGAAGGTCGACGGCATCGGCACCACCACGCTCACCGTGCACGGCGTGCCGACCATCGACGTCGACGTGGACTACTCCCCCTCCGAGGACCCGGTCGAGGCGATGAGCCTGGTCGCGGCAGCCGTGGTCACCGAGTCGCAGCTGACGGTGCGCCGGGTGCCGATCGAGTTCCTGGAGATCGAGCTGGCCGTGCTGGAGGAGATGGGCCTCGACCACGACCGCACGCCCGAGTACTTCGCCGACAACGGCCGCACCCGGCTGGTGGACCTCACCGTCCGGCCCTCCAAGCTGGAGGCGCCGATCGACAAGATCCACCCCATGCCGTTCCCCGGCCTGAACATCGACAACGTCCCGTTCTTCGCGGCCATCGCGGCGGTCGCCCAGGGCAAGACCCTCATCCACGACTGGGTCTACGACAACCGCGCGATCTACCTGACCGACCTCAACCGGCTGGGTGGCCGCCTGCAGCTCCTCGACCCGCACCGCGTGCTGGTCGAGGGCCCGACCCGCTGGCGCGCCGCCGAGATGATGTGCCCGCCGGCCCTGCGCCCCGCGGTGGTCGTCCTGCTGGCGATGATGGCGGCCGAGGGCACGTCGGTGCTGCGCAACGTGTACGTCATCAACCGGGGTTACGAGGACCTGGCCGAGCGACTGAACTCGATCGGGGCGCAGATCGAGACGTTCCGGGACATCTGAACGACGGATGCGCGCTGTACGTACGGGGCGGGGCCGGGGCATCCCGGCCCCGCCCCGCGCTACGACGAACGCGCGCCTACGTCTTGGGCCAGGCCATCGAGGGCTGCGCCGACCCGGAACCGGACACGGCGGGCACGGGAGTGCGCCCCGCTCACCAAGGGACTGCCTGATCCTCGATCAGTTCCCGGTGGCCGATTCCGGTAGTGGGCCGGAGCCCAGGACTCTGGCGGTGAGGTTCGCCAGGTGCGCCCGCATGGTGTCGCGTGGCAGCCGCTCTCGCCCGGCCAGGTGCTCGACGAGGTCGGCCCGGGTGGCGGCGAGCAGGGCATGGGCGAGGAAGTCGCTGTCGGTCAGACCGGGGATCTGCTCCAGCACGGACCGGAGCAGGCCGTGCCACAGGGTGTAGTGCTCCGCCTGGTAGGGACTGCCGCTGCCGCCCTCTTCCAGGGCCAGCGCGAGGCGGCGGTTGTCGAGTTTGAAGCACAGGACGGCGTCCAGCAGGGCGGGTACGCGCTGGTGCGGTGGGGTGGCGGGGCCCAACGGCGGCGGACCGGCTTCGACTGCCTCCCTGACCGGTTCGAGCCGCGCCTCGTACAGCGCGCGGAGCAGCCCGGCGCGGTCACCGAAGGCACGGAAGAGCGTTCCCTTGCCGACGCCGGCCGCTGCCGCGATGTCGGCCATGGTGAGTTCCTCGGGACTGTCGGAGCGGGCGAAGAGGTCGTCGGCGGCCGCGAGGACGGCCTTGCGGTTGCGGACGGCGTCCTGGCGGGGCTTGCGCTCGGGCACGCGGTTCTCCTCTTTGCAATCCGGACCCTGGGTCCGTATCGTAAAAACGGACCCCAGGTCCGGATTCTACGAGATGGAGGACACCCATGTCCGCACCGACGGCACCGATCGCACCGGCGGATCTCTACCGCCACAGCCTGCGACTGCTCCTGGAAAAGGACATTTCCGCGTGGGTCGGCCTGTGGGCCGAGGACGGCGTCATGGAGTTCCCCTTCGCGCCCCCGGGTTGGCCCCGGCGCCTGGAGGGCAAGGAGGCCATCGCCGCCTACATGCGCCCCTACCCCGACCACATCGACCTGCACGCCTTCCCCGACCTGCGGATCCACCGGACCACCGACCCGGAGACCATCGTGGCCGAGATGCGCGGCGTCGGACGCCTGGTCAAGACCGACAGTCCCTACGAGATGACCTACATCGCCGTCGTCACGGTCCGGGACGGGCTCATCGCCTCCTACCGGGACTACTGGAACCCCCTCGCCGTCCTCGAACCCGGCACCGGCTTCGCCGGGAGCGCCCGATGACCGGCACCGGCACCACTCTGGTCATCGGCGCCACCGGCACCACCGGCAGCCGCACCACCGCACGCCTGACCGCCGCCGGCCACCGCGTCAGAGCCGCGAGCCGGCACGCCACCCCGGTCCCCGGCGCGGAGGCGGTCCCCTTCGACTGGTACGATCCCGCCGGCCACGCCGCCGCCCTCGAGGGGGTCGACCGCGTCTATCTCATACCGCCCCTGGGCGACCCCGACCCGGCAGCGGTCATGCTGCCTTTCCTGCGCCGGGCCCGGGCCGCCGGCACACGCCGCGCGGTGCTCCTCGGTTCCTCGGCCATCCCCCGGGGCGGCCCGGCGGTGGGCGCGGTGCACCAGGCTCTGCCTGAACTGTTCGAACAGTGGGCGGTGCTGCGGCCCTCCTGGTTCATGCAGAACTTCACCGGCGCGCACGCGCACGCCCGCGGCATCCGCGAGGACGGCACCATCTCCACCGCGACCGGGAACGGCCGGGTCGGCTTCGTCGACGCCGACGACATCGCCGCCGTCGCGTTCCACGCCCTGACCGACGACCCCGCCCTCAACAGCGATGTCGTCCTCACCGGACCGGAAGCGCTCAGCTACGACGACATCGCCACGCTCATCACCGAGGTCACCGGCCGGCCCGTGGTCCACCGGCCGGTCTCCTACGAACAGATGCGCGATCGCCTCTCGGCGCTGATGCCGGTGGAGTTCGCCGCCATGCTGGCGGACATGGAGCGTGCCATCGCGGAGGGGGCGGAGGACCGCGTCACCGATACCGTCCAGCGCCTCACGGGCCGGCCGGCGCGCTCTTTCCGCGCCTTCCTCTCCACGCCCGGGACCCGGCTCGACCAAGGCACGTGATCTCCGACGAGACACCGGCGGCGCGGCCTCGGCGGGGTTCGGGTGTGGGACCGCGAGAACGGGAAAGTCCGGCGCTGTGGACGTGCATCTGCTGACCTTCGGGCACAGCACCGCCGATCGGGACCGGATCACCGAGCTGCTGCGCCACGCCGGCATCACGGCCGTCGTGGACGTGCGGACCGCTCCCGGCAGCCGCCGCGACCCCGATCTGTCGCGGCGGCGGCTCGCCGAGTGGATGCCGGACGGCGGCATCGCCTACCGGTGGGAACCCGCCCTCGGCGGATTCCGCACACCTCCCGTGGACAGCCCGGACATCGTCTGGCGCAACGCCTCCTTCCGCGGCTACGCCGCCCACACCCGCTCCCCCGAGTTCGTCACCGCGATGGACCGGGTGCTGCGCGAGGCCGCGCACGGCCGCACCGCCGTGATGTGCAGCGAGGCGGTCTGGTGGCGCTGCCACCGCCGGCTGATCGCCGACTTCGCCGTACTCGCCCGCGGCGTACCGGTTCACCACCTCATGCACGACGGGCGCCTCGGCGCCCACGCGCCGACGCCCGGCGCGCGACTGCGCGACGACGGGCTTCTCGTCTACGACGGTTACGACGGCCGCACGGAGCCCGGCGGCGACTGAGGCATGCGCGCTACAGGGCGTCGGGCACGTAGCCGATCAGGACGTCGGCGGGGCCCTGGACGCGGACCTCGCCGAGGGCGGCGGGGAGGAGCAGGGTGCGGGCGCGGTCCAGGCGGCCGGTCCAGGGGCCGGAGGTGACGGTCACCGGGGCTCCGGCGTTGGTGAGGATCTGTGCGGTGGAGAAGGCGTGCACCAGGGGGGCCGTGGTGCCGGCGGTCCAGCGTTCGAGGGCGAAGTACGGGCTCGTGCAGAGCACGGTGCGCACCACGCCGCCGTCCCTGCGGATGTCCGTGCCCGAGTGGAGCTCGGGGCGCGGCCCGGGACGCCACTCGTCGAGCAGGCGGGCGAGGTTATCGTGCCACTCCGCCTCGGGGACGGGCGAACCGTCCTCCATGCGGGTGCGCATGGCGTGCTGCTGGATGTCGGAGGTCTGCTCGATCTCGTAGACGAGCGTGCCGGGGCCGAAGCTGTGCAGGGTGCCGCCGGGGACGTAGACCGTCTGTCCGGCACGGACGGGCAGGCGTCGCATGACCGCGTCGAAGTCCTGGGCGAGCAGCGCCCGGTGCAGGGTGTCGCGGTCCACGCCGGGCCGGGTGCCGACCAGGGCGGTGGCTCCCGGGGCGGCGTCGAGGATGTGCCAGGCCTCGGTCTTGCCGTGGGGTTCGCCCTCCAGGCGGCGGGCGGTGGTGTCGTCGGCGTGCAGGTGCACCGGGAGCGGGCGGCTGCCGTCGATGAACTTGGTGAGGAGGGGGAAGCGGGGGCCGGGGCGGACGTGCGGCCCCAGCAGTTCCTCGGGGTGGTCCGCCATGATCTGCCGGAGGGTGCGTCCGGCCAGGGGCCCCTCCAGGACGGTCGAGGCGTCGCCGTCGACGTCGCTCACCTCCCACGTCTCGGCCACCGGGCCGTCGGGCAGGCCGGTGCGGCCCAGCCGCTCGGCGATGGCCCGCCCGCCGAAGACGTGCTGCTTGACGGGGGTGGTGAGCCGCAGCGGGTGCCAGTCCACGTCCCTCCTCGTCGGGGCCGGATGGGTGGGGATCGGTCGGGGGACACGGCCGGGGTACCCCGGGGGGAGGCGCGCATGCGTGCGGCTGATGGAGGCTCTGGGGAGACTGTGAGTAACGTCCCCTGTACGCAGTAGGTTCCCCTTACGCGCGCGTGGGTGGCGGCGCGCGTTCGGGGCTGATGCGAGGGGGAGAACAACGTGCGTCCCGGAGACGAGTTCGCCGGCCGATATGTCCTCGAGGAGGTCATCGGCACAGGGCGGGGCGGCGACGTGTGGCTGGCCCACGACACGGTGGTGGGGCAGGACGTCGCGCTGAAGCCGGAGCGGGTCGAGGGCGACCGCGAGACGGCGGTGCGGCGGCTGCTGGGCGAGCCGCGTGCGCTGGCCAAGTTCCGTGATCATCCCCATGTCGTGACGCTGTTCGACGTCGTCACGGTGCCGTCGGACGGGGACACCGGCGGGGACGGGGGCGGAGCCACTGCCGGGGGCGGGGGCGAGACGTACTGGTTCGTCATGGAGTACGTGCCCGGCGGCGGCCTCGACCGGCAGCCGCCCATGAGCCCCGAGCGCGTGGCCCGGATCGGGGCCCAGCTCGCCGACGCGCTCGCCGCGCTGCACGAGGCGGGTATCGTCCACTGCGACCTCAAGCCCGCCAACATCGGCCTCAGCCGGCGCGGTGCCGCGAAGCTGCTGGACTTCGGCGCCGCCTACCGGGCCGGCGGCGGTGAGACCATCACGGCCAACGGGCCCTACAGCTTCACCCCGGACTACGCCGCCCCCGAGCTGGCCCGGGGAAACGTCCCGCGGCCCGCCTCCGACGTGTTCTGCCTGGCCGCCACCCTCCACGCCCTGGTCACCGGTTCCCCGCCACGCGGCGGCGAGCCCGGGGCGGACGGCGACGAGGCCGTGGCCGCCGGGGAGGACCAGGACCGTCTGACGTACTGGAAGGCCGAGCAGGGCGTCGTCGAACTGGACGCCGAAGCGGTGGGCCCCCTCCACCCCGTGCTCGGCGCCATGCTCCGGCGTGACCCGCGGCAGCGCCCCGACGCGGCCGAGGCCGGGCGGCTGCTGGCGGCCGTGGCGGAACACGGCACGCCGGACCCGGCCGGCCGGCCCGCCGCGCCCGGCGGCGGGCGCCCGCGGCGGCGACGCGCTACCCTGCTCGCGGCGGCCCTCGGCGTCGGCGCCGCGATCGTCCTGAGTCTCGTCGTCCTTCCCGGGGACGGCGACGGGCGGGGCGACGGCGGGAACAGCACGCGTGGGTCCGCCGGGAGGCAGCTTCCGAAGGACCCCTCGCACGGTGGGACGCGGGCTCTGATCGGTGATCCGCGCACCGCCGACGTGTGCGCCCTGGCCGACCCCGACGCGCTCGACCGGTTCGGGGAGAGCGAAGTCGACGTCGACTACGGCAACTTCGACCGCTGCGACGTGCTCGTCCACCCGGACGACAGGTCCCGTATCGACGTGTCGGTCCAGCTGCGCCCGGGCTCGCCGCCCGAGGCGTCGGACCCCGTCAGGACCATCGGCGGCATCGCCGTACGGGAGGCGCCGCCGAAGAAGGGCGAGTGCGGGCTGCTGCTGTCCCGGGACGACGCGGCCGGCGGCAGCGACAGCACCGGCAGCACCGGCCGCGGCAGTGGCAGCGCCGACGGCGACATGTTCGTAGGGGTCCGTGTCGACGTGGGGCACGGCACGGTGGCGGGCGGTGCCGCGGCGCTGTGCGCGGTCGCCGACACCGCCGCCCGCAGCGCGGCCGAGGTCCTGAACCGCGGCCCGCTCCCCCGCCGTTCCCCGCCCTACCCGGCCGCCTCGCTGGCCTGGACGAGCGCCTGCGCGCTGCTCGACGCCGAGGCGCTGTCCGTCGTCCCCGGCATCAAGGCCGACGTGCCGGAGGCCGGTGTCGCGGACTGGGACTGCGAGTGGTTCAGCGACGTCGACGACCTGGAGGCGGAGATCGCCTTCTTCCGCGACGAGCGCAAATCCGCGCGGGACGGCCGCACCGTCCGGCTCAGCGGTTACGACGCCGTTGTCGAGCCGGAGGGCAACGGCGACGGCACCTGCACGGTGTTCATCCCGTACCGGGAGTACGGCGGCCGGGACGCCGAGACGGCCGTCGAGATGCTGCGGCTGCACGTCGGCGGGCGGCGGTCCAGCGGCGAACTGTGCCATCTGGCCACCGAGCTCGCCGCCTCGGCGGCCGCGGAACTGCGTGCCCGCTGACACCCGGCGCATCCGCAGGCAGCCGGACATGTGAGGACTCCCGGGGCCGCGGGGAGGGGTCCCGGGCCGGTCGGCTCATGCTGACGTGTACGTCCGGCGGGGCCCGCCCGCGCCGGGGCCGCACCGTGCCGATTCCGTACGAGTCGCAAGCCCACGCACCGAGGAGACCAGCGATGTCCTTCTCCGCCAGCCTCGCGCGCGGTGTCGCGCCCACCGCACCCGGAACCCTGCACGCGCGCACGGTCACCGGCGACCTGTGCGCCCCGCCGCGCACGGGGCTGACCGTCCGCTTCGGTCGGGGCGAGCGGCCGGACGTGGACCTGGAGGTCGGCGTGGACGACCTGCGGGTGAGCCGCCGGCACGGGGAGCTGACGTACCGGCAGGGGCAGTGGTGGCTGCGCAACACCGGGAAGCAGCTGGTGCGGCTGCCGCGCGGCCGGATGATGCACACCACCACCGAGCCGGTCCCCCTCACCACCGGCTACACCCCGCTGTTCGTGAGGGGCTCCGGCTACCGCGAGCACCTGATCGAGCTGTACGTGGCCGACCACGACGACCAGGGGCCGGTGTCACGCCGCCGGGCCGAGACCCTGCGGCCGGAGACCTGGGCGCTCGACGACGACGAGCGGCTGCTGCTGGTCGTCCTCGGCCAGCGGTACCTGCTGTACGAGGAGGACCCGCGGCCCCTGACGTACTCCATGGCCGCCCGGCAGCTCGTCCATCTGCGTCCGGACGGCAACTGGACGGAACGCCGGATCGAGCACCGCATCGAGGTGGTCCGCCACCGTCTGCACGGCACCGGCTTCAAGTACCCGCTGGTGCACGACAAGACGGAGGAGCGGCGGCCCTACGACAACACCCTGCTGCACAACCTGCTCAAGGGCCTGGTCGAGTCGACGACGCTGGTCCCGCCGGACCTCAACCTGATGGACGACACGCCCGGCGACCCCAACATGCCCGGACTCCAGGACGGGTCGCCCGCGGGGCAGCCGTAGCCATGGGCGGTGACGCGCCTGTCGTCCGGGAACGGCTGCGGGAGCTGAGCGGCCCGGAACTCTACCGCCGCAACGCCTTCCGCGTGACCGGGGCGAGCACCTGCGCGGCCCGCCGTACGATCGTCCGGCGCCGGCAGCAGCTCGCCACGGCCGCGAAGGCCGGGGTCGCCGTCGGTCCCGCCGGTGAGTTGCCGCTGCCCGACGGAGCCGGGCCGGAGGAACTCCGTGCGGCCTTCGACGTGCTCGACCATCCGCAGCGCCGGATCGTCGACGAGCTGTTCTGGTTCTGGGACGCGCCGGACGCCTCCTGCCCGTGCGGGCCGGAGCTGCACCGGCAGCACGACGAGGCGGTCCGGGCCCATGCCCGGGCCCTCGACGCGGAGTCGGGGCACCGTGCGGCGCCACGGCGCCGGGGCGCGGGTGGGCCGAAACGCCCCGCCGGAAAGAAGAAGGGCCGCGGCGGACCGCGGCGCGACACCGGCCGCCCGGAGGACGGGGACTGGCAGACCGCGGCGTGGCTGTGGCGCAGGCTGCTCGGGCAGCGCGCGGTCTGGGCGCATCTGCGGCACCGCGTCGCCACGCTCGACGACAAGCGGCTGGACGAGACCGCGGTGACGGTACTCGAGGCCGAGGTGCGCCGCGTCCTGGTCTCGGCCGTCGCCGGTCTGGCCGCGCGTACGCCGGACCCGGCCCGGCTGGCCCGGTACTGCACGCAGTGGACCTGGACCGGGCGGGGCCTCCTCGGGGAGGTGCTGGAGGGGCAGTTGACACCCTTGTACGAGTCGGTGGAGCGCGAGCTGCGCGAGACGGGGGAGCAACTCGCCGGCGCCTTCTCCGAGCGTGACCGGAGGACGGCCGCGACCGCCGCGGCCGGGTCGCTGCGGGCCCGGGTCGTCCCGGCCGTGGAGCGGCTCGGCGCCTTCGCCGGTTTCGGGATGTCGCTCGGCGTGGGCCAACTCTCCGACACCACCGCCCTGTTGCTCAACAACTGCGCCGTCGCCCTGTCTCCCGCCCCGGACACGGCCCCGCCCGTCCGGGAGAGCTTCGACCTGCTGGACCTGGCGCTGCGGCTGAAGCCGAACGAGGGGACGCGGCGGACGATCGAGCAGAACCGCGCGCGGCTGGCCGAGGCCGGTGTCTGGTTCGACAAGGCCAAGCCGGCCTTCGATCCGGTCGTGACGGCTCTGGAGACGGCCGCGAGGCAACTCGACCGGAACGACGCGCGTGGTGCGGCCGGCACCCTGGAGGCCGCCACGCCGCTGCTGCACGAGCTGCGCCGCCTGCGCCGGGGCGCGCTCGCCGGGCTCCCCGACATCCCGGAGGCCGTCGACCGGCTCAGCGACTCCGCCGCGATCCTGTTCAACAACTGTGCGATCGCCCTGGCGCCCGGCGGCGGTGGTCACGGCCTGCGGCTGCTGGAGCTCGCCGAGGAGTTCTGCACGACCCAGGAGACCCGGGTGCGCATCACCGCCAACCGGCTGCTGCTCGACCGGGCGCGGGACGTGGGGCTGCCCTACGACGTCTCCTACGACGGGCGCCGGACGCCCCTGTCGTACGGCGTACGGCGCCCGCCGCGCAAGAGCTTGCGGACACACCTGGAGGAGATCTACTACGGGACGTCCCCCGTCGCGGCCAAGGTGTGGACGTGGGTCGTGGTGCTGCTGATCATCGGGCTGGTCGTGGTGGTCTCCGGTGGCTAGGACCGTCACTCGGGTGAGATCACGAGGGTGACCGTGCGGTTGCGGGCCGGGTCCGGGTACGGGGCGTCGCGCTGGTCCGCGGTGTCCGTGGTGAACGCCGTGAGGGGTTCGCCGCTCGCGGCGCTGAGTTCGCGGGCGGCGACCAGGGCGCGCCACAGCGCCACGACGGAACCGCCGCTGCGTGGCGCGCCGGGGACGGTGGCGGCGTGGCCGTGCACGGTGACGTCCGGGTGCCGCCCGCCCAGCCGTTCACCGAGCAGGGCCAGCTGTCGGGCTCCCGCCGGGGTGAGCTGAGCGCCTGCGGAGAACAGCCCCTGGGTGAAGGCGACTTCGACGGAATCGCCGTGCACGGTGACGCGCAGACCGGGGGCGCGCAGGTCCTCGGCGAGCGCGGCGGCTCTACGGGTGGCGGCCGCGGCGTCCTTCTCCTGCCCGGTACCCGAGCCGGGCGCCTCCTGGCCGGCTCCGGCGGTGGCGCTCGTGCCGGGGCTCTGCCGGCCGCCCGCCGCCCGGTCGGTGTCCGCTCGGGCCGTGTGGGGGCCGTCCAGGGTGGTGACCGTGCCGGCCACGACCGCGGTGATCACGCACGCCGCCGCGACCAGGGCCGTACGGGTGCGGTGACGGCCGAGTACCGCCATCGGCCCCCTGCGGCCGAGCCGGGCGAGTCCTGCTCCGGCCGCCGGGTCGTCCGGGTGCCGCGCCAGGACCCGTCGCCAGCACTCCGCCGCCTCGGCCGTCTCCCCGCGCTGCGCGTGCACCCGTGCCCGCAGGTCGAGCACGTCCCGGTGCCCGCCGAGTTCCGTGGCCTCGGCCTCCCGCAACAGCCGCAGGGCGCCGCCCAGTTCCCCGGCCCGGGCGAGCCCCCGGGCCCGCGACACGAGCAGTACGACGTCGAGGGGGGCGTCTCCTTCCGCGCCGGTCCGGTCGCTCATGAGGCTCATCGGCTCTCCTGCACCCCGCCGATCCGGCGCTCCTCCGAGACCCCCGGAGGCAGCAGGCGGCGCAGGCGCTGGTTGACGGCGGACAGGGCCGTGCGGTCGCCCGCGGCGACGGCACGGCGGCCGTCCGCGATCGCGGCGTCCGCCTGGGCACGGGAGGTCATCTCGTCGCGCAGTTCGACGAGGGAGTGGAAGACGAGGAAGTCCCACTGGTCGCTGCGGCGCAGGAGGTCCACCTGGAAGTCGCGCACCCGGTCGGCGAGCCGGCGCAGTCCGGCCGGGCTGCCGTCCTCCCCGGCGCTGGTCGCGCGGGTGCGGAGGTTCTCCAGTTCGCGGCGTTCGGCCGGCCCGCCGCCGGTCTGTTCGATGAGGTCCTCGCAGTTGTTGAGGAGGTCCCACAGCTCGTGCTGGAGGGCGGGGATGTCGATGGCCTCCTCGACGTCGTCGAGCTGGGCCTCCAGGTCGCGGATGCGCCGGTCGCTCGTACCGGCCGCCCCGGTGTCGACGGCCGCCGCGTCGACCTCCTTGCGCAGATGGGCGAAGGCCTTCTCGTCGGACAGGTCGTCGAGCCGGGACAGGGCCTGCTCGGAGTGCACGTCCTCGGCGCGTTCCCGCAGGGCGTGCGTGCGCTGCTCCAGGTCGTGCAGCCGGTCGACGAGTTCGTCGTGGGTGGGCGCCACCAGCTGGGAGCGGTCGATGGTCGCCTCGAACTGGGCGTCGGCGACGGGGATGTCGGCGGTGACGGTGACTTCCCGGTTCGAGGCGCTGATCTCGAAGGTCACCTCGACGGGCGTCTGCCCGGGCAGGTCGAAGCGGACGTCCCGGGGCCGGATCTCCAGCAGTCCGACACGGGTGTTGCGGTCGGCGCGCCGGCGTTCGCCCTCCAGCAGCGGGATGCGGATGACGGCGTCCGGCTGGGAGCGGCGCAGCGGGATGGAGGTCTCGAAGGTCTTCGTGATCGAGGTCGGCAGGGCGGTGCCCTTGCGCAGCATCGGTGCGAAGGAGCCGTCGGCCTTGCCGATGCCGAGCGTGCTGGTGAGCACGGCGTCGCCGGGCAGCACCTGGGCGTGGGTGATGGACAGGGTGTCGGGAGCGAGCCGTTGCCGGGTGCCGGTGCCGTCGGAGAGCTCCACGGTGAACCGGGACCGGGTGCCGGAGTCGATGGTCACCTCGGTGTAGAAGGCGCCGTCGGGGGTGAGGGTGGTCTGCGGTCCCCGGAAGGGCGGGTGGCCGTCGGGGTTGGTGAGGGTGACGGTGTACCGGGTCCAGTCGGGCACGGCGGTGCCGCCGCTGATCCGGCCGGAGACGGGGATGCCGGTGGTCTCCAACGACTGGGGCTCGTAGTGGAGTTCCACCGTGAACTCCCCCGGCGCCGCCGTGCGCGGCTTGCTCGGCATCCGCACGGTACGGGCGAAGACGGCGGCCCCGCGCGCCACCACGGTGGTCGGGTCCTGGGTGTGGTCGAGCTGGATGCCCAGGCCTTCCACGGGGTCGGCCAGCAGGTCGCGCAGCCCGGGGGCGAGGGTCGCCCCGCCGACGAGCAGCAGCCGGTCGATGTGGTCGGGCCGCAGGGAGCTCTCCGCGAGGGCGTCCCGGCAGAGCTTGATCGCGCGGGCGTAGAAGGGCTGGGCGAGGTCGTCGAGGGCGCCCCGGGTGAGGGTGTACTCGAAGGGGGCGGTGCCGCCCTCGCCGTCGGCGAGGTCGAGGACGATGTCGTAGGAGCCGCGCCGGGACAGCTCGATCTTGGCGTCCTCCGCGGCCAGTTTGAGCTTGGCGAAATTTGCCCGCCAGCGCGGGTTGCGCCGGGCGAAGTCCGGCAGCCCGAGGTCGCGCCGGACGGCGGGGACGAGCAGATCCTCCACGATGGCCCAGTCGATGAGTTTGCCGCCCAGCCGCGGGTCACCGGCGTGCTGGAGCAGTTGCAGTTCACCGTCGCGCTTGCTCATCACGGCCGCGTCGAAGGTGCCGCCGCCCAGGTCGAACACCATCCAGTGGGTGGACTCGGAGGCGTCCTGCACGCCGTACGCGATGGCCGCGGCGGTCGGTTCCTGGACCAGCGGGCAGTGCTCGCCCAGCCCGGCGAGGGCCGCGGCGGCGGACGTGGCGCTGTTCTGGTGCAGCGCGAAGGAGGCGGGCACGGTGATCACGGCCGCCTCCGGGGCACTGCCGGTGTCGTGCGCGGCGTCCTGGCGCAGGGACTTGAGGACTTCGGCGGAGAGCTGTTCGGGGGTGAGGGACAGCCCCGCGCGGCCGAACCGCCGGTGGTATCCGGCCACGCCCATCTCCAGCTTGAACTCGGCGTGGGCGTCGTCGGGCTGGGTGTCGGTGCGCTCGCGGGCGCGGCGGCCCACGTGGATCACGTCCGGCTTGGGCATCCACACGGCGGACGGGGTGCAGTCCCAGCCGTCGTTGTTCTTGATGACGCGTACGCCGTCGTCGTCCGCCACCGCGATGGCGCTGTTGGTGGTGCCGAGGTCGATGCCGAAGTCGATGGTCTCGCGCATTGCGGTCGTCTCCTTGGTCGTTCACATGCCGTGGGTGGGGCCGGGCGCGGGCCGGCCGACGACGACCTGCCCCATCTGGATCCGCTCGCCGCGGTAGTAGACGCTGGGCCGGAGGGTCTCCAGCACCACCTCGTGGGTCAGGCCGGGTTCGTCCTGGAAGGCGAGGACTTCGAGGGACTGGCCCGGGTCGAAGGGCGCGCCGTCGTGCTCCTGGATCTCCAGTCCGCCGTCGGCGAGTGCCTGCCGGCCGGCCTGGACGTAGCGGCGCACCTGCCTGAGGTCCGCGGCCGACAGTTCGCCGGCGCGCTGGTTCAGCTTGCGCTGGGCGCGCCAGATGCCGGTGGCGGCGGCGAGCAGCGTGCCGGCGTCCGGGCTTCCGGTAGCGGGCCCTTCCGTGGCCGGCTCGACGTCGGCGAGTACGTCCGCGACCCAGGCGGCCTGGCCGGTGTCGAGGAACGGCGGCGGGACGCGGAACTCGGGCGGGTGCCGCAACTGGCCGAGCGCGGCGCGCACCCGGCTGCCTCGGCGGGACCGGCCGTCCCGGCGTGAGGGGATGCTCATTTCCTCCTCCGTACGCTGCTCAGGCCGTTGGCCAGGGTCACCACGATCTGCACGAAATAGCCGAGGACTCCGATGCCGCCGAGCCCGATGATGACCACGGGGAACCAGCCGTAGGTCTCGATCAGGGCGGAGACCGAGCCGCCGATGACGCCGAGCACCAGGAGGAACGAGAACCAGGGGAACCGCCGTCTGGCGCGCGCGGGGCCGCGGCCGGTGCCCGTGAGGTGGTCGTAGATGGTCTCCCAGTTCTCCTTCAGCCCGTCCGAGTCGCGGTCCGGGCCGATCTCGTACGCCTTCTCCGCGAGCCAGAGCATCTCCTCGCGCCGGGAGGCGCTCGGCGGGCGGTGCACGGAGATGCCGAGGAGTTCCACCGCGAGGTTGTTCAGTCCGACGGCGACGATGTGGGCGGTCTCGTCGTAGCGCCAGCCGGAGACGAACGGTCTGAGCGGCGCCATGTCCTCGAAGCCGGGCACGACCCGGTCGCGCAGGAGCAGGAACGCCTCGCGGTAGTGGCGGGCCTCGCGCTCCCGCTCCACCGTCAGCAGGTCGCCGTGGATCTTCTCGTACGCCTCTTCCACCGCACCCTCGAACAGCTCCGAGAACAGGCCGTCGAAGGGCGGGAACCCGGCCCAGACCGAGCAGACCGACGTCAGCCGGGTCGCGGTGGCCTGGTCGGCGAAGAGCTGGGGGAAGGGGGAGACGAGCAGCCGTGGCAGCCGGGCCAGGAGGTCGTCGGCCGCGTCCTCGCCGAGCCGGGGGTCGCCGAGCGCCCGGATCCGGTGCCGGACGTGCTGCCGCAGTGCCCCGTCCGCCAGCAGGTGGCCCCAGGCGGACACCGCGTTCTCCCACAGGGACGCCCGCTGCTCGACGGGCAGCCGCGACCGTCCGGTCTCCGCCTCCAGCACGCGGGCGTGCAGCAGCACGGCGGCGTCGTGCCGTTCGTGCACGTCCGGGTCGCAGTCGCAGCCGGACTCCGGGGTGCCCCACAGCCACAGCAGCTCGTCGACCATGCGCCGGCGCGGGTCCTGGAGGCCCTCGAAGGAGGCCCGCACCTCGTCCTTGCCGTAGCCGCCGGCCGGGGCCAGGTCCGGGGCTCCGGGCCAGCTGTCCTCGACGGCCAGCCGCGCCTCCGCCTTCTGCCGGTGCCGCCGCACGGCCGGACCGCTCGCGCGGGTGGGCAGGCCGGTCACGACGAAGACGTTCCTGCGGTACAGCTGTGTGCCCGCCAGTTCCTCGAAGCGGTCGAACTCCCTCACCGGCGTGGTCACATGATCACCCCCCGGCGCCAGGTCATGAGCCGTGTCAGATGCCGCTCGCGCAAGCTCGGGTAGCGGCTGATGGTCTCCTCCAGCAGGTCGGCGGCCTCGCCGAGCTTGCCGGGCATCCGGGAGAGCGCGGTCGCCTCCCGGAACAGCGCGTCGGCGGACCCGGCCGGCTCGGCCGGACCGGCGGCCTCGGGGCCGGGCGCCGGGCGCAGACCGGCCGCGCGGTCGGCGACGGCCCGGGCGGTGGCGGGCCGCTCGGCCGGGTCGATCCGCAGCATGTCGGTGACCAGCCGGTCCAGTTCGGGGCCCACGTCGTCGTTGAAGGCGCGGGGCGGCTGCAGCGGCCTGCTGAACCGCTCCAGGGAGAAGGACTGCACCGGGTCCCCGCCGTCGTACGGGAAGTGTCCGGTGAGCAGGAAGTACCCGATGGTGCCCAGCGCCCAGACGTCCCCCGGGCACCCGTAGCCCTTGCCGCGCCGCAGCACCTCGGGCGGCATGTAGGCGACGGTGCCCTGGGCGCTGGCCGCCCTGGTGCCCGGGTCGGTCTCCTTGGCCAGGCCGAAGTCGCTGACCTTCACGCGCAGCCCGGTCTCGTCGTAGGTGATGAGCACGTTGGCCAGGGACAGGTCGCGGTGGACGATGGGGTGCGGCCGCTCGTGGGCCACGGCGAGTCCCTCGGCGGCCTGCCGGAGCACGGCGGTCACCTCGCCGACGGGCACCACGCCCGAGTGGGACTCCATGAGCCGCTCCAGGCTGCCGCCCGCCACGTACTCCATGGTGATGTAGCCGCGTACGCCCTCGGAGGTCTGCACGGTGCCGGCGTCGAACACCCGGATGATGTTGGGGTGCCCCAGCGTGGACAGGATCCGGGCCTCGTCGAGCATCCGGGACGTCGCCTCCAGCGAGGCCACGTGCTTGAACAGTTTCAGCGCCTGCCAGCCGAGGATGTGGTGCCGCACCCGGTAGACCTCGGCGAAGGCGCCCTCCCCCAGCCGGCGGTCCACGACGAGCGCCGAGTTGATCCGCTGCCCCGGCCGGAGCAGGGCGCCGCCCACACCCGTCGCCGTGTCCTGCGTGCGGTCGAGCACGTGCTCACGCACCTTCCCCACCGGTGAAACCACCCGCGACGTCGCCGGTCCACTCCGCCCCGTCCGCCCGGCGGCGGCGCGGGACGCCAGGGTAGGAGGACCCCGTCGGGACCCCTCCCGACGATCGGGGCCGTGATCCGCCTCACTCCCGGCCCGGGTCGGCCCGGGGTCGCCCGTTATGGTGACCAGGGCGTATCAAGGCGCCCAAGACGGACAAGGTGGCGGAGGACACACGGTGTCGGACGAGGGGCGACTCGTCGCCGGGCGCTATCGGCTCGCCGAGCGGATCGGCCGGGGCGGCATGGGCACGGTGTGGCGCGCCGACGACGAGCTGCTGGGACGCCAGGTCGCCCTGAAGCAGCTGCACGAGCGGCCGCACCTGTCCGCGGACGAGCTCGGCACGCTGTACGAGCGCATGCGCCGGGAGGCCCGCAGCGCCGCGCGCGTCACGCACCCCAACGTGATCGTCGTGCACGACGTCGTGGAGGACGACGGCCGCCCCTGTGTCGTCATGGAGTACGTCCCCGGCCGCACGCTCGGCGACCTCCTCCAGGGCGGCCGGACCCTCCCGCCCCACGAGGCGGCCCGCGTCGGCCTGGCCATGGTGGGCGCCCTCCGCGCCGCGCACGAGGCCGGTGTGCTGCACCGCGACGTCAAGCCCGGAAACGTCCTCCTCGGCGCGGGGGACCGGGTCGTCCTCACGGACTTCGGCATCGCCATGACGGCCGGTTCGTCGACGCTGACCAGGACCGGCGAGATGGTCGGCTCCATCGAGTACATGGCCCCCGAACGCGTCCGGGGCCTCACCCCCGGCCCGGCATCGGACCTGTGGGCCCTGGGCGCGACCCTGTACCAGGCGCTGGAGGGCCGCCCCCCGTTCCGCCGGGCGACGGCGATGGAAACGGCGTACGCGATAGCGACGGACCTCTTGACCCCACCGAGCCGGTCCGGCCCGCTGGCCCCACTCATAGAGTCCCTACTGGCCAGGGAACCGGAGGCCCGTCCCTCCGCGGAGGAGACAGAACGTGCTCTCCGAACGGTGGCGATCACCGCCCCCAAGGGGCGCGGGGCCGTGCCGACGGGCGGCTCCGCCGCGGGGCGCGACCAGCCACGAACCACCCGCATCCGCCGACGCCGCCGCATCACCACGATCGCCGCGGCTCTGACAGCCACCCTCGCCGTGGGCACCACCCTGTACACAACGGCCCCGCACCACACGGCCGAACCCGACCACGACACGGCCCGCCCCGCCCCCGTCCCCAAGGGCTACCACCTCGTCCACGAGCCGAAGCTCGGCGTCTCCTTCCCCATCCCGAACGACTGGACGCCCCGCGACCGCACGGCGGAACAGGTCATCTACGCCACCCCCTCCGGCCTCGCCGGCATCACCATCGGCACGGTCGCCCCCGCGGGCCCGACCCCCGCCGACCACTTCACGGAGATCGAGGCGAACACCAAGGTCAACTACCCGACCTACCGCCGGATCCGCATGCAGCGGACCACCTTCCGCGAACAGCCCGCCGCCATCTGGGAGTTCACCTTCCAGGGCCGGGCCCGCCCGTTCCGCGCCATCGACCTCGGCTACGGCCGCGAGGGCGGGCGCGAGTACGACATCTACCTCTCGGCGCCCGAGGCGCAGTGGGACACCTACCGCCCCGTCTTCGACCAGGTCAGGAACGGCTTCAGGACAGGCAGGGCGTAAAGCGACCGAAGAATGGATATGGGCTATACGGCGAAACGCGGGGAGTGTCCGACGTGCCCGGATGCCGGGCGCAGGAGCTTCAGGGGAGGGAGCACGCATGGGGGGCCGGCCCTTGTACCTCGAACCGCGGCTGGAACCACGGCTCAGGTCGCTCCTGGCGGCGACCGGGACCCTGCACTCGCTCACCGACGCGCTCGGCTCACCCCTGCACGTCGTGGTGCCGGACCAGATCGCCGAGAACCTGGAGCGGTTCCGGTCCGTGTACCGCAGGCATCACCTGTCCGGCCAGGTCTTCTACGCCCACAAAGCGAACCGGTCCAGCGCGCTGCTGCGCCGGCTCGCCGCCACGGACGCGGGCGTGGACGTCGCGTCGCTGGGTGAGTTGCAGCACGCGCTGGGGGCCGGTTTCACCGCCGACCGGATCACGGCCACGGGCCCGAAGAACCCCGAGTTCCTGTGGCTCGCGGCCCTCACGGGCGTCACGGTCGGCGTCGACGGCGTCGCCGAGCTGGACCAGCTCGCCGCGCTGGTGCGGGGGCACGCGCTCGCCCCGGTGCGGGTGCTGCTGCGGCTGTCGGGGTTCGAGACACCGGGGGTGAAGGTGCTGAGCCGGCGCAGCCGGTTCGGCACGCCCGTACGGGAGTTGGAGCCCCTTCTGGAGGCGGTGGAGCGGCACGGCGACGCGATCGGCCTGACGGGGGTGGCCTACCACCTGGACACCACGAGTGTCGCGGAGAAGGCGACCGCCCTCGAAGGGTCCCTGGCGGCTCTGGAGGCCTGCCGGAGCCGGGGGCTGCGGCCCCGGGCCGTGGACATCGGGGGTGGGTTCGGCGTCAGTTACCTCGCCGAGCGGGAGCAGTGGGAAGCGTACACGACCGCGCTCACGTCCGCCGTGCTGGGCCGCCGCCCGCCGATGACCTGGGGCGGCCACGGCTACGGGCTGCGCAACGAGTCAGGCACCGTGCGCGGCGCGCTCGGCCTCTACCCCGCTCACCGGTCCGTCGCCGGCGCGGCCTATCTGGACGAGTTGCTGGCCCAGCCCGCCGCCTCCCTGGGCGGCCGTCCGCTGGCCGCGCTGCTGCTGGAGCACCTGTACGACCTGCACAGCGAGCCCGGCCGGGCGCTGCTGGACCAGTGCGGGCTGACGCTGGCGAGGGTGCTGGAGGTCCGCCCCCAGCAGGCGGGTGGCGCACTGCTCGTCCGGCTGGCGGCGAAGGCGGACGACATCGCCCTGGAGGACCACGGAGTGCTGGTGGACCCCGTCGTCATCCCCAGGAGCGGAGCCGGGCCGGGCGAGGGGCCCGTCGCCGTCCACCTCTTCGGCGGCCTGTGCCTGGAGACCGATCTGATCACCCGGCGCACGGTCTTCCTGCCGCGGCGTCCGGTCCCCGGCGACCTGCTGGCCTTCGCCAACACCGCCGGCTACGCCATGGACTTCCACGCCACCCGCGCCCAGCACCAGCCCGCCGCCCGCAAGGTCGCCGCCTGGCAGGACGGCGACGCCTGGCGCTGGTGCCTCGACGACCAGTTCTGGCCGATCACGCCCTCGGGGGGAGCCCAGTGAGGTACGACAGCATCACCGAGGCGATAGGCAACACCCCGCTGGTACGGATCGACCCGGCCGTGCACGGCCTGCGCAACATCGACCTGTTCGCCAAGCTGGAGATGCTCAACCCCTTCGGGTCGGTCAAGGACCGGGCGGCCTGGAACATGGCGCGCCCGCTGCTGGCCGAGGCGGTCGAACACGGCAGCCAGGTCGTGGAGTTGTCCAGCGGCAACACGGCGAAGGCACTGGCGGTCCTCGCGGGCATGCACGGCCTGGGCTTCAAGAGCGTCACCAACCGGATGCGGGTGCCGGAGATCAAGGACCTCCTGCTGCTGCTCGGCGCCCAGATCGAGGAGCTGCCGGGGCAGAGCGAGTGTCTGGACCCGACCGCGACGGACGATCCGCTGACCCTCTTCCACCAAACGCTGTCCGCCTCCGGCGGCGCCTATCTCCACACGGACCAGTACTTCAACCCGCGCAACACCGAGGCGCATCTCACCGGCACCGGCCCGGAGATCGTCAAGGACCTGGACGGCCGGGTGCCGGACTGGTTCGTCGCCTGTGTGGGCACGGCCGGTTCCTCCACGGGCGTGGCCCGCGCGCTGCGGGAGGAGGATCCCTCGGTGCGGGTGGTCGGGCTGGTCGCGGCCAAGTCCGACTTCATCCCCGGGATCCGCACCATCGACGAGGTGCAGGAGGTCGGCCTGTTCGACCCGGAGACGTACGACACGATGGAGTCGGTGAGCGCCGACGAGGCGATCGAGGGGATGCTGACCCTGAACCGCCGTTGCGGCATCCTGGGCGGGCCCACGGGAGGCGCCGCGTATCACGGAGCCGTCCGTCATCTGCGCGCCGTCGACGAGGAGTTGACCGAGCGGCGGACGGCGGTGTTCATCGTCTGCGACCGCGTGGAGAGCTATCTGAGCTACGTCCGGCAGCGGCGGCCCGACCTGCTGGGCCGGCTGCCCAGGAAGAACTCGCCGGCCGATCTGACCGACGCCGAGGTCGGCGGCGCGCCGTCGGTCACGGTGGCCGAGGCCCGGCGCTGGATCGACACCGACCGGCCGCTCGTGGTGGACCTGCGCAGTCCCTTCGCGTACGCGGCGCTGCACATCGACGGGTCGGTCAACATCGTCGACGAGCTGTTCGCCGAACTCCTCCAGGGAGGACTGCCGTTCAGCCGGAGCCGGCCGGTGCTGCTGGCGTGCCCGGTGGGCGAGCAGTCCGCCCGGTACGCGGCGCTGCTGACCCGGATGGGCCACCCGGACGTCCGCAGTCTGGCCGGCGGCATCATCGCCTGGCGGGACGCGGGCGCGCCCCTGGTGCGGGACTGACCGCCGTGACCGCACCCGCGATCCGCGACGATCTGCGCCGGTGGCAGCAGGCGCTGCGCGCCCAGTTCCCCATCGTCACCGGGCACCCGGAGCTGGCGTACCTGGACAGCGCGGCGACGGCGCAGAAGCCGCAGGCCGTCCTGGACGCCGTGCAGACATACCTCACCGGCAGCAACGCCAACGCGGCGCGAGGCACCTACACCTGGGCCAACCGGACCACGGAGCTGGTCGAGCGCACCCGCGAGCGCGTAGCCCGGTTCCTCGGGGACCACCGACCGGACCGCTCCGCCGTCCACTTCACGAGCGGCACGACCGAGGGGCTGCGCACGATCGCCCGCGACTGGCTGCCGCGGTTCGTGCGCGACGGCGACGAGATCGTCGTACCGGACGCCGACCACCAGGCCAACATCGCGCCCTGGCGGGAGGCCCAGCGGCTGCTCGCCCGCGAGGGCACGCACATCCGGGTGGTGCCGATGCCGTACCAGAGCGGTTCCGGCGACTACGACCACCGTGCGCTGGCCGAACGGGCCGGGCCGCGAACGCGGTTCGTCGCCACCACCCACGTGCACCATGTCTACGGCGGCGACATGAACGTGCAGCGCATCCGCCGGGCGGTCGGCCCGGACGCGGTGATCTGCCTGGACGCGGCGCAGAGCGTCGGGCATCTGCCGGTGTCCGTGGCCGAGTTGGACGTCGACTTCGTCGTCTTCTCCGGGCACAAGGCGCTGGCCCTGCCCGGTTCGGGGGCGGTGTGGGCCCGGCAGGCGCGCGGCCCGGCGTTCACGCCCGGCGGGTGGAGCGGCACCCCGAACACCGTGGGCATCGCCTCGCTCGAAGCGGCGCTGGACTGGCTGGACGCCGCCGGTCTGGAGCGCGTCGAGCACTGGACGGTCGCCCTGGCGGCCCGGCTCACCGAGGGACTGCGCCATCTGGACGCCTACGAGATCCTCGGCTGCCCGCTGAGCCTGGCCGCCGACTCGACCGTGCAGCGGCGCCAGGGCATCGTCACCCTGCGGCATCGGGCCATCGACTCGGGCGACCTGGGATTCATCCTCTTCAGCCACGGTTTCATGGTCCGCTCGGACAACCACTGCCAGGGTGACGCGGGTGAGAAGACCGGTTCGGTCCGGGTGAGTCTGCATGTGTACAACACCGTTGAGGAGATCGACCGGCTGCTGTCCGTCCTCGCCTCACTCCAGTGACTCCCCCGACAATGCGTAATGGGAACCGTTTCCACCTGTAGGCTCGGACCGGCAAGAGTCAGGTGCGAGACGGCAAGGTGGCGCGACCGGATGGGGCTGAGTCTGGCGACGGCGGAGCGGTGGGTGGAGCGCTGGGAGCTCCAGCAGCAGCGGTACGCGGTCGACCGCGAGGAGCGGTTCACGGTGATCGCCGATGTGGTCGAGCACGTCACGGCCGGGCACGACTCCCGGCCCCTCGTCGTCGACCTCGGGTGCGGGCCCGGCTCACTGGCGGCCCGGCTGGTCCGGCGGCTGCCGGACGCGGAGATCGTGGCCGTGGACCGGGATCCCCTGCTGCTGGAGCTGGGCCGGACCCATCACCCGGACGCGGCCCGCTACATCGACGCCGAGATCGGCGCACCCGGCTGGACCTGGACCCTGGACCTGGACCGGCCCCTGGACGCGGCCGTCTCCACGACGGCCCTGCACTACCTCGACCGCGACACCCTGCTGCGCACCTACCGGCAGCTCGCCGCGCTGCTGCGGCCCGGCGGTGTCCTCGTCAACGGCGACCACCTCCCCCAGGACGACACGGGCCCGGGCGGGATCGCCGCCCATGTCGGGCGGTGCCGGGCCGACCGGCAGCGGGTGTTCGCGCACGAGGACTGGGGCTCCTGGTGGGCCGCCGTCTCCGAAGACCCCGAGCTGACGGACCTGCTCGCCGAGCGCCGCCGCCGTGCGGCGCCTCTCGACACCGGCCGCCCCGCCGAACTCCCTCTCTCCGCCCATCTGGAGCTGCTGCGGCAGGCGGGTTTCGCCACGGCGGGCCCGGTCTGGCAGTACGGCGACAGCTGCGTGGTCGTCGCGGTCCGCTGACCCGGGCGTCACCCCTGCGCCGCCCTCGGCTCGCGGGCGGCGCCGGCCGGCCGGACAATACATGCAGAAATCGCTATATGTTAATGTCGCCATGACGGCCCCGGCGGAAGCGTCGCGGGCAGCACGAGCACACGCAAGGAGCCACCCCATGACCACCGCCGAGCACCTCACCCACGAGAACCACGCGCACGCCCACGGCGACGACTGCGGCCACGTCGCCTTCACCCACGGCGACCACACGGACTACGCCCACGACGGCCACATCCACCGGACGCACGAGGACCACGTCGACGAGTGCGCGAACGGCGGCCACACGGTGCACCAGAACCACGACCACGAGCACGGCGACAACTGCGGCCATCTGGCCGTGCGGCACGGCGACCACACCGACTACGTGCACGACGGTCACCGGCACGCCGCCCACGAGGGACACTGGGACGACCACTGAGGCTCCTGCCCGGCATACTGGAAATCGTTGTCATATGCTAATGTGCGCATATGACAACGACGCCCGCTGCCCCCACGGACGAGCCGGATCAGACCCTGCAAGCGGCCAGCGAGCTGCTGCGCGCGCTGGCCTCGCCCGTACGACTGGGGATCGTGCGCGAACTGTCCGGCGGCGGGAAGTACGTCCATGAGCTGGTGACCGCGCTGGGCGTGAGCCAGCCGCTGGTCTCCCAGCATCTGCGGGTGCTGCGCACGTCCCGGATCGTCGCCGCCCGGCGTCAGGCCCGCGAGACGCGGTACACCCTCACCGACGACCACGTGGCACACATCGTGCTGGACGCCATCCGGCACGCCCAGGAGTAGCGCACAGGGTGCCCCTTCGCGGGGTTACGGGACGAGGGGGCGGACCTCCTCGGCCACGAAGCGGACGAAGCCCTCGGGGTCCGGCTCATCGCCGGTGGGTTCGAGGACGACGGTGTCGGCGCCGGCGGCGACCAGGCGCTGAACGGCCTCGGCCACCGTACCGGCGTCGCCGGCGACCCCCAGGTCGGGGATCTTGTCCGTGCCGGAGGCGGTGCGCTCGGCCTGGAGGCGGGCGGCGGCGTCCGGCCCGGTGGCGGTGAGGAGATAGACGACCACGCGGTGGGAGCCGGTGCGGCCGGCCACCGCTCGGCCCTCGTCGATGAGCCGGCGGGCCTTGGCGACACCGTCCGGCGGGGTGGCCTCACTGAGCAGCGTGCCATCGGCGGCCTCGCCGGACAGGCGCAGCGAACGGGGGCCGGTGACGCCGGCGAGCACCTCGGGAGCGGTGGGCGGGGGCCAGTCGAGGCCGACGTCGTCCAGCTTCACGTACCGCCCGTCGGTGGTGACGCGCTCGCCGCGCAGCAGCGCCCGGAGCGCGTCGAGGTACTCACGCAGCAGCGTGACCGGCGACTCGGCCCGCGCTCCGGCCTGCCCCATCCAGTCCTGCACGCCGTGCCCGACGGTCAGCGTGAAGCGCCCCGGGAAGAGCCGGTCCAGGGTGGCGGCCTCCATCGCGGTGAGGGCGACGTTCCGCAGGGGCACGGGCATCAGTCCGATGCCGACCCGCAGCCGTTCGGTCCAGGCGAGCGCGGCGGACGCGGTGGCGACCCCGCCCTCCAGGAAGCAGTCCTCCCAGAACCACAGCTCCTCCAGCCCCGCCGCCTCGGCGGTACGGGCTATGTCACGCAGCTTCTCGGGGGGCAGCTGAGGCCGGAAGACAGCACCAAGAGTAGTCATGGGGCCTTACTACCCCTGGTGCTCCGGCATGAACAACTGCTTTACGCCGCTCGGCTCTTGGACCGGTGAGCCCCCGTGGACCCGGGCCGCTCACCGGTTCCGTTCACCGTCGCGCTCAGCCCCGGGTCAGGGTGACGGCCTGGTCCCGTACGGCGTGGAAGCGGGGCAGCGGCAGGCCAGTGGAGGTGCGCAGTTCCATCACAGTGGCCTCGACGCGGGCCGCGCCGGGCACGAGTGCGCCGGGCACGGGGCGGCCCGTGTTCACCCAGCGGTGCTTCGCGCCATCGCACACGGCCCGGGTGCCGCCGATGCCGTAGCTGGTGGTGGAGACGCCCTGGGTCACGGAGGAGCTGACGAAGACCGGGCCGCTGGAGCTCTGGCAGCGGTAGGTGCCGGAGAGGGTGACGGTGCCGTCGGCGGCGATCCGGCCGACCGAGTCGACCGTCACGGCCTCGTGCGGGGTGGGCGCCGCGGTGGCGGGCACGGCGGTGGCACCGGTGAGCAGCAGCAGCGCGGCACCGGTCGCCGCGCCGAGAAGGGGGCGTAGACGCATGGGGAACCTCCCGAAAGGAGTGGATTTGCGGCTTCCACTCGTACCGGGCCTCCGGCCCGCCGCCCGTGATCCTCACCCCTTCGGTGGCGAGTCCGCCGCGTCCCTACGGAAGCACCGCGAAGCCGTCCAGTTCCACCAATGCCTCCTCGTCCCACAGCCGGACGACCTCGACGACCGCCATGGCCGGGTAGTCACGGCCCGCCAGTTTCCGCCAGAGGCGGCCGAGTTCCGGGGCGTGGGCGCGGTACGCGGCGACGTCCGTGGCGTAGACGGTGACGCGGGCCAGGTCGGCGGGCGTGCCGCCGGCCGCCGCGAGGGCGGTCAGCAGGTTGGTGAGGGCCTTCTCGAACTGTTCCGGCAGGGTCGCGCCGGTCACCTTGCCGTCGCCGTCGAGGGCGGTCTGCCCCGCCAGGAAGACCACCCTGGACCCGGAGGCCACGACGGCGTGCGAGAAGCCCGCCGGCGGGGCGAGGCCGGGCGGGTTGACGCGTTCGGTGGTCACCGGGCCTCCTGGTGGGCTGCGTACAACTCCTTGGCGATGATGCCGCGCTGGACCTCGCTGGCCCCCTCGTAGATCCGGGGGGCGCGCACCTCCCGGTAGAGGTGTTCGAGCAGGTGACCGCGTTGCAGTGCGCGGGCGCCGTGCAGCTGGACGGCCGTGTCGACGACGTACTGCGCGGTCTCGGTGGCGAGCAGTTTCGCCATGGCCGCGCGCCGGGGCACGTCCGGGGCGTCCTCGTCGTACGCCGTCGCCGCCGCGTAGACCATCAGCCGGGCCGCCTCCGTGCGCAGGGCCATCTCGGCGACCTGGTGGGAGACGGCCTGAAGGTCCCGCAGCTTGCCGCCGAAGGCGTCTCGCCCGGCGGTGTGCGCGAGGGTCGCGTCGAGCGCCGCCCGGGCCATACCGACCGCGAAGGCGCCGACGCTGGGGCGGAACAGGTTGAGCGTCCCCATGGCGACCCGGAATCCCCGGTCCACCTCACCGAGCACGTCGTCGGCCGTCACCGGCACGGCGTCGAAGTCGAGCGCGCCGATGGGGTGCGGGGAGAGCATGTCGAGTCCGGCCCCGGTCAGCCCCGGCCGGTCGGCCGGCACGAGAAAGGCCGTGACACCACGCGCGCCCACCCCCGGGGTGGTCCGGGCGAAGACGGTGTAGAAGTCGGCCTCGGGCGCGTTGGAGATCCAGCACTTCTCACCGGTGAGACGCCAGCGGGTGGGGCCGTCGGGGTGGGCGGCCAGTTCGGCGGGCGGCTCCGCCCGCAACCCCAGTGCCGCCGCGTCCGACCCCGCCCCCGGCTCACTCAGGGCGAAGGCCGCGATCGCCGTGCCGTCGGTGACTCGGGGGAGCCAGCGGGCGCGTTGGGGATCCGTGCCGTGGGCGTGGACGGGGTGGGCGCCGAGGCCCTGGAGGGCCAGGGCCGTTTCCGCCTCCGTACAGGAGTAGGCCAGGGACTCGCGCATCAGGCACAGGTCGAGCGCGCCGGAGGTGAAGAGGCGGCCGAGCAGCCCGAGGCGGCCGAGTTCGGCGACCAGGGCCCGGTTCACCCGGCCCGGCTCGCCCTTCTCGGCCAGCGGGCGGAGCCGCTCCGCGGCCAGGGCGCGCAGCTCGGCGCACCAGGCGAGTTGTGCCGGTTCGAGCGAGAATGCGGTCATCGCCGGTCCCTTCTCCGCCACCCCTGCCTCCCGGCCGGGCCGCTCCGAGGTTATCGCGGACCGTTGACTGTCGTCACCAACACGATACGCTCCTGGAGCGAGCCCACCACGCCAAGGGGGCGAATCGTATGAATCCACGGGGTACGGCCCACGTCGACACCTTCGCCCGTGACCATCTGCCACCCCCGGACCAATGGCCCGAGCTCCGTTTCGACCTTCCGGAGCTGCGCTACCCCGAACGGCTCAACTGCGCCGCCGAACTGCTGAGCGGCCCGCCCGGCGACCGCCCGGCCTTCCTCACCCGGGCCGGAGAACCATGGACGTACGCCGATCTGCGCGCCCGCGTCGACCGCGTCGCACACCTGCTCACCGGCGAACTCGGCGTCGTCCCCGGCAACCGCGTGCTGCTGCGCGGTCCCACCACACCGTGGCTCGCGGCCTGCTGGCTGGCGGTGCTGAAGGCGGGGGCCGTGGCGGTCACCGTGCTCGCCCAGCAGCGCCCGCACGAGCTGGGCACGATGTGCGAGATCGCCCGGGTCCGGCACGCGCTGTGCGACATCCGGGCCGTCGACGACCTCGCCAAGGCCGAGATCCCGGGCCTGCGGATCACGACCTACGGCGGCGACGCCCCCGACGACCTCCTCAACCGCCCGGCGCCCGGCACACCGTACGAGGCCGTCGACACGGCGGCCGACGACGTCGCGCTGATCGCCTTCACCTCCGGCACCACCGGCCGCCCCAAGGGCTGCATGCACTTCCACCGGGACGTCCTGGCGATCGCCGACACCTTCTCCCGGCACGTGCTGCGCCCGCGCGCCGACGACGTGTTCACGGGCAGCCCCCCGCTCGGCTTCACCTTCGGCCTCGGCGGGCTGGTGGTCTTCCCGCTGCGGGCCGGGGCGAGTGCGCTGCTGCTCGAACAGGCCGGTCCGAGGCAACTGCTGCCGGCCATCGCCGGGCACCGGGTGTCCGTGCTGTTCACGGCCCCTACGGCGTACCGCGCGATGCTCGACGAGCTGGACGGGTACGACGTCTCGTCCCTGCGCCGCTGCGTCTCGGCCGGCGAGAACCTGCCGGCGGCCACCTGGAAGGCATGGCACGAACGCACCGGCGTGCGCGTCATCAACGGCATCGGCGCCACCGAGCTGCTGCACATCTTCATCTCCGCCGCCGACGAGCGGATCCGCCCCGGCACGACGGGCGTTCCCGTGCCGGGCTGGCACGCGCGCGTGCAGGACGAGCACGGCGAGCCGGTACCCGACGGGGAGCCGGGACTGCTCGCGGTGCGCGGACCGGTCGGCTGCCGCTACCTCGCCGACCCGCGGCAGCGGGAGTACGTACGCGGCGGCTGGAACATCACCGGTGACACCTACGTCCGCGAACCCGACGGCTTCTTCCGGTACGTCGCCCGCGCCGACGACATGATCATCTCGGCCGGTTACAACATCGCCGGACCGGAGGTCGAGGACGCGCTGCTGCGGCACCCGGACGTGGTGGAGGCGGCGGTCGTGGGGCGGCCCGACGAGGCCCGCGGGCAGGTCGTCGTGGCCTTCGCCGTCCTCAAGGAAGGCGCCGACCGGGATGCCGAGGCGCTGCGCGCCTTCGTGAAGAGCGAGCTGGCGCCGTACAAGTGCCCGCGCGAGATCGTCTTCCTGGACGCGCTGCCGCGCACGGCCACCGGCAAGCTCCAGCGGTTCAGGCTGCGCACGGGAGGGCTCCCGGACGGCGGCACCGCAGGCGACCGGGAGTGACCCGTACGACCTAAGATGATCAACGTGTCCGACCAGCATGCACCACGGTCTCTCATCGTCACGCTCTACGGCGCGTACGGCCGCTTCGCGACGGGTCCCGTGCCCGTCGCCGAGCTGATCCGGCTGCTCGCCGCGGTCGGCGTCGACGCCCCGTCCGTACGCTCCTCGGTGTCGCGGCTGAAGAGACGCGGGCTGCTCGTGCCCGCCCGCACCGCCCAGGGCGCCGCCGGGTACGAACTGTCCCCGGACGCCCGCCAGTTGCTCGACGACGGCGACCGGCGCATCTACGCCACGGCGCCGCCCGAGGACGAGGGCTGGGTGCTCGTCGTGTTCTCCGTGCCGGAGTCGGAGCGGCAGAAGCGGCACGTGCTGCGCTCCCGGCTGGCCGGCCTCGGTTTCGGCACGGCCGCGCCCGGCGTGTGGATCGCGCCCGCGCGGTTGCACGATGAGACCCGGCACACACTCCAGCGGCTGCGGCTGGACACCTACGTCGACTTCTTCCGCGGTGACCACCTCGGCTTCGCCCCGACCGCGGAGGCCGTCGCCCGCTGGTGGGACCTGGCCGCCATCGCCAAGCAGCACGAGGCGTTCCTCGACCGCCACGCCCCCGTGCTGCACGACTGGGAGAAACGCGACGACACCCCGCCGGAGGAGGCCTACCGCGACTACCTCCTCGCCCTGGACTCCTGGCGCCACCTCCCCTACACCGACCCCGGTCTGCCGTCCGCACTGCTCCCCCGGGACTGGCCTGGCACCCGCTCGTCAGCGGTGTTCCAGGGCCTGCACGAGCGGCTGCGGGACGCGGGCGCTACGTTCGTGGGGCTGCTCAGCGCCCCAGAGTGAGGCGCGGCCTGGGCGCGTCCGTGCGGCCCGTCTGGGGGCGGCGGCTGCCCGCGCGGTACGGGGCGGGCCAGACGGCGCCGGGGCCCGTGTAGCCCTGTTCGGCCGCCGCGTGCAGCGTCCAGTGCGGGTCGTAGAGGTGGGGGCGGGCCAGGGCGCACAGATCCGTGCGGCCCGCCAGGATCAGCGAGTTGACGTCGTCCCAGGAGGAGATCGCGCCGACCGCGATCACGGGGACGCCGGTGGCGTGGCGGATGCGGTCCGCGAAGGGCGTCTGGTACGACCGCCCGAACTCCGGCCGCTCGTCCGCCACCACCTGCCCCGTCGACACGTCGATCGCGTCGGCGCCGTGCGCGGCGAAGGCCCGGGCGATCTCGACGGCCTCCTCGGCGGTCGTCCCGCCCTCGGCCCAGTCCGTGGCGGAGATCCGGACGGTCATGGGCCGCTCGCCCGGCCAGACGTTCCGTACGGCGTCGAACACCTCCAGCGGGAAACGGAGCCGCTTCTCCAGCGGGCCGCCGTAGGCGTCGGTGCGGCGGTTGGTCAGCGGGGAGAGGAAGCCGGAGAGCAGGTACCCGTGGGCGCAGTGCAGTTCGAGCAGGTCGAATCCGGCCCGGGCGGCGCGGCAGGCCGCGGCCGCGAACTGCTCGCGGATGTCGGTGAGCTGGGCGCGGGACAGCTCGCGCGGAGTCTGGCTGAACCGCTTGTACGGGAGCGCGGAGGCGGCCACGAGCGGCCAGTTGCCCTCCTCCAGCGGCTCGTCCATGCCCTCCCACATCGGCTTCGTGGAGCCCTTGCGGCCGCTGTGGCCGAGCTGCACGCCGATCGCGGTGCCGGGTGCCCGGTCGTGCACGAAGTTCGTGATCCGCCGCCAGGCCTCGGCCTGCCGGCCGGTGTAGAGGCCGGCGCAGCCGGGCGTGATCCTGCCCTCCTCGCTGACACACACCATCTCGGTCATCACCAGCCCTGCCCCGCCCATCGCCCGCGCGCCCAGATGGACGAGGTGGAAGTCGCCGGGGACGCCGTCGACGGCCGAGTACATGTCCATGGGCGAGACGACGACCCGGTTGCGCAGGGTCAGGCCGCGCAGCCGGAACGGCGTGAACATCGGGGGCGTGCCGGGCGGGCAGCCGAACTCGCGCTCGACCGTCTCCGTGAAGCGGGCGTCGCGCAGCCGCAGGTTGTCGTGGGTGACGCGGCGGCTGCGGGTGAGCAGGTTGAAGGCGAACTGGCGGGGCGGCTGGTCCAGGTACAGGGCGAGGTTCTCGAACCACTCCAGGCTGGCCCGGGCCGCGCGCTGCGTGGAGGCGACGACGGGCCGCCGTTCCGCCTCGTACGCGGCCAGGGCGTGGTCCAGCGTGTCCTGTTCCTCCAGGCAGGCGGCCAGGGCCAGGGCGTCCTCGACGGCGAGCTTGGTGCCGGAGCCGATGGAGAAGTGGGCGGTGTGGGCGGCGTCGCCGAGGAGGACGACGTTGCCGTGCGACCAGCGGTCGTTGACGACCGTGCGGAAGGTCGTCCATGCCGAGTTGTTGGACTTCAGGGGGCGGCCGCGGAGTGCTTCCGCGAAGATCTTGGCGCAGCGTTCGATCGACTCCGTTTCGCCGAGCTCGTCGAATCCGGCCGCGTGCCAGACCTCCTCGCGCATCTCGATGATCACGGTCGAGGCGTCCGGCGCGTAGGGGTAGCCGTGCAGCTGCATCACGCCGTGTTCGGTCTCGGCGATCTCGAAGCGGAAGGAGTCGAAGGGGAAGTCGGCGGCGAGCCAGATGTAGCGGCAGCGGTGTGCGGTGACCCGGGGGCGGAAGACGTCCGCGTGGGTCTCGCGTGTGGTGCTGTGGATGCCGTCGGCGGCGATGACCAGGTCGTGGGTCCGCGGGAGGTCTTTCGGAGCCTCGGTGTGGAAGCGGAGGTCGACGCCGAGGTCGCGGCAGCGGGTGTGGAGGATGTCGAGGAGGCGCCTGCGGCCGAGTGCGGCGAATCCGTGGCCGCCGGAGGTGTGGCGGGCGTTGCGGTGGACGATGTCGATGTCGTCCCAGCGGACGAAGTCCCTCTGGAGGGCCTCGTAGACCTGGGGGTCGGCGTGTTCTATACCGCCGAGGGTTTCGTCGGAGAGGACCACGCCGAAGCCGAAGGTGGTGTCCGGGGGGTTGCGCTCCCAGACGGTGATGGCGCGGGTGGGGTCCAGGCGTTTGAGGAGGGCGGCGGCGTAGAGGCCGCCGGGGCCGCCGCCGATGATCGCGACGCGTAGGGGGTCGCTCTTGTCGTTGGGCGGCTGCGGGTGCGTTGCGGCTTGTCGCGCCCCGCGGCGGAGCCGCAGATCGGCACAGCCCCGCGCCCCTCCAGGTACATCCACTACCGTCCGCTCCATTTCGGGGGGCGCTTTTCTGTGAATGCCGCGTGGAACTCCGCGTAGTCCTCTCCTGTCATCAGGAGGGCCTGAGTCGAGGCGTCGAGCTCCACCGATGCCGCCAGGGGCATGTCCAGCTCGGCCGTGAGGAGGGCCTTCGTCTGGGCGAAGGCGAGGGCCGGGCCGTCCGCCAGCCGGCGGGCCAGGATCCCGGCCGCCTCGTCCGCCCGGCCCTCCTCCGTCAGTTCGCTGATCAGGCCGATGCGCTCCGCCTCGGGGGCCCGGACGGCGTCGCCCAGCATGAGGAGGCGGGTGGCGTGGCCGAGCCCTACGACCCTGGGCAGGAGGTAGGCCGCGCCCATGTCGCCGCCGGAGAGGCCGACGCGGGTGAAGAGGAAGGCGAAACGGGCCGTGGGGTCGGCCACGCGGAAGTCGGCGGCCAGGGCGAGCACCGCTCCGGCCCCGGCCGCCACGCCCTGCACCGCCGCGATCACGGGGAAGGGGCACTCCCGGACGGCCCGGACCACCTGGCCGGTCATCCGGTTGAAGTCGAGGAGCTGGGCGGTGTCCATGGACAGCGTGGCGCCGATGATCTCGTCCACGTCGCCGCCGGAGCAGAAGCCGCGGCCCTCGCCTGCCAGCACCAGGGCCCGTACGGACCGCTCCCGGGACAGCTCCGCGAGCAGGTCGCGCAGGTCGGCGTAGGCACCGAAGGTGAGCGCGTTGAGCTTCTCGGGGCGGGCCAGGGTGACGGTGGCGACGCCGTCGGTGACGTCGACGCGCAGGTGCTCCCAGCTCGGGGTGCGGGCGGCGGAGCCGGTGAAGGGACTCATGACGTGCGGCCTCCTCGGGCGGGCACTGCCTCACTGAGCTCTACCCCACGAAGTTATCACTCATCCGTGACTGTCGTCATGAGTGCGCGATAGGCCGTCCGGGTAGGACTTCCTGGGGAGCCGGGTGTGAACCGGGCCGGTCACATCCGTCACAGATCGTCCACACCGGCGTAACGGCGGGAGCAGCTGTGCGCGGCACCGCGTTCACCTGGGTAAGCCGTGCGGCAAGGGGGCCGCAGGTCCCCCGACAGTGCCCCTCGGACGCCTCGGAAGAGTGGCGCCGTACCATTCATAAGGTTGAAAGCAGGATGTCCTGCTCCATGAACGGACCCGCCTTGTACGAACTCCCCTCAGCCCCCGCCTCCTGGCGCATCGCGCTGCCGCACACCGCAGCGGCGGTGCCCGTGGCCCGTGCCCTGGTCCGTACGGCGCTGGCCGAGCTGGAGCACGGGGCCGACTGCGACACCGCGGAGCTGCTCACGGCGGAGCTGGTGGCCAACGCCGTGGAGCACACCTCCGGGCGGGGGCCGATAGAGCTGGTGGTGGAGCTGATGGCGTCGGGCTGCCAGGTCGAGGTGCACGACACCGACCCGAAGCCGCCCGGCGATCTGACGTGTCCGTCCGGCGGGCTGCCCGACCCCTGGCAGGAGCACGGGCGCGGCCTGCTCCTGATCCGCACCCTGAGCTCGTCGTGCGGGCACCGGCCGACCGAGTCCGGCAAGGCGGTGTGGTTCAGACTGCCGGTGGTACCGGCTCAGCGGCGCCCGTCGGCCTGACAGGCGGGCGACGTGGGGGCTGGTGGGGCGCGGTTCAGCCGAGCGTCGCGACCAGCACCGCCTTGATGGTGTGCAGTCGGTTCTCCGCCTCGTCGAAGACCACGGAGTGCGCCGACTCGAAGACCTCGTCCGACACCTCCAGGTACTCCAGGCCGTGGGCCGCGTGGATCTCCTGGCCGACCTTGGTGCCGAGGTCGTGGAAGGCGGGCAGGCAGTGCAGGAACTTCACGTCCGGGTTGCCGGTGGCGCGCAGGACGTCCATGGTCACGGCGTACGGGGCGAGGGCGGTGATGCGCTCGGCCCAGACCTCCTTCGGCTCGCCCATGGAGACCCAGACGTCGGTGGCGACGAAGTCGGCGCCACGGACACCCTCGTCCAGGGTCTCGGTGAGGGTGATGCGGGCGCCGCTGGTCTCGGCGAGCGCGCGGGCCCGGTCGACGACCTCCTCGGCCGGCCAGTACTCCTTCGGGGCCACGAGCCGCACGTCCATGCCGAGCAGGGCGCCGGTGACCAGGTAGGAGTTGCCCATGTTGAAGCGGGCGTCACCCAGGTAGGCGAAGGCGATCCGGGGCAGCGGCTTGGCGCAGTGCTCGGTCATGGTGAGCACATCGGCGAGCATCTGGGTGGGGTGCCAGTCGTCGGTGAGCCCGTTGTAGACCGGCACACCGGCGTACGCCGCCAGCTCCTCCACCTTCTGCTGGCTGTCGCCCCGGTACTCGATCCCGTCGTACATCCGGCCCAGCACCCGCGCGGTGTCCCGCACCGACTCCTTGTGGCCGATCTGCGAGCCGGACGGGTCGAGGTACGTCGTCGAGGCGCCCTGGTCGGCGGCCGCGACCTCGAAGGCGCAGCGGGTGCGGGTGGAGGTCTTCTCGAAGATCAGCGCGATGTTCCGGCCCCGCAGATACTGCGTCTCGGTCCCGGCCTTCTTGGCGGCCTTCAGTTCGGAGGCCAGCTCGACCAGGCCACGGAACTCCTCCTCGGTGAAGTCCAGCTCCTTGAGGAAGTGGCGGCCGGCGAGGGCGGTCGGGACTGTCGCCATGGGGCGCTCCAGGGATACGGCGGTGCGGGGACGGACAGGACTACTGGAATACTATACGAAACTCAGCATGCCTATACGTTACGGTGGGTGCTCATACGGCCTCTCGTTCGACCGGACAGCTCATGCACCGCGGCCCGCCCCTCCCCCGCCCCAGCTCGCTGCCCGGGATCTCTATCACTTCGATGCCCTGTTTGCGCAGGTGGGTGTTGGTGGTGGCGTTCCGCTCGTAGGCGACCACGACGCCGGGTTCGACGGCCAGGACGTTGCAGCCGTCGTCCCACTGCTCGCGTTCGGCCGCGTGCACGTCCTGGGTGGCGGTCAGCACCCGGATCTCGTTCAGGCCCAGCGCGGCGGCGATCGCGCGGTGCATGTGCTCCGGCGGATGGTCGGTGACCTTCAGCTCCTTCTCGCCGACGCCCGGTTCGATGGTGTACGAGCGGAGCATGCCGAGCCCCGCGTACTGGGTGAAGGTGTCGCCGTCGACCATCGTCATCACGGTGTCGAGATGCATGAAGGCACGCCGCTTGGGCATGTCGAGGGCCACGATCGTCTCGGCGGAACCGGCGGCGAACAGCTTGTGCGCGAGCATCTCGACGGCCTGGGGCGTGGTGCGCTCGCTCATGCCGATGAGCACCGCCCCGTTGCCGATGACGAGGACGTCCCCGCCCTCGATGGTGGAGGGATAGTCGGCCTGCCCCTCGGACCAGATGTGGAAGGTCTCGTCGCGGAACAGCGGGTGGTGCCGGTAGATCGCCTCGAAGTGCACGGTCTCGCGCTGCCGGGCGGGCCAGCGCATGGCGTTGATGGAGACGCCGTCGTAGATCCACGCGGAGGTGTCGCGGGTGAAGAGGTGGTTGGGCAGGGGGTCCAGCAGGAAGTCGTCCAGTTCCATGACGTGGAAGCGCACCGAGGTCGGCTCCGGGTGCACGTCGAGGAACTCGCGCTTGGTCATGCCGCCGACCAGGAGCTCGGCCAGCTCCGCCGCGGGCAGGTTCTCGAACGCGGCTCTCAGATGGTCGGTGGCCAGCGGGCCGTACTCCTTCTCGTCGAAGACGCGGTCCAGGACGAGGGCCCTGGCCGCCGGGACCTGAAGGGCCTCGGTCAGCAGGTCACCGAAGAGGTGGACGGTGACGCCCCGGTCGCGCAGCACGTCGGCGAACCCGTCGTGCTCGGCGCGGGCCCTGCGCACCCACAGCACGTCGTCGAAGAGGAGCGAGGTCTTGTTGCTGGGGGTGAGCCTCTTGAGCTCGAGATCGGGCCGGTGCAGGATGACGCGGCGCAGCCGCCCGGCCTCGGAGTGGACGTGGTAAGCCATGCCTCCATCCTGACCACCGGAGCGCCTGTTGACGCGCTGCTCGCGTGTTTCGACGAACTCTTGTTTGCGTCCGCCTGACGACAACCAGCCCGCGCCGGGACGCCGCCGGTCAGCCGCTGGGCAGCGGCTGGAGCAGCTCCGGCCGGGCCAGCATGCGCCGCGTCGCCCGGCCCGGTTCGAGCACGGCCCGGGCGACGATCCAGCCGGCCAGGGCGTGCGGCTCGGCAGGGTCGGCGGCCAGCTGTCCGGCGTACCGGGCGAGCGCGGCGGCCGCGTCCCCGGCGGCCAGGTGCTCGTCGGCGGTGTGCGGGGTGGCGGGGCGGTCGGCGAAGGCGTGCGTGCGCACGTCGGGCCAGGAGGTGCGGTCGGGGCGGAAGCGGGGGCCGTCCGACGGTATCTCCACCGCGGGATCGACGTTACGCAGCCGCCATTCGGTGCGGTGCAGCGCGGCGGCCGTACGGGCACGGCTGAGGGCGGCGTGCGGGACCGGCTCGCGCAGCCAGCCGTCGAGCGTGCCGGCGAGGCCCGACACGAGGGCCCGGCCCTGCGGGGTGAGACGGCCGCTGGCCAGCAGGGTGCGCACGACGAGGCGGCTCTGCAGCCGGCGCAGCGCGAAGTGGTACCCGGCCGTGTCGGCCGCCCGGTCGTCCCGCGCCCCGGCCAGGCGGTCCCGCCAGAAGCCCGTGACACCGGTGAAGGCGTAAGCCCCGTGCAGCAGGCCGGTCAGATGCCGTGGGTCGGGCCGCCAGGGGGCGTAGTACTGCTCCTCGCGGTCGTCGTCGAGCAGCGGGAAGAGGTGCAGCAGGGCGGCGAGCTTGCTGTGCTGGAACTCGTGCACCAGCGTCTCGGCGAGGGCCACGGCGGAGGAGGTGCGGGCGATCACCATGGCCCCGAAGGAGTCGCCGCTGGAGGCGGAGACCAGGACGGTGGGCGGGGCGGGCGGCAGCGTGCCGGTACGCCCCCACGGCACGACGGCCCGGATCGCCCCGGGGTCGAACCGGCCTGGCCCGTCGCCGCCGGGCCCGGCGAGCAGGGTGACGGCCTCCTCGAACAGCCGCTGCCACGCCTCGGCCTCGTCGTCGTCGAGCCGTGCGGGCGGGAGGGGGTCGTCCAGGTCGCGGTAGGGGTCCAGGTCTTCGAGCGGGATGGCGAGCGGCCCGGCGGGGGTGTGGTGGGTGAGGGTGCGCAGCGGAAGCCACGCGCCCGGGCCGGGTGCCTCGGCGGCCGGTGCCGGGGCCTCCGCGGCCGGCGACGGCAGGGGTTGCGTCGCCGGGTGGACCGTCACCGATACGGTGCCGCCGTCCCGGCCCGGACCGGACAGCACCAGCTCGCCCCCGCTCGTTCGGGCCCGGCCGACCGTGAATCCCCTTTCGGCACCGGGAAGTCGGGCCAGTCCCAGCCCCGGCAGCGGCAGTCCGCCGTCGCTGAGGGACACCCTGAGATCCGCCCGCGTACCGGCCCGGACGGACGCCGCGAGGGCGAGGGCGCACAGGTGCCCGGCCTCCGCCCACAGCGGTGGGCCCGACGCCGTGCCGTGCAGTCGGCGCAGCACATGGGCGATCCAGCCGCCGGTCGCCGGGGCGAGCAGCAGCCGGTCGACCGGCCCGGGCGCCACCGCGGCGGCCTCCTTGAGGACGGCCCAGGCCTCGGCGGCCGGGCTCAGCGGCGTGCGCAGCGTGCCGAGCCGGTCCAGCAGGGTCCGCAGGAGCAGCAGCCTGCGCGCCCGCTCGGCCCGTTCGAGGAAGGCGACGGCCTCCGCGGAGCCGCCTCCCGCGGCCAGCTCCGCGAAGATCCGCTCGGGCATGCGAAACGGGGCGGGGCGCGGCGCGCTGGGCATGCGGGACCTCCCGTCGGGGGTGCGGGCATGGAGCCCCGGCGGTCTTCGAGGCCTCCTGGGCCGCCTGCCGTCGGGGACTGGAAGGCTATTCGGCCCGGGCGGTCCCTTCGTTGCCTCCTCTGATGCTGTCGCGTGCGCGCAGGACCTCGCCCAGAAGACGGGCGGAGGGGGGCAAAGGGGCGAGACGGTCCACCGCGGTCACGGGCAACTCCGCCAGGTCGGCAAGATCCGACTCCCAGACGTCGGTACCAGCAGCGGTGGCCGGCTCAGGAACGGCGGCTTCGGCGTGGCACAGAGCGGGCGGCTGGTCCAAGATGCTCCCCCTTCTCGCACGGTGGCACGCGATGCCCCGTGCCCGTGTCCATGTCCATCATGGCCATTCCTGCCCGGGTCGAAAACCGTACGATCACGCCACCCGATCATTTCTGATCGCGCGGGCGCCCGACGGAGTCCGCGAACTCCCTTAGGGCAGACCCTAGTTCGCCCTTGAGGACCGGATCGTCGTCGAGGGAGACGACGGCGTCGAACAGCTCCCACAGCATCTCCGGCCGACTCCGGGCCAGCCTGTTGAGGATGCCGACGACATCCGTGCGGGCCTTGCTGTGACGAGGCAGCGTCGCAGTGACACGCGGGTCCAGCGTGCCCACCACCGCCTGCCGTTCGACGGGATCCCCCATCGCCGGATAGGCGAGGAACGCGTCGACCGCCCGCTGCAACGGTGAAGCCGGGCGCGCCCCGGCACCCGCCTGAGCCGGCGTCACGATCTCGGTGCGCTCGGGGCTCTGGAGCCGAATCTCCGGATACTGGAGAGTACGTCCCGCTTCCCTGAGGGCCGCGATACGCGCCCTTACGGCCGGAAACAGTCCCTCCGGATCGGGCGGGGCGGGCAGGACGGCCGCCTCCTCGGCCAGCAGCCCGAGCAGGATCTCGGAGAACAGCCCCGTACCGCGCTCGGGGTCGTTGGCGGCGACCCGTCCGCGCCCGGCCGCCCGTAGCAGCGTCTGCCGGTGGGCGAGGTTGCGCCGCCCCACCGGCAGGGCGTCCGGCGGCAGTTGCTCCCGGAAGGCGAGGTCCTCCTCGAAGGTCTCGCAGGCGTCCACGATCCACAGCTGCTCGCCGAAGGCCGGTACGGCGTCCCCCGCGTACCGGTCGAGCGCGGAATCCAGGTCGATGCCCAGCTTGTCGGCGGTACTGGCGTCCGCACAGAACAACCGCAGGTGCCCGGCCAGGTCGAGAACACCGTGCCCGCCCCACCACACCCAGAGGACATCGCCCTGGGCCAGGGGCAGTTCCCGGACGAGGACGCGGCGCAGGGTGGCATGGTCGGCTGGGTGATACGGAACGTCCGGGACGTAGGACGGCAGGGGGGCGAGATGGAGCCGGAGCTGCTCGTCCGGCACCCCGGCGGCCCGCAGCAGCCGGTGGAAGGCCACGGCGTCCCGGGCCGGCCCGGGCAGGTCCCAGCCGGGTCCGGCGTCGTACCGCTCGACACCGACGATCAGCGCGTGCACCCGGGCGGGACTCACGGCAGCCGGTCCACGATGTGCCGGTAGACCTCGGGGTTCGTCCAATAGGCGCTGTGCGAGGCCGGGAAGGGCTGGCGGCTGTCGACCGGGACGTCCGTGACGCGGCCCGGGAACAGGCCCGCGCCGAGGTAGGAGAGCAGGTCACGGGGGTCGTACAGGTTCAGCCAGTCGGGCATGTACGGTGGGAGCGGGGCGGGGTGTTCGAGGGAGGGCAGGGACCCGGACTCGTACAGGAACGGCCCTTGGGATCCCGCCGTCACCAGGAGCCGGACCTGTGGCAGCGGAGTGGAGATCAGGGTGTCCAGGGCGATGATCCCGCCCAGGCTGTGGCCGACCAGGGCGACCGGCGGTTCCAGGCCCGCGACCAGGTCGCGCAGGCCGGTGCGGGCGGCCTCGCCCCGGCTGAGATACCGCAGGATGTCACCGGCGGCCGGATGGGCGGCCTCGGTGAGGGCGCGCCGGCGGCGCACGGCGGCACGGGATGCCGCCGAACCCGCGACCCGCAGCACCAGGGAGCGCACCCCGCGTTCCGTGCCCCGCGGCTGTGCACCGAGTGTCGCGGCGAGCCGGTCGGTGACCGCGTCACGCAGGTCGCCGACCGGCACGAGCGGGGCGTCGGAGTCCAGGGCGTCGGCGAGGACCCGGGCGGTCAGACTGCGGGCGGCGAGGATCGCCAGGTCGTCCGGAGCGAGGGCCTCGGCGGCGGGCCCGAGGAGTGGATGAGCCGCCAGGTCCGTGGCGGCGCGGGCCAGGCCCGGCCCCAACTCGGCGGCGGGCGCGTCCCCTTGCGCGGCGAGAGCGGCGAGGCGCGCCCGGATCGCGTGATCGGGCGGCAGGGAACCGGGCGCCCTCTCGGTGACCTGCGGCGCACCGGCCGCCGCGAGGACGAGTTCGGCGTACGGGTCGGCGTAGAGCGCGGCCCAGGCGGCGGCCGCCTCGTCTCCGGGGGACCGCCCGGCCGGTCCCCGGGACGTGCCGCCCGGCTCCGCCGGCAGACTGGCCCCGCCGGCGGCGAGCGTGGCGCCGTGCGTGCCTCCCCAGTAGTAGGGCACGATGCGAAGTCCCTCGCGCAGGGCGGTCAGTCCGGCCGCCACGCGCCCCGCAAGCTTCGAGAAGCCTGGTTCCCGCACCCCTGTTCCATGAATGAAGACGACTGTCGCCATGTGCCCCCCGTGACACCCGTGCGGAGTTGTGTACGACTGCCGATACTCCGTCAAGTTACCAGTATCATGGGGAAGTTGGAGTCGAGCACACGTGCGAGGACCCACCCACGGCCGGAACCGGCGGTCACGACAACTGGACACAGGGGGACGCAGTGGGCGCTGAAGCGGTGGTCACGCATTTCCTGTTCGCCTCGGCCCTGATTCTTGCGATCGGCCATGGCGCCGGCTGGGTGGCACAGCGCCTGAAGCAGCCGTACATCGTGGGCCAGTTGACGGCGGGCATCGCCCTCGGCCCCTCGCTGCTCGGCAGCACCGCGCCGGATGCCTACACGCTGCTGTTCCCCCAGGAGATCGGCATCGCACTGAACGGGCTCGCGCAGTTCGCCCTGGTGGTCTTCCTGTTCGCGGTGGGATACGAGCTGGATCTGAAGATCCTGGGCGACCGGGCGCGTACGGCGGTGACGGTGGCCCTGGCGGCGTTCGTGGTGCCGATGGCCGTCGGGAGCGGCTGCGCGCTGCTGTTCCGGGAGCAGTTGCGGGCACTGGACTTGCCCGCGCTCACGGTCGGCATGGTGCTGTTCGCCGGCGTCGCCCTGTCGATAACGGCCGTACCGGTGCTGACGGCCATCGTGCGGGAGAACGGTCTGGCCGACACGGTGCCGGGAGTCCTCGCGGTGTCCGCCGCCGGGCTGCTCGACGTGATCGGCTGGACGGTGCTGGCCGGGACGATGCTGGACGGCGACAGCGGGCAGCACGCGCTGGGCTGGCAGTGGCGGGCGCCCATCGCGGCCGGTTTCGCCGTGCTGATGCTGGTGGCGGCCCGGCCGGTGCTGCGCAGGCTGCTGTGGCGGACCCGGATGGAGCCGTCCCTGCGGCTGGCGCTGCTGATCGGCTTCGCCTGCGCGTCGGCGTCCGTGACGCAGTTCCTCGGGCTGCACGCGATCTGCGGCGCGCTGCTCGCGGGGATCGTCTGCCCGCGTCAGGACGACGGCACGCTCGACCCGGACCTGCTGCGGCCCCTGCACATCGTCAGCTCCCTGCTGGTGCCCTACTTCTTCGTCTTCTCCGGGCAGTCCGTCACCCTCAACAACATGACCGCCACCGGGTGGATCGCGCTGCTGGTGGTGACGGTGCTGGCGGTCACCACGAAGGTCGGCAGTGGCGTGGTGGCGGCCCGCGTGGGCGGACTGGACCGGGACGACGCACGGACCGTCGGTGTCCTGCTGAGCGCCCGGGGCCTCACGGAGCTGATCGCCCTCAACGCCGGTCTCCAGGCGGGCCTGGTGAGCAAGCCCCTCTACACGGTGCTGGTCTTCATGGCCCTCGCCACGACGCTGCTGACCCAGCCCCTGCTGATCCTGGTCCGCCGACTGTCGGACCACGAGCCGACCCGCGTCCCGGGCCGTGCGGAGAGCGTGACCGTCCTGCCGCTCCAGGACCACATCGCCGACGCCCCGGTGCCCCCTCGCCCGTCGGACGGCACGTCCACCACGCCGGTGGCGGACGCGGGCTGACCTGCCCGGGGCGGCACACGGGCGCCACCCCGGACGAGGCCGCCGCCTACAGCGGCATCGGCGCCATGTCGCAGTCGATACGGCGGCCCTGGCGGGCCGCCAGCAGCCACGGGTGCTCGCCACGGACCACACGAGCGAAGCCGTCCGTCGCCTTGCGCTTGAACTCGTCCGCCTCCGCCCTGCGGCCCAGGCCGAGCAGGTCGAGAGCCAGGTTCGCCATGCAGGACAGCGTCAGCGGGTGCTCCTCGCCGGCGATCTCGGCGAGCAGCGGCAGATTGGCCTGGTCGATCTCGTGCGCCCGCTCGAAGTCGACGCGTGCGTAGGCCGTGTTGGCCTGCCCGATGGCGACGGTGAGCGTGGTGACATGCCGGGGCCCCACACCCGCTGCCAGCCGACGTGCCGCGTCGTCCTCCAGCTCCTGAGCCTGGTCCAGCGCGCCGAGTTCGCGCAGGGTGGCGGCCAGGTTCGCCTTGGTCAGCAGGGTGTACGCGTGGTCTTCGCCGAGACGCTGCTCGAATCGCCGCAGAGTCACCTCCGCCAGTTCCCGGGAGCCGTCGACGTCACCGGTCAGGCGCCGGTCGACGGCCACGTTGGTCGCCGTCGACATGGCGTCGAAGTGGTCGTGTCCGTAACGGGCGATGAAGCGCCGCAGCGTCTCCTCCGAGAGCTTGGCCGCCTCGTCGTGCGCCCCGTCACGACGCAGGCAGACCGCGAGATTCCGGGCGATGCGCAGCGTGAGCGGATGTTCCTCACCGAGTTCGGTGCGCGCTCGGCGGTACGCGTCGTCCTGGAAGTCGCGGGCGCCGGGATAGTCCCCGCTCTCTCGCATGTCGATGGAGAGGGCGTTGAGGGTGTTCAGGGTGAAGAAGCTGGCCGGGCCGAAGAGCAGCTCACGCTGCTGGGCGTTCTCCCGGTCCAGCGGCAGCGCCTCCCGGAACCGGCCGCACAACCGCAGGGCGACTCCCCAGGCGTGGGTGGCGCGCAGCGTCATCGGATCGTCCGGGCCGAACAGGGACCGGGCCAGCTCGGTGGCCTCCTGAGTCAGAGCCCGCGCTTCCTCGAACCTGCCCTGGTAGCCGCGGGCGTCGGCCATCTCGCACAGCGAGTCGATCAGGTTCTCCGGGTCGATGTCGGTACGGCGGGAGATCTCCAGGGCCTTCTCGGTGAGCGGAATGGACTCGGGAACCTGGCCGTTCTGCCGCAGCAGGAATCCGAGGCTCTTGGTCATCCGGAGGACGTGGACGTCGTCCTCGCCGGAGGATCCGATCCAGGCACTCCAGGCCTGGCGGGCGAAGTCGGCGGCGTTCACGTGGTCGCCCCAGTAGTAGAGGAACCACACCGTGTCGAAGACCAGCTCCCGCACATAGGTGTCGGTGCTCGTCACGGCCTGGGACGTGAGCACGTGGGGCAACAGCGCCTGGTACGCGCGCCATTCCAGTGAGGAGCCGGAGGGACCGGGCTTGGCGGCCGACAGCAGCTGGTGCGCGGCGTCGCGCATCCGCTCCCGTTCGTCGGCGCTCAGCTTGGCCAGGAGCACGGTCTGGAGCAGGCGGTGCATCTGCAGGGTGTCGGAACGCGGGTCCACCCGGACCAGGGAGAACTGGCTGAGGTCGCGGACGGCGCGGTTGAGTTTGATCGACTCCCGCAGCAGGGGGTCGACCTCCGGCGTGACGTTGACACCGCGGCTGCCGCGCAGCATCGCCCTGGGGATGGGCTCGGGAGCCATGCTGGCGCAGATGTCGAGCAGCTGCCGGGCGCCGGGGTTGTTCTCCTTGATCCGCTCCAGCGAGATGTCCCACGCGGCGGCGACGGACACCGGATAGTCGGGAGCCGGGTCGAGCTCGAGGATCTCGGGACTGCGCTGCGCGAGCAGGTCGAGGTATTCGTCGACCTGCATGCCGGTCACCGCGCGCCAGGCTCCCGCCTGCTCGACCGCGAGCGGCAGGTCGCCCAGCGCTTCGGCGAGCCGGCCGGCGTCCTCCGTGGACAGGTCGGGCGAACGCTTCTGGAGCAGCTCGATCGACTCCTCGCGCTCGAACACGTTGACCGGCAGCGATGTGGCCACCCGTTCCCAGGCCCGGTTCCGGGAGGTGACGATGACCTTCCCGGGGCCATTGGTGGGGAAGTAGGCGCGCACCGCGTCGACGTCCTCGGCGTTGTCGAAGACGAGCAGCCAGCTGTCGTACGGCTTTCCGGTGCTCAGCGCCTCCAGTACGGCCGGCACGGCCGTGTTGGCGGCCGGGGCGCCGAGGCTGTCCTGGCCGGTCGGGGCGACACCCAGCTGCGCCGCCAGCTGGGCCAGCGCGGCCAGAATGAGGCTCTCTCGCTCGGCGGGGATCCAGCAGATCACCCGGTAGTCGTGCTGGTGGGTGTAGACGTACTCGAGTGCCAGCTGGGACTTGCCGACACCGCCTAGGCCGTGCAGGGCGTTGGGCAGCACCGCGGCCGTGTCCTGCGAGCCCAGCTGCTCCTCCACGGCCCTCAGCAGCGCCTGCCGGCCGACGAATGACGTGTTCCGCAGAGGCACGTTCACCAGAAGGGCGGCGGGCGTTCCGGTAGCGGTGGTCGGCATGGGGGGCTCAGCCTCCGAGGGATCTTGTGGGGTGGCGTCGGTTACCAGGGGTGGCACGGGAGGTTCTCCAGCTTCGTTGGGGCCGTTCGACGGTGGCAGACTTCCCGTTCCGTCGGGCAATCCCCCATGATCAGCGCGGTTCACCTCAGAGGGTGTAACTCCGGACATTCCCGGACTCACTCGATCGGCGGCACCGGGCCCGCGGGCCCGGGAGAGTCCGGGCTCGATACGGCGGGCCCGCTCGGAGTACGGCCCCGAAAGCGCCCGCATCACGGCGAGCTCGCTCCGCATCCAGCTCCGCTCGGACGGGTCGGGCAGCGTGGTGCCCATCGGATCGCGCAGGGCGGCGCGCAGCGCGACACCCCGGGCGCCGGCGGCGGGCAGTTCGCCCACCACGCTGACGGTGTGGGCGAGTTGGCTGCGCGTGGTGGTGGCGAGCAGTTCCTCACGGACCCCGTCGGCGAACTCGGGGTTCCCCTCGCCGCCGCCGTCCCAGTCGATCAGCCCGCCCATCAGGATCTCGGCGAGGTGGTCCGGGCCGGTCTCCGGCATGATGCGCCGCCGCAGCTGTTCCACGACGTCGAAATCGAAGGGAACGGCGGCGAGTTGGGTGGCGAGCCGGCGGGCGGCCGGGGTGGCGAGCGTGAAGAAGCGGCGCACGGCGGCCTTGGCGGCGCGCGGGAAGCGCGGGGCACGCAGTCCGGGTGCGGGCGATCCCTTGGTGAGGGTGCCGGCCAAAACGACCGGCAGGGCGCGACGCACTCCGCGCTCCCCGGTGACGAGGTCGGCCCAGGCGGCCAGGGAGCCGGGCTTCAGGGAGAGCACCGGCACGGGCACGGAGCCGTCACCCGCGTCGGGCAGCGGTCGCAGGGGGTCGGGGCCGCCGGGCGGCGCCCAGTGTTCGAGCCCGTCGTTGGCGGCGCCGAATCCGCCGGCCTCCAGGACGGCCGGGTAGGGGTAGAGCGAGGTGCGGTGGCGCAGATGCGGCGACAGCAGATGCACCAGGGCCGTGGGGCCGGCGTGGGCGAGCCGGCCGAGCAGGTCGTCGGCGGCGGGCGAGGCCCACCCATGGGCGAGTCCGTCGGTGACCACGAGGAAGACGCGGTCGCCACGCCCGTCGAGGAGTTCGGCGGGGTCGGCGGCCGCCCGGGCGGCGGTCCAGCGCAGGGTGGCGGTCCCGGTGCGCGGCACGTTCACCCGGACCGTGCGCACGGCCCGGAAGGCGCCGCTGTGCTCGGCGGCCTGGGCGAGACGGGCGGTGGACTCCTGCCAGATCCGGAGGGTGGGCGCGTCGTCGACGAGCAGGACCAGGTCGAAGGCCGCACTGCGGGCGGGACGCAGGAAGGGCATCCACAGGCCGTCCACGACTCCCTGCTCGGCGGTGGTCTCCTCGTCGAGTTCCAGGGTGTCCCGCGAGGGCACGCGTCGGGCCAGCTGGTGCAGGGCGCGGGCGAACCGGGCGGTGGTGCGCCCCGGGGCGTTCTGCGGTCGGTCGTCGGCGGGCAGCAGCGGCTGCCCGAGGCGCAGGGTGAAGCGGCCCTCGGCGTCGGGTAACAGGCGGGCCGCGGTGCCCGCTTCTCCGGGCAGCGCGGCGGTGACCGGCGGCTGCGGCTGGTCGCCGGGGTCCTCGGGAAGGGCGGGGGTGGCGGGCGGCTGCGGGGGGCGTACGGCGTCGGGGGCGGTGCCGGCCGGGCGGGGCTCGTCGGCCGGTGGTGTCTCCGGCTGGTTCGCGTCCTCCGCTTCCCGTCGGCGTACGGGTGGCGGAGCCGGGGGCGCCGCGGCCCGGCCCTGCGCGGGCTCCGGGCCGGATGTGCCCGGGCCGCCGTGGTGGCTCCAGTACGCGGCGAGCCAGACGGCGTCGGCGACGTCCTGCCAGCGTGGGACGGGCTGGTCCAGGGCGGCGGGGACCGGCACTCCGTGCTCTGCCGCCTCGTCGGCGGATTCGGCGAACACCGAAGGAGGCGACGACCCCGAAACGGGGAATCCGTCGCCGAGCCCGGATGCGTGCTCCCTGGGATAGCCCTTCATTCAGCGGCCCTTCGCGAGGTCGCGTAGGAGCATTTCCACGAGCTTACGCCCGTCACCATCGGCCTGGAAACCACCCGCGGTAGTCATCTGGACAGCGTTCAGTAGCTGGTCCAGTGAGTGGGTGCCGCCGGCCTGGACGCGCTGGACGAACAGGTCGACCAGGTCTTCCGTGCCCTGCGGGCGGGTTCCGAGGTGCCCTTCGACCATGGCCAGGAGCTGCTCCCGGGTGGGCGTGCGCATCTCCAGCGGCAGACAGCGCCGGCGGAAGGCCGCGGGGAATTCGCGTTCTCCGTTGCTGGTGATCACCACGACCGGGAACTCCCGGCACTCGACCCGCCCGCCGCGCACCTCGGCTCGGCCCCCCGGGTCGCTGGTGTGGACGCACGCGGTGTCCGCGGCGTCACGCACCAGCTCGGGGACGTCATAGCTTCCGTTCTCCAGGACGTGCAACAGGTCGTTCGGCAGGTCGATGTCGCTCTTGTCGAGTTCGTCGACGAGAAGCACACGGGGACGATCGTAGGGCAGCAGGGCGGTCCCCAGGGGGCCCAAGGTGATGAAGTCGCCCAGAACTGGGGGAAGTTGACGAGGTTTTTGAGTAAGCACGGTGTTGACGTCTTCGGCCGGCCCCGTGTCGTCCGCCGGCCCCGTGGCGTCCGCCGGACCCGGGCCGTCGGCCCGCCAGGCGGCGATGGCCTGGGCGCGGCCCATGGCGTCATGGGCGTAGAGGCCGTCCCGCAGGGTCGTGCGGCTGACGATGTTCCACTCCAGGACCCGGCCGAGGCCGAGCTCACGCGAGATCAGATGGGCGAGGGTGGACTTGCCGACGCCGGGCGGGCCGGTGATCAGCAGGGGCCGGCGCAGCAGCAGCGCGGCGTTGACGATGTCGATCTCTTCCTCGCCCAGCTGCGGGGTGACGTCGCCGGGGCCCAGGCGGCGCAGCGCGGCCTGCGGGTCGGCCGGGGGCACGGGGCACGGCGGACCGCCGGCGAACCGGCGCCAGGGCGGCGGTTCGGGCAGTGCCGGCGGGACGGCGGGGGCACTGCCCGTGCCGTGGAAGAGCCGCCAGCCGTTCGGGACCGTCTGCTCCTGCGCACTCATGCCGATGCCTCCTCGCTGGCGAGATCGCCTGGGTCGATGGGCTGAACATCCACGGGACGCGTCGGATCGTCCCAGAAAAAACCGATATGTCTACCCAGGAGTTCGCCGGGGCCGCGCCCGTCGCTCTCGGCGTTCCTGCGCAGGAGGTGAACGGCCACCGGGATCCTCGCCGGCGTGGGCGCCGCGGCGAACAGGGCCGTCACCACCTCCCGGCGCTCCTCACGGAAGACACCTCTGCGGTCCCAGATCGCGAGCCCTATCCCTTCCGCTATGGCGGCCTTGAGGGCCTCCAGGGCCATGACGTCGGCCGGCGCGTCGAGCACCACCGCCGTACGTCTGGGTTCCCCGGCGAGCCCGGCCTGCCACTCGCCGAGCCGACCGCCGTCCGGTTCGCGCCAGCCGTGCACCAGGACGCCGTGTTCGCGCAGGGTGTGCCAGCGTTCCCGCCACTGGTCCAGGACCAGCGCGTCGTCCGTGCGCATCCGCTCCAGACTGCGCAGGTGCACCCCGTACTTCAGGCTGAGCGGCAGCGGCTGCCCGTCGCCGACCCGGAAGGTCAGGCCGGCCACATCGTGGTTGAGGAGGTCGTACGGAAGGACGAACTCGATGTACGGCGGCGGCTGCCTGCGTCCACTCGGATCGGGGTCGCGGGGCACCGCCCAGAGGCGGGCGCCCTGGCGTAACGCGCGCTGGACGGCCGTGCCGAGCTCGTCGAGGGTGGTCGTGGCGGGTTCGCCGGGCTGGGGGTCCCAGCGGCCGGGGACGGTGTTGAGCCAGGGGCGGACGACGATCTCGCCGGTGCCGTCCCGTGCGGGTTCGACGGCGACGACCAGGCAGCGCGGGATGTCCGGATCACTCGTCACCGCGCCGCGGACCCGGCGCCGTTCCTCCAGTGCGCCGGTCAGGCCGTGCTGCCCGGCCCAGTCCTTCACCCACCCGGACAGGGCGGTGCGGTGCTCGGCAGTGGCCGCGAGCCGGGCGGCGTGGTCGATCAGGAGGACGGCGGGGGGCAGTCCGTCCGGCTGCACGTTCCAGTCCAGGACGTGGGCGAGGAGTTGTTCCGGAGCGAGTCCGGTGGGCAGGTCGAGGCCGTTGAGTTCCTCGACCAGGGCGTCACGCAGCCGGGCCGCGGGGAGTTCGCCCAGGGCGAGGAGGGAGCGGGCCCGGGTCATGTCGCCACGGGAGAGGGGGCCCTGGAGGGCGGACGGCGGGGCGGGCGCGAGCCACTGGTCGAGCAGCAGGTCGAGTTCGTCGCCCGCCAGATCTCCTTCGAGGATCCGGACCACCTCGACCAGTACGCGCTCGCCGCCCGGCATGCTCAGCGCGGCGCGCACCAGCAGCACCACGTCCTCGCGCAACTTCACGCCGCGCAGGTCGATCTGACGGCCCAGCAGATCACCCAGGACGACCCCGAAGTGCAGCCGCCCCTGCGCGTCCTCCATGCAGCCCAGACCGCACAGGGCGTTGGTCATCCGTAACAGCAGCCGTAAGCCGCCCGCGCGGCCCGAGTCGTCCTCGGGTTCGCCGAACCCCGCGTGTGTCTCCACCGACTTTCCCCCTGAGCCGGTACACCTGCCTGACCGACCAGCGAAGTTAGCACGGCAACCAGCGGTTAACCAGGGACGAATGGGATCAGAAGGACGACGTCCGGCCAGGATCGTCCCAGGCGGGACAGGCCTGGCCGGATGTGATCGGCCTCCGGCTCACAGACGCGGGTCCACCGGCTCCGACTCCAGGGCCAGGACGCCGAAGACGGCCTCGTGGACGCGCCACAGCGGCTCGCCCTCGGCCAGCCGGTCCAGCGCCTCCAGGCCGAGCGCGTACTCGCGGATCGCCAGGGACCGCTTGTGGTTGAGGAACCGGGAGCGCAGGCGGGCCAGGTTCTCCGGGCGGGTGTACTCGGGGCCGTAGATGATCCGCAGGTACTCGCGGCCCCGGCACTTGATGCCGGGCTGCACCAGGCGGCCCTGCGTGTCGCGGACCAGTGCGCCGACCGGCTTGACGACCATGCCCTCGCCACCGCGGCCGGTCATCTCCAGCCACCAGTCGACACCGGCCCGGACCGACTCCGCGTCGGCGGTGTCGACGTAGAGCCGGCGGGTGGTCTGGAGCAGGCCGCTGCCGTCGTGCTCGACGAGCCGGTCGAGCAGGGCGAGCTGCTCGTCGTGCGGCAGCCCCGCGAGGCTGCGGCCCTGGACCGCGAGGATCTGGAACGGTGCCAGGCGGACGCCGTCCAGGCCGTCCGTCGTCCAGCAGTAGCGGCGGTACGCCTCGGTGAACGCGGTGGCGTCGGCGGACCGTTCGCGGGTGCGGGACAGCAGTCCGGTCACGTCGACGCCCCGTGCCGCCGCGCCCTCCAGCGCGGCCAGCGCGCCCGGGAACACCGCGCCGGACGCGGCACCCACGGCGGCGTACTGCGAGCGCAGCAGCCCGGACGCCTTCAGCGACCAGGGCATCAGCTCGGCGTCCAGCAGCAGCCAGTCCGTCTCGAGGTGCTCCCACAGTCCGGCCTCGCCGATCGCCGTGCGCACCCGGTCGAGGATCTCCTCGGTGAGCGCCGCGTCATCGAGGAACGGGCGGCCGGTGCGGGTGTAGAGGGACCCGGTGGGCCCTCCCCCACTCTCGGCTGCGCTCGAGCGGGAGGTGCCCCCATCGCCGAAGCGCTTGCGGGCCGCTTCCGCGTCCCGGCACACCAGGGCCACTGCCCGCGAGCCCATGTGCTTCTCCTCGCACACGACGCGCGCGACACCGTCCGCCGCGTACTGGGCGAAGGCCTCGGCCGGGTGCTCCAGGTAGCCGTCGATGTGACTCGTGGCCGTCGGGGCCATGGTCGGCGGGAGGTACGGCAGCAGCCGCGGGTCCACCGCGAAGCGGCTCATGACCTCCAGGGCCGCCGCCGCGTTCTCCTCGCGGATCGAGATCCGGCCCTGGTGCCGGGTCTCCACGACCCGGCGGCCCCGCACGTCCGCCAGGTCCAGCGGGCGGCCGTCCTGCCCGCCGGGGGCCTCGGAGCGCAGCGGCCTCGCCGGCTCGTACCAGACCCGCTCCGCCGGTACGTCGACCAGCTCGCGCTCCGGCCAGCGCAGCGCGGTGAGCTTGCCGCCGAAGACGGCGCCGGTGTCCAGGCAGATGGTGTTGTTCAACCACGTTGCTTCCGGAACCGGTGTGTGGCCGTAGACGACGGCCGCCCGGCCGCGGTACTCCTCCGCCCACGGGTAGCGCACCGGCAGGCCGAACTCGTCGGTCTCGCCGGTCGTGTCGCCGTACAGGGCGTGGCTGCGGACGCGGCCGGAGGTGCGGCCGTGGTACCTCTCGGGCAGCCCGGCGTGGCAGACGACCAGCCGGCCGCCGTCGAGGACGTAGTGGCTGACGAGGCCGTCGATGAACTCCCGTACCTCGGCGGCGAACTCCTCGCTCTCACCCGCCATCTGCTCGATGGTCTCGGCGAGGCCGTGGGTGTGCTGGACCTTGCGGCCGCGCAGGTACCGGCCGTACTTGTTCTCGTGGTTGCCGGGCACGCACAGGGCGTCGCCCGACTTCACCATCGCCATCACGCGGCGCAGCACGCCCGGGCTGTCGGGGCCGCGGTCGACCAGGTCGCCGACGAAGACGGCGGTCCGGCCCTCGGGGTGGACTCCGTCGGTGTAGCCCAGCTTGTCGAGGAGCGACTCCAGTTCGGCGGAGCAGCCGTGGATGTCGCCGATGATGTCGAAGGGGCCGGTGAGGTGGGTCAGGTCGTTGAAGCGCTTCTCGGTGACGACGGTGGCGGTCTCGACGTCCGCCACGCCGCGCAGGACGTGCACCTTGCGGAAGCCCTCGCGCTCCAGGTGCCTGAGGGAGCGGCGGAGTTCGCGGGTGTGGCGCTGGATGACGCGGCGGGGCATGTCAGCGCGGTCGGTGCGGGCCGCGTTGCGCTCGGCGCACACGTCCTCGGGCACGTCCAGCACGATGGCTATCGGCAGGACGTCGTACCGCCTGGCCAGCTCGACCAGCTGACGGCGGGCTTCGGGCTGCACGCTGGTCGCGTCCACGACGGTGCGGCGGCCCGCGGCGAGGCGCTTGCCGGCGATGTAGTGCAGGACGTCGAAGGCGTCCTTGGTGGCGCTCTGGTCGTTCTCGTCGTCCGAGACGAGACCGCGGCAGAAGTCGGACGAGATGATCTCCGTCGGCTTGAAGTGCCTGCGGGCGAACGTGGACTTGCCGGAGCCCGAGGCGCCGACGAGCACCACCAGGGAGAGGTCGGTGACGGGCAGGACGCGCCCCTCGCGTACGTCGGTCATGCCGCCTTCGCCTCCTTCGGGGTGGTCAGTGTGAACACGGCCATCTGGGTGGGCGGTCCCACCTCCGGGTCGTCCGGGCCGACGGGCACGAACTCGGCCTCGTATCCGTGCCGTTCGGCCACCGCCTCCGCCCAGGCCCGGAACTCCGCCCGGGTCCACTCGAAGCGGTGGTCGCCGTGCCGGACGTGACCGGCCGGGAGGCTCTCCCACCGCACGTTGTACTCGACGTTCGGGGTCGTCACGAGGACGGTCCGGGGCCGTGCGGCGCCGAACACGGCGTACTCCAGGGCGGGCAGCCGGGGCAGGTCGAGGTGCTCGATCACCTCGCTGAGCACGGCGGCGTCGTACCCCTTGAGCCGGTTGTCGGTGTAGGCGAGCGAGCCCTGGAGGAGTGTGACGCGCGCGGCCTGCCGCTCCCCCATGCGGTCCAGCTTCAGCCGCCGGGACGCGATGGTGAGCGCGCGCATCGACACGTCCAGGCCCACGATCTCCGTGAACGCCGGGTCCTTGAGCAGCGCCTGCACCAACTGGCCCTGGCCGCAGCCGAGGTCGAGCACCCGGGCGGCCCCGGACGCCTTGAGCGCGGCGGTGATCGCCTCCCGGCGCTGCACGGCCAGCGGGGTCGGCCGCTCCTCGGTCTCGGTCTCCGCCTCGACCGCGTTGTCGATCTCCTCGACCTCGCTGTCGTCCGCCTCCGCCAGCCGCACCAGCTCCAGTCGCTCCGTCGCCTGCCGGGTCAGCGACCAGCGGCGCGAGAGGTAGCGGCTGGTGATCAGCTTCTGCTCCGGATGGCCGGGCAGCCAGCCCTCGCCGGCGCGCAGCAGCTTGTCGACCTCGTCGGAGGAGACCCAGTAGTGCTTCGCGTCGTCCAGGACCGGGAGCAGGACGTACAGGTGGCGCAGGGCCTCGGCGAGGGTGCGGTCCACGGACTCCAGTTCGAGCCGGACGTAGCGCGAGTCGCCCCACTGCGGGAACTCGGTGTCCAGCGGCACGGGCTCGGCGGTGACCGTCCAGCCGAGCGGCTCGAAGAGCCGTCGTACCAGCGCGGGGCCGCCGCGGGCGGGCAGCGCCGGCACCTCGATGCGCAACGGCCGGGACTCGGCGGGCAGTTCGGGCCGGGCGTTGCAGACGCCTTTCATCGCGCTGGAGAACACGTTGCTCAGCGCCACGGCGAGGAGGGAGGAGGCGGCGTACGGGCGGTCGTTGACGTACTGCGCGAGTGCCGAGTCCGGGGCGCCGCCCCGGCCCTTGCCCTTGCCGCGCCGGACCAGGGCCACCGCGTCGACCTCCAGCAGCAGCGCCGCCGTGCAGCGCTGGGCGTCCGCCTCGGGGTAGAGGACGTGGGCCGTGCCGTAGGAGGTGGAGAACGCCTGTGCCTTCTCGGGATGCTTGTGCAGCAGGAAGCCGAGATCGGTGGCGGGGCGCTCCGGGGTGCCGGTGGTCGTGATGGTCAGAAACACGGTGGGTCGACCTCTGATCAGTGGTCTGAACTGCGGATACGCCCCACCGTACAGAGCCGGCCCCGGCACCACCCGGGAATTTTCGCTAGCCTCCCGGTCGACCGGGCGTTCGAGGGGGATTCGCAGGAGCGCCCACGCACGCGGAGATGCGGAGGCCTCACGTGACAGACGCCGGGACCAGCGCGGGACACATCGACACCGGCAAACCCCACTCGGCACGCATGTACGACTACTACCTCGGCGGGAAGGACAACTACCCGGTCGACGCGGAGGCGGCCGAGCAGGTGATATCGCTCTTCCCCGCCGCCAGGGAAATGGCGCGGACCAACCGCCTGTTCATGCACCGCGCCTCCCGGCTGCTGGCCGGGCGAGGTGTCCGGCAGTTCCTCGACATCGGGACCGGCATTCCGACCGAGCCGAACCTCCACCAGATCGTCCAGGAGATCGTCCCGCGGGCCCGGGTGGTGTACGCGGACAACGACCCGATCGTCCTGAGGCACGCCCAGGCCCTGCTGCACAGCGCACCGGAAGGAAAGACCGCCTACGTCCACGGCGACGTGCGGGAACCGGGAAAGATCATCGAGGCGGCACGGGAGACCCTCGACTTCAGCCGGCCGATCGCACTGTCCCTGGTGGCCCTGCTGCACCTGGTGGCGGACGAGGACGAGCCCGCCCGGATCGTGCGCGAGCTTCTCGAACCCCTGCCGGCCGGAAGCTACTTGACGCTCTCCCACGCCACGGGCGACTTCGACCCGGAGACCTGGGAGCGGGTCGTCGAGGTGTACCGCAAGGGCGGGACGGCGGCGCAGGTGCGCTCCCACGCCGAGTTCTCGGCGTTCTTCACGGGACTTGAGCTGGTGGAGCCGGGGGTGGTGCTCGCCGCTCGGTGGCATCCCGAGCTCGGGGAACAGACCGGCGGCGGGGGCGGGGGCGAGGAGACGCCCCTCTACGTGGCGGTCGGCCGCAAGCCGTGAGGGTGGCTCCGGCGGATCGCGCGCCACGCCCGATCCGCCGGACAGACGTCCTGTCGTGCTGCCGTACCCGCCGTTCTGCCGTACCGGCCGCGTACCGGCCTCAGGACAGCTGGGACTGCACCTGCGAGGAGATCAGCTCCAGGTGGTCGAGGTCGTCCAGATCGAGGATCTGGAGGTAGATGCGGCTCGCGCCGATCTCGGCGTAGCGGCCGATCTTGTCGACGACCTCGGCCGGGGTGCCCGCCAGGCCGTTGAGCCTCAGCTCGTCGGGCTGACGGCCGATCGCCTCGGCCCGGCGGGCGACCTCCTGGTCGTCCCGGCCGACGCAGACGACGAGGGCGTTGGAGTAGGTCAGGTCGTCGCCGTTGCGGCCGGCCTCCTCGGCGGCGGCACGGACCCGGCCGAACTGGCGCTCGCTGTCCTCGATCGAGGCGAAGGGGATGTTGAACTCGTCGGCGTACTTCGCGGCCAGCCGCGGGGTGCGGGTGGCGCCGTGGCCGCCGACGAGCACGGGGATCTTCTTCTGCGCGGGCTTGGGCAGCGCGGGAGAGTCCGTGAGGTCGTAGTAGGTGCCGTGGAAGTCGTAGGTCTTGCCGAGATCCGTCGACCACAGGCCGGTGACGATCTCCAGCTGTTCCTCGAGGCGGGCGAACTTCTCCTTGGGGAACGGGATGCCGTAGGCCGTGTGCTCCTCCTCGAACCAGCCGGCGCCGAGGCCGAGTTCGACCCGGCCGCCGGACATCTGGTCGACCTGCGCGACCTGGATGGCGAGCACGCCGGGGAGCCGGAAGGTGCCGGCGGTCATCAGGGTGCCGAGCCGGATGCGCTTGGTCTCACGGGCGAGTCCGGCCAGCGTGATCCAGGCGTCGGTGGGGCCGGGCAGGCCGTCCACGGAGCCCATGCGGAGATAGTGGTCGGAACGGAAAAATGCGTCGAAGCCGAGCTCCTCCGTGGCCTTGGCCACGGTGAGCAGAGTGTCGTAGGTGGCCCCCTGCTGGGGCTCGGTGAAGATGCGAAGATCCATGCCTCCATCCTGCACGCCGGGCCGTGGGACGACGGATCGGACCCCCGTCCCGCCCGGTCCCCGGTCGGGTGAAATTACGTCAATACCGCGGGTCCCCCGTGACCGGGCCAGTGACCGGCCCCGTTGGTGATCGTTGGCTCGGGCGGAGCCGGAGCCCCCGGCTTCCGCACCGGCCGGTGAGCGCCGGGGCGTCACCCGCGTCGGCCTCCCCGGGGGCCAGGGGCCGAGGAGGCCGTCATGTCCGAAGAGACCGTGCCGCAGCAGGGCGGGACCGGGCAGCCGAAAGGGCTGTTGCAGCAGATGGAGGAGCTGATGGCGGCGTTGAACGCGGACCTGTCGGCGCTGGACGCGGATCTCCAGGCGGCGGGGGACGCCGACCGGAGGTCGGGCGAGGAGGAGCAGGTCGGCTGAGGCCTGCTCCGGCGGGGCGGGCCGGAGCCGGCCTCCGGCAGCCGCTACCCCGCCTCCCTCTCCGGTAACGCCTGTTCCCGGTCCGCGAGTCTGCGGAGCATCTCCAGGACGCGGTCCCGGGACTCGTCCGCCGCGTCGATGGCCTCCATGCACTGCCAGTACGTGCCCTCGTCGTCCGCGGCGCAGGCGAGGCCCACGAGGGCGATGCCGACCTCGCCGAGGAGGCCACCGAGGTACATCAGGGTGTGGCGGGCGTCGCCCAACTCGGTGAGCTGGCCCGCCCGCAGCTCACCGGGGGCCAGATCGGGCGGGTCGAGGACACCGCAGCCGCGGCCCGCCAGCTCCGTCAACCCCAGTGCCTCGCCGCGCAGTTCGGGCGGTCCGGCGACCGCGAGGCGGCTGCCGATCGCCTGCGCGAGGGCCTGAGCCTGCCACACTTCGGCCAGGACCCCCGGCACATCGCCGCCCGCGGCCAGGGACCGCCTGCTCGTCACGATGAGCCGCACCGCGTCCATGCGCTGCCCCCGTCCTGTCCGACGCGCTCCGCGCGTCCGTCCGCCCGAACTCCCTTGTTCACTACCCAGAGTGAAGGGGTGTGAGACGAAAAGCCAGAGGAAGACGGAAATCTGCGGACAACAATTCGGATTCGGGTCGCGTTTTGATTACGGAGAGTACAAGCGGACTGTGTGACTCCTGGAGTGGACCGCCCGGCTCCTAGATCGGGAACCTCCGTTCGTTCCGGTCGATCTTCGCGTCCAGCGCGGCCAGCGGGTCGATGCCGAGCACCTCGCACAGCTGGAGCAGATACGCGAGCACGTCGGCGACCTCGTCCGTGACCCGGTGCGCGGTGTCCGGATCGGCCATGACCCGGGCCGACTCCTCGGGCGTCAGCCACTGGAAGATCTCGACCAGCTCGGACGCCTCCACGCTGAGCGCGGCGGCCAGGTTCTTGGGTGTGTGGTAGGGCTGCCAGTTCCGCGCGGCCGCGAACTCGGCCAGCCGGCGTTGCAGTCTCGCCACGTCGAGAGGTTCTGTCACGGCTTCAGGTGTACCACCGTGACCCCGTCGGTCCCGGCGGCCCATGACGCGTCGCTCACCGCGCCGACCAGCCGGATGTGGCCGCGCTCGCACATCCGGGCCGCGAGCCGCAGCAGTTCGCCCCGCTGCCCGGGATCGAGTCCCCGGTCGAGGCCGTCGGCGAGCACGGTGAGCGTCTGGAGGGCGGCGGGCACCTCGCCGGCCGGGTCCAGGTCGAGCACACCCGGCCCGGTGAGCAGCACCAGTGCGAGCGCGACGTATCTCAACTCCCCCTCGCCCAGCCGGCCGAGCTCCGTCCGGATGCCGTCGCCCCGGTCGAGCACCGCCCGCACCGCCCCGCCGGCCGCCGGCTCGGCCAGCACGTCCGCCACCGGACCCGCGCAGCCGGCCCGTACCGCCGCGACGAACTGCGCGTGCCGGTGTCCGCACTCGGCGCGGGTGCGCAACAGGACGTCCGCGAGGTTGCCGCAGTCGCGGAGCAGCCGGCCGGAGCCGGCCGGTACGGGGCCGCGCATCCGGCCGGGACCGGGGTCACAGGCGAAGACGGAGCGCAGGGCGACCACCATCTGCTCGGCGGCGGCCAGCACCCTGCGCTGCCCGGGCGTCCGGCCGGCCACGCGCAGCGGCAGCAGGGCGGTGCCGAGCCGGTCGTCCGGCAGCGGGCCACGGGTCACCGGCGTCGGCCCGGCCGTGTGCCAGGCGGCCTGCACGGCGCGCTTCCCGGGGTCGCGCAGGGCGGTCTCCAGCAGGACCAGTCCGCCGGCCGTCAACCGCTCGCCCACCACGCGCAGTTGAGGCTCGGCCTGCACGGCGACATCGAGCCGGACCGGGCCGGCGGGCCCGTCGGCCGTGCAGCCGATACGGAAGCCCCGGCGGTGCTGCGCGTCGGGCCGGGCCCGCTCCGGTACACAGGCGACGGGGTCCGGGAACGCCTCGCCGAGCGCCGCGCCTCCCCCGAGCCGGGCGAGCGCCTCGTACGCCCGCAGCGCACTGGACTTGCCGCAGCCGCTGGGACCGGCGAGGAGGGTGAGCGGCCCGAGCGGGAGTACGGCGCGGCGGTGGCTGGTGAAGGCGGACAGCCGCAGTTCGGTGATGCGCGGCCGCTCGGGGTGCGCGGCGCCGCCCGCCGGAGGGCCGGGCTGCACGAGGGGGGTGGGAGCGGGGGGCGTGGGAGCGGGGGGCTGGGTCATGTCCGGACCGTAGGACTTGGTCCGCGGGACGAACCGTTCCGTCTTCCGGGGCTTCCCACGATCGGGCGACCCGCTCCCAGAGGCCGTCACCCTCACCCCCGGGCGACGTCACACCCCGGGAACCCCGACCCCCTCCATCAGCCCTGTCACCTCGGTCCCCGCCGGCGTGAGCAGGAACACGTTGCGGTCCACCCGGTGCATTCCGCTCGCCAGGCCGAAGACGACGCCCGTGCTGAAGTCGAGGACGCGCTTGGCGACCTCCGTCTCCGCGCCGGTCAGGTCGAGCAGCACCGGCACGCCGGCCATCAGGGTCTCGGCGACGTCACGGGCGTCGGCGAAGACGTTCACCCGCAGGACGACGAAGCGGCGTCGCGCCTCCGTCTCGGCCTCGGGTATGGACCGGTGGTCGACGGAGGACGGCCAGGCGTCCCGGCCCCGCAGCGGCACGACCTGGGCGAGCCCCTCCCACTGTTCGTCGGTGACATCGTGGCTGTTCACCGGCATGCTCCGTCCTGGCTCGCGCTGGCTGTCTCCATCGGCCAATTCTTGCGCACGGTCACCCGTTCGGCCCAACAGCGACACGCTCCGCCACCTCGATGCACCTCACAACGGCCGGAAGACGGCTGTGTGACGGGCGTAACTGCTCGTGATCAAGCAATGTGACACCTGCGTAACGGGACATTCGTACCGTCGAGGGCATGACCACGACCCCCCGGCCGCAGCAGGAGACGCAAGCGGTGCGCACGGTCTGCTCGTACTGCGGTGTGGGCTGCGGTCTCGTGCTCGATGTGGCCATGGGGCCGGACGGGCGGCGCACGGTCCTGAAGGCGTCCGGCGACAAGGCGCACCCGGCGAACGCGGGCCGGCTGTGCACCAAGGGCGCGACCACGGCCGACCTGCTCGCCGCGCCCGGGCGGCTGACCACCGCGCTGGTCCGGGACGACCGGGGTGAGGAGCCGGTGCCCTCGCCCGTCGCCGACGCGATCGCCGAGACCGCCGCGCGGCTGCGGACGATCGTCGACGCGCACGGGCCGGACGCGGTGGCCTTCTACGTGTCCGGGCAGATGAGCCTGGAGGCGCAGTACCTCGCGAACAAGCTGGCCAAGGGGTTCGTGCGGACGAACCAGATCGAGTCCAACTCGCGGTTGTGCATGGCGAGCGCGGGCACCGGCTACAAGCTGTCGCTGGGCGCGGACGGGCCGCCCGGCTCGTACGAGGACTTCGATCAGGCGGACGTCTTTCTCGTCATCGGCTCGAACATGGCGGACTGCCATCCGATCCTCTTCCTGCGGATGATGGAGCGGGTCAAGGCGGGCGCCAAGCTGATCGTCGTGGATCCGCGGCGGACCGCCACCGCCGCCAGGGCCGATCTGTTCCTCCAGGTCCGGCCGGGGACCGACCTGGCGCTGCTGAACGGCCTGCTGCACCTGCTGCACGCGGACGGGCACACCGACCCCGGTTTCGTCGCGGCCCACACCGAGGGCTGGGAGGACCTGCCCGGGTTCCTCGGCGACTACGCCCCGGCGGCGGTGGCGGAGATCACCGGGCTCGCCGAGGACGACATCCGCCGGGCGGCCAGGCTGATCGGCGAGGCCGGCACACAGTGGATGAGCTGCTGGACCATGGGGCTGAACCAGTCCACCCACGGCACCTGGAACACCAACGCCCTGGTCAACCTGCATCTGGCGACGGGCGCGATCTGCCGTCCGGGCGCCGGGCCGTTCTCCCTCACCGGCCAGCCCAACGCCATGGGCGGGCGCGAGATGGGCTACATGGGCCCGGGGCTGCCGGGGCAGCGGTCGGTGCTCGTGGCTCAGGAGCGGGCGTTCACCGAGGAGGTGTGGGAGCTGCCGCCGGGGACCCTGCGGGCCGACGGGGTCGGGCAGGGCACCGTCGAGATGTTCCGGAAGATGGCCGACGGTGAGATCAAGGCCTGCTGGATCATCTGCACCAACCCCGTCGCCTCGGTCGCCAACCGGCGTACGGTCATCGAGGGCCTGGAGGCCGCCGAGTTCGTCGTCACGCAGGACGTGTTCGCGGACACCGAGACGAACGCGTACGCCGACGTCGTCCTGCCCGGCGCGATGTGGACCGAGGCGGAGGGCGTCTTCGTCAACAGCGAGCGCAACCTCACGCTGACCCGGGCCGCCGCCGATCCGCCCGGGGAGGCGATGGCCGACTGGCGGATCATCGCGGAGGTCGCGTGCGCGATGGGGTACGAGAAGGGGTTCTCGTACGACAGCGCCGAGCAGGTCTTCGAGGAGATCCGGCGGTTCCACAACCCGAAGACGCAGTGGGACCTGCGCGGTGTCTCCTATGAGCGGCTGCGCCGGACGCCCGTGCAGTGGCCGGCCGCGCGGGAGGACGGGCCCGAGCGCAATCCCGTCCGGTACGTGGGTGACGACGGGCTGCGGTTCCCGACGGCGAGCGGCCGTGCCGTCTTCTTCGCCCGGCCGCACCTGCCCGCCGCCGAGATGCCGGACGACGACTACCCGTTCGTGCTCAACACCGGGCGGGTGCAGCACCAGTGGCACACGCTCACCAAGACCGGGAAGGTCGCCAAGCTCAACAAGCTGAACCCCGGGCCCTTCGTGGAGCTCCATCCGCGGGACGCGGACGCGCTCGGGGTCGTGGAGGGCGATCTGGTCGAGGTCGCCTCGCGGCGCGGGCGGGCCGTGCTGCCGGCGGTGGTCACGGACCGGGTGCGGCCGGGCTGCTGCTTCGCGCCCTTCCACTGGAACGACCTGTTCGGCGAGTACCTGAGCATCAACGCGGTGACGAGCGACGCGGTGGATCCGCTGTCGTTCCAGCCGGAGTTCAAGGTGTGTGCCGTTTCGCTGGCGAAGGTGGCGACGCCCGTTGCGACGCCCGGGTCCGAGGAACCCGTCGCGGCCCTGACGCCCACCGTGGTCACCCCGGGCGGCGCCGACCCCTTCGGTCTGGAGCCCTCCCCTCCCCCGGTCCTGTCCGCCCAGGAACGCCAGTACCTCACCGGCTTCCTCGCCGGGCTCGGCTCGGGCGCCCCCGGCGTTCCGGTGCTCCCGCCCGACGCGCCCTTCACGCCCGAGCACGCCCTGTGGGTCAACGGGGTCCTCGCCGGCATGTACTCGCGCTCGGCGCCACCGGCCGCCCCCGCGAGGGAGCCGGCCGGCCGTGAGGTCGTGGTGCTGTGGGCCTCGCAGACGGGGAACGCCGAGGAGTTCGCCGCCGCCACCGCCGCGCGGCTGACCGAGACCGGGCACCGTACGAGCCTCGTCGGCATGGACGAGGCGGACGTCGCCGCGCTCGCCCGCACTGCGGACCTGCTCTTCATCACCAGCACCTTCGGGGACGGTGACGCGCCCGACAACGGCACCGGCTTGTGGGACACGCTCTCCGGCGAAGGGGCCCCGCGGCTTGAGGGTGTGCGGTACGCCGTGCTCGCCTTCGGCGACTCCTCGTACGACGACTTCTGCGGGCACGGGCGCCGGCTGGACGCGCGGCTCGACGAGCTGGGCGCGGTGCGGCTGGCCCCGCGTACGGACTGCGAGCCGGACTACGAGCCCTCTGCCGGGGCGTGGCTCGACCAGGTGCTCTCGGCGCTCGGCGGCACCACCGCGGAAGAGCGCAAGCCCGAGCCCGAGCCGAAGCCCAAGTCCGAGCCCAAGTCCAAGCCCGCCGCCACGATCGCCCGGCTCGTCGGCAACCGGCTGCTCAGCCGGCCCGGCGCGGGCAAGGAGGTCCGGCGGTTCACCTTCGACACCAGCGGGACGGACCTGGCGTACGAGGCCGGGGACGCACTCGGCGTGCGTCCGGTCAACGCGCCCGCCCTCGTGGCGGAGTGGCTGGCGGTGACCGGGCTGGACGCCGGGGCGGCCGTCGAGGTGGCCGGTGTGGGCGAGGTGCCGTTCGCCGAGGCGCTGGGCCGGCACCTCGACATCACGAAGATCACCCCGGACCTGCTGCGGTTCGTCGCCGAACGGGCCCGGGACAAGCACCAGTTGCGCAGGCTGCTGCGGCCCGACAACAAGGACGGGCTGGCGCAGTGGTGCTGGGGGCGGCAGGCCGTGGACGTGGTCGCCGAGTACGCGGTGCGGGCGAGCGCCGAGGAGTGGGCCGGGGTGCTGCGCAAGCTCCAGCCGCGGCTGTACTCCATATCGTCCAGCCCGCTGGTCGATCCGCATCAGGTGTCGCTGACGGTGTCCGTGGTGCGGTACGAGAACCTGCACGGCCGTCCGCGCGGCGGGGTCTGCTCGCCGTTCCTCGCCGACGCCGGGGCGGACACCGAGGTGCCGGTGTTCGTGCAGCGCTCGCCGCACTTCCGGCCCCCGGCCGACGCGTCGACGCCGATGGTCATGGTCGGCCCCGGCACCGGCGTCGCGCCGTTCATCGGTTTCCTCCAGGAGCGGCGGGCCCTCGGGCACCGGGCCCCCAACTGGCTGTTCTTCGGCGAGCAGCACCGCGCGACGGACTTCTACTACGAGGACGAGCTGACGGCTCTGCTCGACGAGGGCACCCTCACCCGTCTGGACACCGCCTTCTCCCGCGACCAGCGCAACAAGGTGTACGTACAGGACCGGATGCGCGAGCACGGGCCGGAGCTGTGGCACTGGCTGTGCGACGGCGCCCGCTTCTACGTCTGCGGCGACGCCTCCCGCATGGCCAGGGACGTGGACCGGGCCCTGCGGGACATCGCGGTGGCGCACGGCGGGCTGAGCGAGGCGGAGGCCGCCGCGTACGTGAAACACCTCGCGGCGGACAAGCGGTACGTACGGGACGTGTACTGAGCGGGCCGCGACTCCTTGGCGGTTCCTGAGGCGCACGCAGGTCCTTACTCGCCTCACACCCGTCTCTTCACCACCGTCCGGGCCCCGCTCACCGGCGGCGATTAGCGTCCTTCGGCGTGTACTCGGCAGAAACCACGCTGGTGGTGCCCGGCCCGCGCACGCAGTCGGCGGCGTCCGTGCCGCCGTCCCCGGCCCAGTGGCACCGCGTCCTGACCCTGCTCGCCGACATCAGTCTGCTGATCGGCACCCGTGCGGTGTGGGCGACGGCGGCCAGTCACCGGCCGGCCGTGGCCGCGGTGATCTCGGTGTGCTATGCCTCGATCCTGGCGTGCGGGGTGCTGACTCTGGTCGTCCGCCGGGAACGGTCACTGGCGCGGGTGGACCTGTGCGTGCTGGTGACGGGTGTGACGCTCGCCCTGTGCGCGTGGATCATGCTGCACCGGGGTTCCGACGAGGCGCTGCTCACCACGCAGGCGGCACGGGAGGTGGCCGCGGGGCATCCGGTGTACGGACAGCCGTGGCCCTGGCTCTTCGGCCACGGCGTGGCCCTCACCCCGACGGTGACCGGGGGCTACGACCTCACCTACGGCTATCCGCCGTTGGCCCCGCTGCTGGCCGTGCCGCTGCTGTGGCTGGGCCACGGCGGCACTCCGGCGACGGCGGTGAGCACGGGCGCGCTGGTCGCCGGCACGGTCGTGCTGTGGCGGATGCTGCCGGCGCCGTGGCGGTCGGCGGCGACCATGGTGTGTCTGGGCTTCGGGATGCTTCCGTCGTACGGGCGGCTCGGCTACCCGGCCGTCGTGGCCCTGGCCCTGCTGGTGCCGGTGGTGGTGCGCTGGCCCCGCATCGGCGCGGGCGGGCGGCTCCGGGCGGCCGGTCTGGCACGGGCCGCATGCCTGGGGGCGGCGTGCGCGGCACAGCAACTCCCCTGGTTCCTGGCACCGTTCCTGCTGGCCGGGATCTACGCGGTGCGCCGCGGCGAACTGGGCGGCCGGGCCGCGGCGCTGGTGGTGCTGCGGTTCGCCGGGGCCGCGGCGACCGTGTGGCTGCTGATCAACACCTACTTCGCCGTCAGCGAGCCGGGCACCTGGCTGACGGGGATCGCCCTGCCGCTGACGCAGGGCGCGGTGCTGCACGGGCAGGGCGTGGTGGACATCTCGCTGTACCTGACCGACGGCAGTGACCGGCTCGACTGGTACTCCTCCGCGAGCCTGCTGCTGCTCGCCGGCCTGCTCGCGCTGTTCGTGCTGTTCGTACGGCGCCTGGGGCCGGCCGCGACGGTCCTGCCCTGGTGTGCCTTCTATCTGGCGACCCGCTCCCAGGACGGCTACTACCTGTTGATGACGCCGTTGTGGCTGGCGGCGGCCGTCACCGCGCCCGCGTCGGCCTTCGCCGGGGCGTGGCAGCCCCGTCCGCGGTCGCTGTCGGGCCCGCGGCGCCGCCCGGCCCGGATCGCCCTGACGGTGCTGCTGCTCATGCCCGCGCTGGGTGGCGCGGCCGTGGCGGCGACGGGCACGCCGCCCCTGCGGATGCGGGTCGTCGCGGTCCGCCACGCCACCGCGGCCACCGTCTCCCGCCTCACGCTGCAGGTCACCAACACGGACGGCACGGCCCTCGCCCCGCACTTCACCCTGACCATGGGCCAGGGCATGGACCCGTACTGGAAGGTCGTCCGGGGGCCGCGCAGTCTGCCCGGGCATGCCACCGCCCGCTATGAACTCCGGCCGCCCTCGGGCCGGTTCACCCTGCCCCGGCCGGGGGCCCGGATCCGCCTGCGCGCGTTCACGGCGTCGCCGCAGACCCTGTCGAGCGCGGATGTGCAGCAGGCGGTGCACCGAACGGGCTGAACCCGCGCCGGGGTCGTGTCAGCCGCTGGTCCGGACGAAGCGCAGGCCGGCGGTGACCGTGGTCAGGCCGCGGATCATGCCCAGCTGGTTCCAGCCCATGCCGAACTGGTCCCGGTCCACGCTGAACTCCGTCTCCAGCGTGAGCCCCGTGGCGTTCCCGTCCTTCAGTCGGGCGGTGAGGGACAGCGGCCTGCTGACGCCGCGCACGGTGAGCTGACCGACGATGTGCACCTGGTCGCCGTCGCGCAGCTCGGCGCTGCGGGCCACGAAGGTGATCTCGGGGTGGTGGTCGGCGTCGAAGAAGTCGGCGGACCTCAGGTGGGTGTCGCGCTTGGCGTTCTTGGTGTCGAGGGAGGCGACGTCGAAGGTCAGGGTGCCGACGGCGGACCCGTCGGACCGGACCTCGCCCGAGCCGCTGATCGCGCCGAACGTGCCCTTCACGGTGACCAGGCCCCACATGGTCTTGTGCCGGATGCCGACGGTCGAAGCGGTCGTGTCGAGCTGCCACAGTCCGGTTTCCACGGCGACGGTCATGATCTTCCTCCACTCATATCGTCCAAATTTGGATGACTGCACGCTAGCGTCTCGTCCAAAATTGAACAACCCTCTTCTCCAAATTTGGACGACAGGTACGCTGGATGCATGGCCGACCCCCAGGAGCACCCCGCCGACCTGCCCGAATGCCCGTTCACCGAGGGCAGCGGGCTGCTGCCGGCGGAGCTGCGCGCCTGGATGCTGGTGCTCGCCGCGACCGGGGCCGTGGAGCAGCGGCTGCGCTCGGTCGTGAAGGAGAAGCTGGACGTCTCGCACGACGAGTTCCTGATCCTGTGCCTGCTCGCGGAGCAGCCCGAGGGCGGCCTGCGCATGACGCGCGTCGCGGAGCTCCTGGGCCGCCCGAAGACCCGCCTCACCTACCAGATCGCCTGCCTCCAGCACGCCGGCCTCGTCACCCGCAGGTCGGTGTGCGGCGACAGGCGCGGTGTCGAGGTCACCCTCACCGACAAGGCCCGCCGCCTCCTGACCGAGGCCTCCGGCCCGCTCGCCGAGACGGTGACGCAGTCCCTCGCCCGCTTCATGGGCCCGGACCAGCGGGAGGCGCTGTGCGCGCTGGTGCCGGACCTCGCCGAGGAGTCCCGCCCGGACTGAGGGAGGTCCGGGAGCCGGAGACGCCGGTCGCGGCGGCCCGACTAAACGGAATCGGAACCTCCAGCACATCTGCACACGGTTCGCCAGGACGCCGGGGGACGGCACGCAGGGCGCCAAGTCAGTGCCGTGGCACGGGGATTTGGCGCCGAAGTGCCCGCTTCGGGAATCGGGGCGCAATACCCGTGCGCACGACGGGGCGACAGGGTGTGTGAAGAAGTGGGCGCATTTCGTGTGCCCGTGGTCATGGTGGTGAAGACGGTCACCGAAAGGCGCGGTGCGGTGCCGGGAGGCGGCTGGAACTTTTCTCCCGCGGAGTGCTTTGATCCTGCGCACGGCGGAGCCGTCGGTGCGGAATCTCGGTTCTGAACTCGGCAACCCCCCACGCTCGCCGCCATTGCGAGATATTCACGCGAAGGGAAACACCTCCAATGAACCTCACCTCTCGGGTCGACATCGCCGAGCTGTCCGACGCCGACCTGGAGACCGTCTCCGGCGGTATGGCGGGCGGCGCCTCCGTGGGCCTCGTGGGCAGCCTCTCCAGCGGCCTGGTCGAGCCCCTGACCGCGGGCGTCTGCGCCGACCTCCAGGGGTCCCTGTCGTCGGACGGCGCCTCGGCCGGCGGCAGCGCTGCCGTTCACACGACGTCGCTCTGACGGCATCCGCGCTAAGGGCCCCGGGACGCGTTCCCGGGGCCTTCGCCGTACCCGGGCGCTTCCCCACGGTCGCAAAGGTGGGGAATTCGCGAAGCTCGTGACGGAATTCTGGACACGACGGGGGTGGGTAACACCGCGGCACGGCATGACGCAGACTTACACGGGCCCCTCAGACCCGGCTGTAAAGCGTTAGGACAAACCCTGTGAAACCCGACTTGACCCGGACCGAAGAACTTCCGATCTACGAAAGCCTCATACGCGAACGCGGCGACGTCGTCGAGGAGGCTCGCGTCGTCGCCGAAGAGACGCAGCACCAGATGACGCAGGCCCTGAACGGGCACGCACCGGTCCAGCAGGAACCCAGCCCCCAGCAGTAGGCCTCACGCCCGGGCATCGCCCCGCGGCGGGGCCGCGTTCCCCGTGCCGAAGGCCCACGCCATCCCCGGTTCCGTCACACAGCGGAAGACCCGCCGCACGGACGGCGTGCACAGCGCTGTGACGACCACGGCCGCGACCAGGGTGGCGGCGAGCACGCCGACGGGTCCGTGGACCCAGGCCGGCTCGTACCAGCCCCCGTACGTGGCGGCCTGCGCGACGAAACCGTGCAGCAGATAGCCGTACAGCGTGCCCGCGCCCAGCACGGTGAACCACGTCCGGCGCCCGGGCACCCAGGCGAGGAAGCAGGCGACCAGGACGGCCGAGCAGCCGAAGGCCGCCAGTGTCATCACGGGCCCGTACCAGAACGGGGCGGCCAGTTCCCGGGCGCTGTCGGCGTGGAAGAACCAGGCGTAGTTCATCCGCGGCACCGCCCAGTACGCCACACCCAGCGCGCAGACGCCCACCGGTACGGCGAGGATCCGCGCCTGCCGCCGGCGCACCAGCCGGAAGTGCTCCGGCCGCAGCAGCAGGCCGGCCACGAAGTACGGCAGGAACTGAAGCGTGCGCTGGAGGTCGAGGTCGTGCCCGATGGACGGCGAGAGCGTCGCCAGCATCGCGATGACGAGGGCCGTCGGCAGCGGCCACCGCACATGCCGCCAGAGGGGCGTCGTCAGCCGCCAGACGAACAACGCCGCCAGGAACCAGGTCAGATACAGCGGATCCAGCAGGCTGACCGGGCGGTCGGGGTCCTGGCTGGTCCACCGGGTGAACAGGGTGTACGCCGTCTCGAACACCACGTACGGCACGGCGACACCGGTGACCAGGCGTTTGAGGCGCGCCGGGCTCCCGTCGAAGGTGCGCGAGAAGTAGCCGGAGACGATGATGAACGCCGGCATGTGGAACGCGTAGACGAGCATGTAGAGCGCGGTGACGGCCCTGCTGCCCGACCGCAGCGGCTCCCAGGCGTGTCCCACCGCCACCAGCACGATCGCCAGGTACTTGGCGTTGTCGAAGAACGCGTCCCGCTGCCGCGCCGGGCGGGCCGCAGCGCCCCGTTCCGTTCCCCGCGGGGCCCCGGTCCCTTCGGCCACCGGGCGGGCCGTCGTCACCGTGTCACTCACGGGCCCTCCCGAAGAAGCCGGAACCGGCTGTGCCTCGTCTTGCCCGGGATAAGGGGGTGGCGTCTGCGCAGAACATCGCACGCACCCTAATCACAGGGCCGTGCCCCGGTTCAACTCGTGACGGGGGTGACTCGCTTCGGTTCATGCCCGGGTATACGTGTCCAGACGGGCGGTCGTCTCCGTGAGGGAGACGGGAGGGTGACGGTGTCGAGTCCTGAGGTGATCTCGTCGCAGACCAGAACGCGGGGGTGGGCGAGGAGGGCGCGGGCGAGGGCGGCGCGCTGGAGTTCGCCGCCGGAGAGTTCGCCGGGGCGGCGGTGGGCCGGTTCCGCCGGCAGTCCGAGACGGGCGAGGGTGGCCGACGCCTCCTCGGTCGCCGCCCGTTCGCCGGCACCCGGCAGCCGTACCGCAGTACGGGCCACCTGGTGCAGGACGGGCCGGTGCTCGTCGAAGGCGGCGCGCGCGTCCTGGAAGACGTATTGCACGGCGGCGAGTTGGGCATGGCTGCGGTGGCGCAGGCTGCGCGGGAGCGGTGTGCCGTCGAGCAGGACGTCGCCGTCGTGGTCGCGGTGGAGGCCGGCGAGGCAGCGGGCCAGCGTCGTCTTGCCGCTGCCGGAGCGGCCGACGACGGCCAGGCACGCGCCGGGGTGGAGCGCGAGGTGCGGGACGCGCAGGACGGTGTTGCCGCGGCCGTGCACGGCGGTCAGGTCCCGTACCACCAGCGCGGGTTGCCGGGCGTCGCCGCTCGGCCGGTCCTGTGGCGCGGCCCCCTGTGAGTCGAGCAGCCGGCGGGTCCACGCGTGGCGGGGCGCAGCCCACAGCCGCGCCGCGGGCCCCGACTCCACGACCCGTCCGGCGCGCATGACGAGGACCTCGTCGGCGAGGGCACGGACGACGTCCAGGTCATGGCTGAGCAGGACGACCCCGATGCCGCGGGCCGCGACCGCCGCCAGCTGGTCGCCGATCCGGCTCTCGGTGAGCGCGTCCTGGCCGGTGGTGGGTTCGTCGGCGACGATGACGCGGGCGCCGAGCAGCAGGGCCTGAGCGAGGACGACGCGTTGCTGCTGGCCGCCGGAGAGCTGGTGCGGGTAGCGGCGCAGCACGGCTTCGGCGTCCGGGAGCTGGGCGTCGGACAGGGCCCGCAGGACCAGTTCGCGGGCCGCGCCGCGGCGTTCGCGCCGGGGCAGGTGGCGTACCCGGGGGGCGGGCGATGTCGTCGAGCAGGGCGCTGACGCGGCGGGCGGGGTTGAGGACGGCGGCGGGATGCTGCGGCACGTACCCGACCGGACCGTCCCCGGACCGGCGCACCTCCCCCGTGACCCGGGCACCGGCCGGGTACTCCCCCAGCAGCGCCAGGCCGGTGGTGGTCTTGCCGCTGCCGGAGGCGCCGGCCAGGGCGGTCACACGGCCGGGGAGCACGCGCAGGCGGACTCCGTCGACGATCGCACGGCCGTCGATCTCGCCGCGCAGGTCGCGGATCTCGGCCACGGGCTGCGGCGTCGGGGTCTGGTCCGTCTCGGTCACGGCCGCCGTCCCTTCGTTCTCGGGCTCTTCTCCAGGGCGGCAGGAAGCCGCCCTCGGCGTACAGACGGCGCTGCATCCGCTCGTAGACGGCCGCCCGCCCGGTCTTGTCGCGGGTCGACTGGGCCTGCTGGTAGAGGGCGTCGAAGTCCTTGTGCTGCCACTTGGTGGGGTTGGTCCTCGGTGAAACCGGCGGCGACGGCCGAGGTGTCCAGGGTGACCCTCAGCTTCCCGGCGCCGGCCCGCTTCAGCAGGGCGCGGGCGCGGTCGAGGTCCTGCTCGCGCTGGGGCAGGCCGTCGGCGTAGTACTCGTAGCCCTTGCCGAACAGGTCGTTGCCGACCTCGCCGGCCCCGGACAGGGCTCCGTCGACGAGCTCCTTCCGGTCGGCGATGAGGAAGAACGCCTGGCGCACCCGCTCGTCGTCGAAGGGCGGCCGGTCGGTGCGCGGAGAAGTGCCGTCGGCGAACGTGCGCTGCACGGGTCCCGGGCTGCCGACCCGGTAGCGCGCTGGAGCCCGGGACTCAGGTCTCCTTCCACACCAGCACGGTCAGCACCGCGCTCGCGACGGTCACCGGGCCGGCGGCCTGGTTCAGCAGCCGTACCCGCATGCTCCGGCCGGACGGGAGCCGCTTCGTCAGGGGCACGACCGCGAAGGTGCCGCCGCCGGTCCCGACGATCTCGTGGATCGGGTGGTCGGCGCGGTGCTGGTCGCCCTCGTACTCCGACATGCGTGCCTGGACTACCGCACCCGCCGGCAGCCCGTCGATGTGCAGGCTGACGCTCCCGCTGAAACGGGCCGGGCCGCGGACGAAGACGCTCCCGCCGGTGGCGTGGTCGCCGGTCTCGTCGGCCCACTCCGTGGCGAACTCGACCGAGTCCCAGGCACCGGGCGCGAGCCGATAGCCCCCGGCGGCACCGAGGTTGACGTACTGCGGCATGGGGTCCTCTCCTTCCCACAGGCCCGCCCGGAGGGCCAGGGCGTCGGCGACGTCACGGCGGAAGCCGGCCATGTCGAACCCGCGCGGGTCGACCTTCCAGTCGCTCCACTCCAGGTGTCCGATCGCGCTCTTGGGGCCCCAGCGGTGCGCGCGGCAGATCGCGGCCGTGGCCTTGACGATGGCGATGTACTGGGCGCTCGGCCACGGGTCCTTGCCGTCGCCCTTGTTCTCGCATTCCCAGCCGTAGAAACGGGCGTTGCCGTCGACCGCGCCGGCCGAGCCGTCGTGCTCGTGGGTCGCGGGCGGATACGTGCCGTACGACTCGCCGATGACGGCATCGAGAACGTCACCGTCGCCGCCGCCGGCGTGGTTGGCCCGGCCGTTGCCGGTCAGGTGGACGACGCCGTCCTTGGTGATGCATCCGGTGGCGAGCGGACCGGGCAGGGCGCTGTGGCCGTGGTAGATCAGACCGACGACGTCCGTGCCGGGCCCGGTGACGGTGTGATGGATCATCACCCCGTGCACGGGACCCCACGGGCCCTTGTGGTTGCGGTTGTGGGTGCGCCATCCGCCGACCTCGTGAACGGCGCAGCCCTCGGCCTTCAGCGCGGCGACGAGCCGGGCGGCGGTGAGCGGTGTGGCCATGCGTCGGTCCTCCGTTTCGGCGCGCTCGTGCCGGTCCGAAGACACTCGTGCCGGTCCGAAGACAGCGGTCGCGGTTGCGGAGTGTGCCCGGCGGCTCGTTTCGCCCGAACCTGCCCTGGTACCCCGCCAGGCCCTCACCCACCATTCTTCCGCCGCTTGCCTCATCGCTCACCTCGCCGTACGCCCGCACACAAATTCGGCGAGATTACGACGCTGCCGCATCAGGAAGGGCAGGGCAGCGCGGGACGCAGCGACTCCTCTTTCGTCCGCACCTGCCGACCGCCTACCTCGGAACACCACTCATTCGTATGGACCGCTCGGCCGTTCGGCCCCAAGGAGCCCCACGTCGGACGGCTGTTCCGCATCAGGAGGACTAGTTTCCGGCGGGTCAGACACGCACTGCCGATCGAGGAACTCATGGCGACACATACCGAACCGGCCGCTCCGGTACCGGCGGCGGAGCGCCGCGGCCCGGGCCAGGTGATCGTCTCCTGGGTGACGACCACGGACCACAAGAAGATCGGGCACCTGTACCTGATCACGTCGTTCGTCTTCTTCCTCATCGCCGGGGCGCTGGCGATGGCCATCCGGGCCGAGCTGGCCCGGCCGGGGATCCAGTGGCTGTCCCACGAGCAGTACAACCAGGCGTTCACCATGCACGGCACGATCATGCTGCTGCTGTTCGCGACGCCGACGTTCGCCGGGTTCGCCAACGCGGTGATGCCGTTGCAGATCGGCTCCCCGGACGTGGCCTTCCCGCGGCTGAACATGTTGTCGTACTGGCTGTTCCTCTTCGGCGGCCTGATCGTGCTCGGCAGCCTGCTCACCCCCCAGGGCGCCGCGGACTACGGCTGGACCGCCTACACCCCGCTCAGCGGTGGGGAGCGCACTCCCCAGGTCGGCGGGGACCTGTGGCTCATGGGCCTGGCCCTGTCCGGGTTCGGCACCATCCTCGGCTCCGTCAAC